>NZ_JBSGBQ010000022.1:125476-162646 GCF_053601335.1 Amycolatopsis sp. NPDC004747 | reverse complement strand
CCTCGGCCTGGCCGTGGAGCGGGAGTTCCCCGGCGGCACCGTGTTCTTCCTCGGCCACGGCTCCCTGGAGGTCTCCGGCGCGGGCTGGGGGCGAGCCCCCGGACCCCCCGCGGCTTGGGTGGGTGGTTTGTTGGGTGGGGCGTGTTGCCGGCTCGGCGGCCTTCGGCCTTCTCGCTGGCTGGGTTGGGTGGGGCTTGACGGCGGGTCGATAGGGTGCCTTCATGAGTGAGACTGCTGCTGACACCCTCTTTGAACGGATCATTGGTGGGGAGATCCCCGCTGACGTTGTCTATCAGGATGAGACCACCTTTGCCTTCCGGGATATTCGGCCGCAGGCTCGGGTGCACGTGCTCGTCGTGCCCCGGAAGCGGTACCGGAACGTTGCCGAGCTTGCCGCGGGGGATCCGCGGCTGCTGAGTGATGTCGTCGCCACCGCTCGCAAGGTTGCCGAGCTCGAGGGCATCGTCGAGAGCGGGTACCGGGTTGTCTTCAACACCGATGAAGACGCCGGGCAGACCGTCTTCCACGTGCACGCCCACGTCCTGGGCGGGGAGCCGCTCGGGTTGTTCGGGGCGCCGGAGCAGGACTAGGGAAACCGGCCTGCGTCTTGTCGGTGGGTGCCAGTAGCATCGGTGGGGTCCGATCTCCCTCACCGAGAAAGCAGGCCTGAGGCCACGTGGCCGGAACCGTACCGGGTGGTGCCGCCCGACCCGACGTCCCCGAGGACGTCGCCAAGACCGAGGATGCCTCCGTTCAGGCCGCGCAGTCCCGGTTTCCCATTCCCGACGCCGCCGCACTCAGCCTGCTGGGCTCCCGCGACGAAAACCTGCGGGTCGCCGAGGAGCTCCTGGCCGCCGACGTGCACGTCCGCGGCAACGAGGTCACGCTGACCGGCACCCCCGCCGACGTCGCGTTCGCCGAACGCGTCTTCGCCGAGCTCGTGCAGCTCGCCGGCGGCGGCCAGCAGGTCGGGCCCGACACCGTCCGCCGCACCATCGGCATGCTCTCCACCGGGGACGCCTCGCCGGCCGAGGTCCTCAGCCTCAACATCGTCTCCCGCCGCGGCAAGACCATCCGGCCCAAGACGCTGAACCAGAAGCGGTACGTCGACGCCATCGACAAGCACACCATCGTCTTCGGCATCGGCCCCGCCGGCACCGGCAAGACCTACCTCGCCATGGCGAAAGCCGTCCAGGCCCTGCAGGCCAAGCAGGTCACCCGCATCGTGCTCACCCGCCCGGCCGTCGAAGCCGGCGAGCGCCTCGGCTACCTGCCCGGCACCCTCAACGAGAAGATCGACCCGTACCTGCGGCCGCTCTACGACGCGCTGCACGACATGGTCGAGCCGGAGTCCATCCCGCGGCTCATGCAGGCCGGCACGATCGAGATCGCCCCGCTGGCGTACATGCGCGGCCGCACCCTGAACGACGCCTTCATCATCCTCGACGAGGCCCAGAACACCACGCCCGAGCAGATGAAGATGTTCCTCACCCGCCTCGGCTTCGGCTCCAAGATCGTCGTCACCGGCGACATCACCCAGGTCGACCTGCCCAGCGGGCAGCGCAGCGGCCTGCGCGTCGTGCGCGACATCCTCACCGGCGTCGAAGACCTCCACTTCGCCGAGCTGACCAGCCAGGACGTCGTCCGGCACCGGCTCGTCGCGAGCATCGTCGACGCCTACGAGAAGTGGCAGGCCGTGCAGGACGCCCAGCAGACCGACGGCTGGAAGGGCAACCGGCGTTGAGCATCGAGATCGCCAACGAGTCCGGCGTCAACGTCGACGAGACGTCCATCGTCTCCGCCGCCCGCTACGCCCTCGACAAGATGGAGGTCAGCCCGCTCGCCGAGCTGTCCATCCTCCTCGTCACCCTCGACGTCATGGAAGACCTGCACGAACGCTGGATGGACCTCCCGGGCCCCACCGACGTCATGGCCTTCCCGATGGACGAGCTCGACTCCTCCCGCCGCCCCGACGCGCCCGACGCGTCACCGGCGCTGCTCGGGGACATCGTGCTCTGCCCGGCGTTCGCCAAGGACCAGGCCAAGACCGCCGGCCACGCCCTGATCGACGAGCTGCACCTGCTCACCGTGCACGGCGTGCTCCACCTCCTCGGCTACGACCACGCCGAACCCGCCGAAGAGCGTGAGATGTTCGCGCTCCAGAAGCGCATCCTCGGCGAGTACCAGGACGCCGTCGCCGCCCTGGACAAGCGGGACGCGCAGCGCAGCACCGACGACCGCGTCCTCGGCATCGCCGGGCTCGACGCCCCGGCCGCCGCCGAGCCACCCGCCGGGGAAACGCCCTAGGCGCCAGCCATGGAACAGCTCTTCTTCGCGATCGCGCTCGTCCTCCTGGCGGGCGTGTTCGCGGCGGCGGACGCCGCGATCAGCACCGTCTCGCAAGCCCGGGCCGACGGCCTCGCCCGGCTCGGGCTGCCCGGCGCCCGCCACCTCGCCGCCGTCGTCGCCGAACGGCGGCGCCACATCAACCTGCTGCTGTTGCTCCGGCTCGGCTGCGAACTCACCGCGACCGTGCTGGTCACCGTGTTCGTGGGCACCCGGCTGGCGCCGCTCGGCCTCGCCGTGCTGGTCGCCGCCGTCGTCATGGTCGTGGTCAGCTACGTCCTGATCGGCGTCGGCCCCCGCACCCTCGGCCGTCAGCACCCCTACCGCATCGGCCGGTACGTCGCCGGGCCCGTCCGCGTCCTCGGCTCCGTCCTCGGCCCGCTGTCGCGGCTGCTCATCCTCATCGGTAACGCCATCACCCCCGGCCAGGGCTTCCGCGAAGGCCCGTTCACCTCCGAGGTCGAGCTGCGCGAGCTCGTCGACATGGCCCAGGAACGCGGCGTCGTCGAGGACTCCGAGCGCGAAATGATCCACTCGGTGTTCGAGCTCGGCGACACCGTGGCCCGCGAGGTGATGGTCCCGCGCACCGAGATCGTCTGGATCGAGCGCACCAAGACCGTCCGGCAGGCCCTCGCCCTCGCGCTGCGCACCGGGTTCACCCGGCTGCCGGTGGTCGACGAGTCCGTCGACGACATCGTCGGCGTCGTCAACATCAAGGACCTGATGGCCGGCTACCTCGACCCGGACGGGCCGAGCACGGTCGTCGACTCGGTGATGAACCCGGCGTCCTTCGTCCCCGACTCGAAACGGCTCGACGAGCTGCTCAAAGAGATGCAGCGCTCGCACAACCACATGGCGATCGCCGTCGACGAGTACGGCGGCACGGCGGGCCTGCTGACCATCGAGGACGTCCTCGAGGAGATCGTCGGCGAGATCACCGACGAGTCCGACGCCGACGAACGCCCCGAGGTCGAGGAGCTCGACGGCGGCGCGGTCCGCGTCTCGTCCCGGATGACCGTCGACGACCTGGGCGAACTGTTCGGCATCGACCTCGAAGACCACGACGTGGAGACGGTGGGCGGGCTGCTCGCGGAACGACTGGGTAGGGTCCCGCTGCCGGGGGCCGAAGCCGAGGTCGCCGGCCTTCGGCTGTTCGCCGAAGGGGGCAAGGACCGGCGCGGCCGCATGCGGATCACCTCCGTGGTCGTGCACCCGGCCGATGCCGAGGCCATGACGGACCCCGTCGACCGGACGCGCCGCCGCACGCGCCTGCCCCACCCCGACGAACGCGACAGGAGCGTCGAACATGCCTGACCTCGAGGCCGAGGACCAGAAACTCGTCACGCTGGCCCGGTCCTCGCGCGCCCGCATCCAGGCCCCCGAGGGCGCCGCGGTCCGCGACACCGACGGCCGCACGTATGCCGCGGGCACGGTCGACCAGCCGTCGTTCAAGCTCACCGCGCTCCAAGCCGCGGTCGCCGCCGCCCTGTCCAGCGGCGCCGAGGGCATCGAAGCCGCTGCCGTCGTCAGCGACGAGGGCCTGCTCAAGGGCGCGTCCGTGCACGCGGTCCGCGACATCGCGAAGTACGCGCCGATCATCCTCGCCGCCCCGGACGGCACGGTTCTCGAGGTGCTCGAACGATGACCGAGCACCGTTCCGGTTTCGCCTGCTTCGTCGGCCGGCCCAACGCCGGCAAGTCGACGCTGACCAACGCCCTCGTCGGCACCAAGGTCGCGATCACCTCCAGCAAGCCGCAGACCACCCGGCACGCGATCCGCGGGATCGTCCACCGCGAAGACGCGCAGCTCGTCCTGATCGACACGCCGGGCCTGCACCGTCCGCGCACCCTGCTCGGCGAGCGGCTCAACGACATCGTGCACACGACCTGGTCCGAAGTGGACGTCGTCGGCTTCTGCGTCCCGGCGAACGAGAAGATCGGGCCCGGCGACAAGTTCATCGCCGCCGAGCTGCAGAAGATCGCCAAGCGGACGCCGGTGATCGGCATCGTCACCAAGACCGACCTCGTCCAGCCCCAGCAGGTCGCCGAACAGTTGCTTGCGCTGCAGCAAGTGATGGACTTCGCCGAGCTCGTCCCGGTGTCCGCAGTGGACGGCTTCCAGGTCGGCACCCTGGCCGACCTGCTGGTCCAGCGGCTGCCCGAGGGACCGCAGCTGTACCCGGGCGGCGAGCTCACCGACGAGCCGGAGCAGACGCTGGTCGCCGAGCTGATCCGCGAAGCGGCGCTGGAAGGCGTCCGCGACGAGCTGCCGCACTCGATCGCCGTCACGGTCGAGGAGATGCTGCCCCGCGAAGGCCGCGACGACCTCGTCGACGTGCACGCGTTCCTCTACGTGGAACGGCCCAGCCAGAAGGGGATCATCCTGGGCCACAAGGGCGAACGGCTGCGCGAGGTCGGTGCCACCGCCCGCAAGAACATCGAGGCGCTGCTCGGCTCGAAGGTCTACCTCGACCTGCACATCAAGGTGGCCAAGGAGTGGCAGCGCGACCCCCGTCAGTTACGTCGGCTGGGCTTCTGACCGGCACTTTCCCCGGCGGGGGAGGATCAGCGGAATTCCTGGTCTCGATTCGGTCGCGACGGGACGAAACGCGGGGTGCGCGATGATCGCGCCCCCTACAGTCTCGGCTTCGACCACACCGCGGCCGGTCGGGGCGGCCCGCGGATCCGGTGGTCGTCTGTGGAGCACGACGAAGGGGAACGACCGACCATGAGCGACAGCCAGGGCATGCCCAACTACCCCGGCGACCAGCCGAACCAGCCCGGCGGCCAGCCGAACTACCCCGGTGGGCAGCCGGGCGGTTACCAGCCGGGCCCGCCCCCGAGCAACAACCTCGTGTGGGCCATCCTCACCACGATCCTGTGCTGCCTCCCGTTCGGCGTCGTGTCGATCGTGCAGGCCGCGAAGGTGAACGGCCTGTGGGCGCAGGGCCAGACCGCCGCCGCGCAGGAGGCCGCCAACTCGGCCAAGAAGTGGGCGATCATCTCGGCGGTCGTCGGCGTCGTGTGGATCGTGCTGTGGGTCATCCTGATGATCGCGGGTGTCTTCACGTTCGGCACGACCACACCGCGATACTGACGTAACACAGCAGCAGGAGGATCCCGGTGACCGACCAGTACCCGCCGCCGTACCCGCCCCAGGGCGGGCCCGGCTACGGCTACGGCTATCCGCCGCCGAACCCGTACGGGCCGCCGCCGGACAACAACATGGTGTGGGCCATCCTGAGCACCGTGCTCTGCTGCCTGCCCCTCGGCGTGGTGGCGATCGTGAAGTCCAGCCAGGTGCAGTCGCTCTGGTTCCAGGGCCAGTACGCCGAGGCGCAGAAGGCCGCCGCCGACGCCCGCAAGTGGGCGATGTGGTCGGCCATCACGACCGGGATCCTCCTGCTGCTCTACGTCGTCTTCATCGTGGTGATGATCGTGTTCGTCGGCATGAACGCGAGCAGGCTGACGCCGTGACCACGACCGTCTACACGGGACATCCGGCCCGCGGTGCCAAGGCCAAGCTGCGGGCCCTGAGCGCGCCGATGGCCGTCGTCGCCGGGCTCGGCGCGTGCTGCGCGGTGGTCTGGATCGGCGATCCGACCACCCCCGGCGGCTTCCTGCCCCTCTGCCCGACGAAGGCGCTGCTGGGCATCGACTGCCCGGGCTGCGGCGGCATGCGGATGGCCTACAGCCTGATGCACGGCGACATCCCCGCGGCCCTGCACTACAACGCCGTCTCGTTCGTCGTCGTGCTGCTGATGGTGTGGAGCACGGCCGTGTGGACGCTCGGGCGCCTGCGCGGCCGCGCGATGAACAGCTGGCTCCACTGGAAGTGGACGCCGCTGGTGTTTTCGGTCGTGTTCGTCGTCTGGTTCGTCATCCGCAACCTCCCGTTCGCGCCGTTCACCGGCCTGCGCGTCTGATTTCCGGCCGGCGGGAACCGGGTGTCCGCGGACCGCGTCGGACGGTGTGGGGATTCACCCGGACAGCTGAAGCCTGGGCGGCGAGGCCGAAGGCGAACCGAGTACGCTCCCGCGGACCGGGCCGACGAGGGCGGATCCGTTTCCGCATGTCGGGGAAGTGACCAGCGAGGGGAAGACCCAATGACCGATCCCTACGGGCAGCAGTCCTTCGGGCCGCCGCCCGGTGGCCAGCAGCCGTTCGGCCAGCCGCAGCCGGGGCAGGCGCCGTACGGGCAGCCCGCGCCCTTCGGGCAGCAGGCGCCGTTCGGTCAGCCCGCGCCGTTCGGCCAGCAGGGCAACCCCTTCGGACCGCCGCAGAACTACGCGAGCTGGGGGCAGCGTGCCCTCGGCTGGCTCATCGACATCGGTCCCATCCTCGTGCTGTACCTGATCCTCACCCCGCTCCTGTTCGTCTTCGGGAACGTCGGCTCGCTGTGGGTGCTGGTGGGCGTGCTCGGCTGGCTGGGCCAGCTCGCCTGGACCGTCTACAACCGGTGGATCACGCAGGGCAACACCGGCCAGTCGATGGGCAAGCGGTACGCCAAGATCAAGCTGGTCCGGGAGGACACCGGGCAGCCGGTCGGCCCGGGCATGGCGTTCCTGCGCGACCTGGCGCACGCCGTCGACAGCGCCGTCTGCTACGTCGGCTGGCTGTGGCCGCTGTGGGACGACAAGTCCCAGACCCTCTCCGACAAGATCGTCGGCACGGTCGTGGTCAACGCCGACGAGGCCGCGCCGGGTGGCTTCGGCCAGCCGGGCGGGCAGGCGTTCGCCGGCGGCTTCCCGCCGCCGGGGCAGCAGCCCGGCCAGTTCGGCCAGCCGCCCTCCGGCGGTTTCCCGCAGCAACCCGCGGCCGGTGGCTTCCCGCAGCAGCCGCAGTCCGGTGGCTTCGAGCAGCAGCCCGCGTCCGGCGGTTTCCCGCAGCAGCCGCAGTCCGGTGGCTTCGAGCAGCAACCCGCTCCGGGTGGCTTCGGCCAGCCGCAGCCGGGCGGGTTCGGCCAGCCGCCGTCCCCCGGCGGTTTCGGCGCCCAGCCCCCGCAGCCGGGCGGCTTCGGGCAGCAGCCGCTCGCGCCGCCGCCGGGTGGCGCGTTCGACGAGCAGGCGGAGCGCACCCAGATGCTGCGCCCGGGCTCCGGCGGCGAGACCGCCTTCGACGAGCAGGCCGAGCGCACCCAGATGCTGCGCCCGGACGCCCAGGGCACGCCCGAGGCCACCCAGAAGATCCAGCCGGGCCAGTTCGGCCAGCCGCCGAACGAACAGCGCTGACCTTGTTTCCTTCCCGCACCACCGCCGGAGTCACCCGGCGGAAGCTCACGAATAGTTGGGGTACCACGTCATGACCAATCCCTACGGCCAGCAGCAGCCCTACGGCCAGCAGCCGCAGCAGCCGGGCTACGGCCCGCCGTCCGGCGGCATGCCCGCGCCCTACGGCCAGCAGCCGCCGCCGTACGGGCAGCCCGCGCCGTACGGCCAGCCGCCCACCGGCGGCTTCGGTGCCCCCGGCTACGGCATGCCCGGTGGCGGCGACATCAACGCCATCAAGGACTACAAGGGCTGGGCGATCGGCTGCATCTTCCTCTGCTGGATCCTCGCGATCTTCGCGATCATGAAGTCCAACGAGGTCGGCACGTACAAGATGCAGGGCAACTACGCGATGGCGGAGCAGGCTTCGCGCACCACGAAGACGCTCTGCCTGATCGCCACCATCATCGGCGCGCTGGGCTGCGTGCTGACGATCGTCTGGATCATCATCGCGGCCGTCGCCGCCAGCACCTGCTACGGCTACTACTGCTGATCCTCGTGTTTCCGCGGGGCGCTCCACCCCGGCATCACCCCGAAGTGGGACGATGTCGGGGTGGTGAACCTCTACCGCGACACCGGGGTGGTGTTGCGCACGCACAAGCTGGGTGAGGCCGACCGGATCGTCACCCTGCTGAGCCGCCGGCACGGCAAGGTCCGCGCCGTGGCGAAGGGCGTGCGGCGCACCTCGTCGCGCTTCGGGGCCCGGCTGGAGCCGTTCGGCCACGTCGACGTGCAGTTCTACACCGGGCGCACGCTCGACGTCATCACCCAGGTCGAGACCGTCGACGCGTTCCAGGTGCCGCTGGTCGCCGACTACCAGCGCTACACCGCGGCCAGCGCGATCGCCGAAACCGCGGACCGGCTCTCGGCCGAAGAGGGCGAGCCGGTGCTCAAGCTGTACCTCCTCGTCGTCGGGGCGCTGCGGGCGCTGGCCGAGGGGGAGCGCGATTCCTCCTTGGTGCTCGACGCGTTCCTGCTGCGCGCGATGTCCTACGCCGGGTGGGCGCCCGCGCTCACCGAGTGCGCCCGCTGTGGCCTTCCGGGCCCGCACGTCGCCTTCAGCGTCTCCGCCGGCGGCTCGATGTGCTCCGACTGCCGCGTCCCCGGTTCCGTGCACCCCGCGCCCGAGGTCCTGGACCTGCTCACGGCCCTGCTGCACGGCGAGTGGCCGATGGCCGAGGCGACCCTGCCGGGCACCCGCCGCGACGCGAGCGGCCTGGTCGCGGCGCACCTGCAGTGGCACCTGGAGCGGCAGCTCCGGTCCCTTCCGCTGGTCGAGCGACGCGCCCGGGAAGCGGCTGTGCCGTCCGGAGCTTCGTCGCGGGGCTCCGCCACCCCAACCCCCGACAGGTAGGTGCTGCCCGGGCAGTAGGGTCGGGCCTGACCGGTTTCACCCATCCAGGGAGGCTCGCAGTGCTGCGCAGGGGACGCGAGAACAAGGCGTCGCGGTACGAGCTGCGGGCCCCGGATCCGCACCCGTCGGGCGCGAAACCGCCGGAAATCCCGCGCGAGCTGGTGCCCAAGCACGTCGCGCTGGTCATGGACGGCAACGGCCGCTGGGCCAACCAGCGCGGCCTGCCGCGGATCGAAGGCCACAAGCGCGGCGAAGCGGTGATGATCGACGTCGCCAGCGGCGCGGTCGAGCTCGGCGTCAAATGGCTCTCGGTGTACGCGTTCTCGACCGAGAACTGGAAGCGCAGCCCCGAAGAGGTGCGGTTCCTGATGGGCTTCAACCGCGACACCATCCGCCGCCAGGTCGACTACCTCGGCTCGATCGGCGTGCGCATCCGCTGGGCCGGGCGGCGGCCGAAGCTGTGGGCGTCGGTGATCAAGGAGCTGCAGGCGGCCGAGGAGAAGACCAAGCACAACACGGCGCTGAACATGACCATGTGCGTCAACTACGGCGGCCGGGCCGAGCTGGGTGACGCGATGCAGCGGATCGCGCAGGACGTCGCCGCCGGGAAGCTGGACCCCGGCAAGGTGAACGAGAAGACCATCGGGAAGTACCTGTACCAGCCCGAGATGCCGGACGTGGACCTGTTCCTGCGGCCTTCGGGCGAGCAGCGGACGTCGAACTTCCTGCTGTGGCAGTCGGCCTACGCCGAAATGGTGTACCAGGACACGCTGTTCCCGGACTTCGACCGGACCCACCTGTGGCGGGCCTGCCTGGAATTCGCGAAGCGGGATCGCCGCTTCGGCGGCGCGGTCGACCAGGCGGCTTCTTCGTGAGCGCCACGGAAGCGGTGGAAACCGCGGAGCTGCTGACCCGCGCCCGCGAGGCGCTGGAGCGCTACCTCGAGGTGCACGTCGACGACGACGGCGCGCTGACGTTCTCCCACGGCGGGGTGCCGTGCGTGATCCAGGCGACCCGGCTCGGCGAGGGCCTCACGGTGCTCACGCTGACCTGCGTGGTCGGCTGGGACCTCGCGGACGAGCCGTCGCTTTCGGTCGCCGTCGCCGAGCGGGCGGGGCAGGGGCTGTTCGGGACGCTCGGGGTCGGGCATTCGGACAACGGCGTCGACGTCACGCTGCGGTACGCCTTCCCGGCGGCGGGGCTGGACGCGGCCGCGCTCGGGACGTTGCTGATGCTGGTGGTCTCGACGGCTTCGCAGCTGCGGACCGATTTGCCCGGAATCGGGCTCGGCGACTGACCCGTCCGGGGTGGATTTTCCGCCGCGAACGGAGGATTCGGTACCGAAACGGACCGTGATCCTCCGTTCGCGGCCCGTGCGGGTCTCCTCCTGTCGGACGGTCCTGGCATCATCGCCTTCGTGAACATCGTTTCCGACACCGAGGCCGAGCCCGGCCGGCGCACCCGCCGGTTCCGGATCAGCTCGGTCGAAGTGCTGTGCGCGATCCTGCTGATCGCGATCCTCGCCCAGGGCCGGCTGCAGCAGCTGTTCGACGTGCCGGCGTTGCGCACCGGCTCGACCGTGTTCGTCGCGGTGTGCGTGCAGGCGCTGCCCTTCCTCGTGCTGGGCGTGTTGATCAGCGGGGCCATCGCGGCTTTCGTGCCGGCACGCGTGCTGGAGAAGGTGCTGCCCCGCCGCGCCGGCGCGGCCGTCGGCGTCGCCGGGCTGGCCGGGGTCGCGCTGCCGGGGTGTGAATGCGCGTCGGTGCCGGTGGCCCGGCGGCTGATGGGGCAGGGGGTGGCGCCGGCCGCGGCGCTGACGTTCCTGCTCGCGGCGCCGGCGGTGAACCCGGTGGTGCTGGTGGCGACCGCGGTGGCGTTCCCCGGCAAGCCGGAGATGGTGCTGGCCCGTTTCGCCGGCTCACTGGCCACGGCGATGGCGATGGGCTGGCTGTGGGCCCGCTGGGGCAAGCTGGAGTGGATCACCGAACGAGCGCTGCGGCGGCTGCCGGACGTGGCGGGCGGTCAGCGGTGGCGGGTCTTCGCCGAAACAGCGCGCACGGACCTGGTGGAGGCGGGCGGTTTCCTGGTGCTGGGGGCGTTGATTTCGTCGGCGCTGAACGTCCTGGTGCCGGCCCGCTGGTTCGGCGTGCTGGGTGACCAGCTGGTGCTGGGCGTGGTGGTGCTGGCGGTGCTGGCGGTGGTGCTGGCGCTGTGCAGCGAGGCGGACGCGTTCGTGGCGGCGTCGCTGACGGCGTTGCCCCTGCTGCCGAAGCTGGTGTTCCTGGTGGTGGGCCCGGCGATCGACGTGAAGCTGTTCGCGTTGCAGGCGGGCACGTTCGGCCGCGCGTTCGCGGTGCGGTTCGCACCGGTGACGTTCGTGGTGGCAGTGGCCTGCGCGCTGGGGGCCGGATTCCTGGTGGGGGTCGCGTGAAGCGGGAAACCCAGAACATCCTGCTGATCCTGCTCGGCGGGGCGCTGGTCAAGATCGCGGCCAACGGCGACTACCTGAGGTACGTCAAACCGGCGCAGCAGCCGTGGATCATCGCCGGCGGTGCGGTGATGGTGCTGCTGGGCGCCGTCGCGATCGTGCGGGATCTGGTGGCGTCGCGGAAGGCCGTCGCCCACGAGCACGACGGCCACGCACACTCGGCCCGGCCCGCGTGGCTGCTGCTGGTGCCGGTGCTGGCGGTGTTCCTGATCGCCCCGCCGGCACTGGGCGCGGACTCGGTGATCCGCACGGAAGCGCGCGCCCCGTCGACCGCGGCGGCGGCCAACGCCGCGGCGTTCCCCCCACTGCCGGCGGGCAACGTGGTGCCGTTGACGGTGAACGAGTTCGTCACCCGCGCGGGCTGGGACTCGGCCGGCACGTTGAACGACCGCACGGTCTCCCTGACCGGGTTCGTGGTGCACACCGACGGCAGCACACTCCTGGCCCGCTTGGTGATCAGCTGCTGCGCGGCGGACGCCTTCCCGGTGACGGTCCGCCTCCGCGGCGGCGAAGCCGACCACCTGGCCAGCGACGCGTGGATCCAGGTCACGGGCAAGGTGGTCCCGGGCACGGCCACCAAGGACAACAGCTACACCCCGGACTTCGCCCCCGCCTCGGTCACGCCGGTCCCGGCCCCCAAAGACCCTTACGAGTACTGACATCCCCGTACCCAGCCGGACGACACGCGTACGCAGGCGGACGACACGCGTACGCAGGCGGACGACACGGGCGGAACGAGCGCCTGGCGTCGTGTCGTCCGCCTGGGTACGCGAGTCGTCCGTTCAGGTACGCGTGTCGTCCGTTGGGGTGCGCTAGGGCGTGTCTGACAAAGCCTTGGTCCATGTGATCACCGCATGGAGGACGACCGCTGATCGGTAGACGATGGCGAGCTTGTCGTAGCGAGTGGCCAGGCCACGCCATTGTTTGAGCAGGTTGAACCGTCGTTCGACGACGTTGCGACCGCGGTAGTCGACCGGGTCGAATGCGGGCGGGCGGCCGCCGCGGGAGCCGCGGCGTTGGCGGTGCCCGGCCTGGTCAGCCGGTTCGGGGATTACCGCGGTGATGCCGCGGTCGCGCAAATGCCCACGGATCGCCCTCGAGGAGTAGGCCTTGTCGCCGCGGACGCGGTCGGGCCGGGTGCGGGCTCGACCACGTCCAGATCGAGGGACGCGCAGGTGTCGCATGAGGTGCAGGAACATCGGTGCGTCGCCGGCCTGACCGGGGCCGACCAGAATCACCAGCGGCCGGCCGTTCCCGTCGACGAGATGGTGCACCTTCGTGCTCCATCCGCCGCGGGAACGGCCGATCGCATGATCAGGCGGCTCGCTCAGCAGATCCGTGTAGTTCGACCCAGCCCCCTGTGGGACGGGTGATGTTCGTGGCGTGCTGATGCGCTCGGGCAATCGTCGAGTCCACCGACACCGACCAATTCACCAGGCCTGACGCGTCAGCTCCGGCCAACAGCCGCTGCAGCACCGTGTCCCACGTTCCGTCGCCGGCCAGTCGGCGGTGCCAGGTCCAGATCGTCTGCCACGGACCGAACACCGCCGGCACATCGCGCCACGCGATCCCGCACCGATACCGGTAGATGATCCCCTCGACCATCGCCCGCGCATCGGAGAACGGCCTGCCTCGCTTGCCAGTACGAACCGGAAGCAGGTCCTCGATCAATGCCCACTGCTCATCGGAGAGCAACCGAAACCGCGACACAACCAGCAGCATCCCAGCAACCAACCGAGATATTTGTCAGACACGCCCTAGTGCTCGGCGCAGGTGCCGGTGATCTCCACGGTGTGCGAGATCTCCGAAAAACCGTGCTCGGCCGCGATCTTCTCCGCCCAGCGCTCGACCGCCGGCCCTTCGACCTCCACCGTGCGGCCGCACAGGCGGCAGACCAGGTGATGGTGGTGGTGCGCCGAACACCGGCGGTAGATCGCCTCGCCCGAATCCGTGCGCAGCACGTCGATCTCGCCGGCCTCCGACAGCGACTGCAGCGTGCGGTACACCGTCGTCAGGCCGATTCCGTCGCCGCGTTTGCGCAGCTCGTCGTGGAGTTCCTGGGCCGAACGGAAGTCGTCGATCGTGCTGAGCAGCTCGACGACCGCGGCCCGCTGCCGGGTGGATCGGCGCCCGGGCACCGGGGCCTGGCTGCGCGACGGGGCCGTGTTCATCACTTTCCTTCCTGCACGTGGGCGACGGCGTCGACCACGATGTGCGCCAGGTGGTCGTCGGCGAGCCGGTAGACGACCTCGCGGCCGCGGCGCTCGCCCTGGACCACCCCGGCCGTCTTCAGCACCCGCAGGTGCTGGCTGATCAGCGGCTGGGCGACGTCGAGGGCGTCCACCAGCTCGTGCACGCACCGGTCGGCCGCCCGCAGCTGCAGCACGATCGCGATCCGGACCGGGGCCGCCAGCGCGCGCAGCAGGTCGCCCGCGTCGGTCAGCACCGACTGCGGAGGGCGGGCCGGGGAGCCGTCGGCCGCCGGGGTGCAGTCCGCGAGCGCCGGCTGGGCGCCACTCCCGGTGACCGTCGCCATTCCCGCCTCCCACGCTGCCGCGACCATGAATTCCGTAGTCATTGCCGATAACGGCCCCGCCCATCCTAGTGTTCCCCCGTCCGAGACCCTCGCCTCGGCGTGGAGCTGCGGGGTACGGCCGGTCGTATTACCCCGAACGGGTGAGTTCGTGGGATATTGGCCCTGCGGCTTCGCATGTCGTGGCCGACGGTGCAAGGTTGTCGCGGAGCGTTTTCGCCGTGACCTGGACGCCGGCGATCGTCCCGAGCCGAGCAGTGGGGAGACATGACGCGTTTCGTGACGAAGGCAGCCGCACTGGCGGCCGCGGTGTTCCCGCTGGTCGGCGTGGGTGTCGCCGGCGCGCAGACCCAGGCCGTCGACGAGAAGACCGGCCCGGTCTCGTTCGCGAACATCGCGTCGGTGCGGATCGGGGACGAGGGCCGGCGCGGCGGGGCCCTGATCACCGAAACGCAACGATCCCCGCTGCTGCCCGGCCAGTCGAAGCTCGGCGAGGACCGCGTCTCGGTGCCCAAGGACGACGGCGAGCGCGCCACCTTCGGCGGCCACTACCAGATCGACCTCGGCCGCTACAGCGCGTCACAGAACCCGTACCCGCCGGGCGTGGCGAGCCGGGACCACAACGTCTTCGCCGCGCTGCAGGCCACCACCGTGCCCACCGCCACCGCGGAGACGAACTACGCGCTGCGGGACAACTGGCAGGGCGGTACCAAGCCGGCCGACAACACCGTGCTCGTGCTGGAAGGCGCCAAGACGTCGGTGGACTGCACCGGCCCGGCGAAACTTTCCTCGGCGAGTGCGGTGGCCCGGCTGTGGGTGCGCCAGGCGGGCGGCGCGCTCGGCATCGTCCCGGTGCCGGGCGGCAACGCCGGTCTCGAGCTGAAGAACCTGCGGCTCGGCCCGCCCGGCGACATCACGGACGCCGATCCGGCGACCACCGTCTCCGACCTCAGGCTGATCCGGGTCGCCGCCTTCGACCAGCTGATCCGCCAGGACGGCTGGCGCGCGGGCGACCACACCGCGGTGGCCGGGTGGCGGGTCGAGATCACCACCCACGTCAAGGACGCGCAGGGCGCGGCGCTGCAGGACGTGAAGACGAACATCGTGCTCGGCGGGGTCAGCTGCTCGATCCCGAAGGGGTTCGTCGCGAAGGCCGGCGGGCCGGCCGGTGGCACGAGCGCCACGCAGCCCGCGGTGCCGACGCAGGTCCCGGCCGGGTACCTGGGCGCGGCCGCCCCGGCGACCGACGGTGACGGCTCCCGCGTGCCGCTCGGCATCGGCCTGCTCTTCGGCGGCGTCTTCTTCGCCACCGTCGCCCTGCTGCTCGGCAGGCGGCGCAAGAGCGGGACGGACTAGGTGCTGCGCACCGCGCTGGCCGCCGTTTCGGCGGCGCTGGCCGTGGCCGCTTTCGCGGCCGGGATCGTCGTGCTGACCTGGCTGCCACCGTCGGCCGCGCCGGCCGTGGCGGCCCCGCCGCCGGGCACGCTGCCGGGCGAGAACGCGGCCCCGGCCGTCCTCCCCGCCGACAGCGAATCAGCCGCGCAGCAGCGGCCGGGCACGGTCCGGCTGCCCGACGGCGCCACCGCCCGCCTGGTCCGCACCGAGCTCACCGACACGGGCGTGCTGCCGATCCCGCGCGGCCTCGGCGACGCGGCCTGGTGGGGCGCCAAGCTGGGCGCGGCCCAGGGCGCCGCCCTGCTGTCCGGCCACGTCAACTGGGAGGGCCGGCGGGGGCCGTTCGACGAGCTGTGGCGCATGCGCGCGGGCGACGAGGTCAGCGTCGTCGACGCCCGCGGCGGCCGGTGGGTCTACCGCGTCGACGACATCGTGACGCTGCCGAAGGAGGCGTTGCCCGCCCAGGCCGCCCGATGGTTCGCGCAGGACGGCCCGCACCGGCTCGTGCTGGTGACCTGCGGCGGCGACTACGTCGGCGGCACCGAGGGCTACGACGAGAACCGCCTGGTCACCGCCCGGCTGGTGACCCGCCCCACCGGGTGATCGGGTTTCGCTGCAACCTCCCGCGCCCTTCGCGGCATGCCTGTCTTCGCACTGGCCATGACAGCGAAGGAGCACGAGCCCATGCAGGAGCAGAACCCGGAGCCGAAGAAGGGCTCCGGCCGCTGGTGGATCGTCGGCGTCGCCGGGGCGTTCGTGGTCGCGGCGCTCGTCGCCACCCTGCTCGTGTTCACCGGAAAGGATGAACCCGCCGGCGCGAACAGAGTCGGGACGCCCGTCCCGGCCGCGAACCAGCCGGCTCCGCAAGGCAGCCCGCCGGACACCGGCAAGGCGCCGGCGCAGCTGGCCCTGCCCGGCGGCGGCACCGCGAAGCTCATCGAGGAGGACCTCGATGCCGCGGGGGCGCTGAAGATCCCGGAGGGCCTCGACGAGGCCGCCTGGTGGGGCGCGAAACTGGGCGCCGACCACGGTGTCGCGCTGCTGTCCGGGCACGTGAACTGGAAGGGCAAGAAGGGGCCGTTCGACGAGCTCTGGCGGGTCAAGCAGGGGCAGGAGGTCAAGCTGACCGACGCCGCGGGCGGCGCGTGGGTGTACCGGATCGACGCCACCGAGACCGTGCACAAGTCGGACCTGGCCGGCCGCTCGGAGCAGCTGTTCGACCCCGACGGGCCGCACAAGCTGCTGCTCGTCACCTGCGGCGGCGAGTACGTCGGCGGCAGCGAGGGCTACGAGGACAACCGCGTCGTGACGGCGTCGCTGGTGTCGCGGCCGTAGGCTCACCTGCGCGAAAACGGCTGGGCCCCGGCGGATACCCTGGACGTTCCAGTCCTGAACCGTCCCCGCAAGCTTTTTCGGAGCGTGGAGTGCCCACGAACACCATTGAAAAGATCACCAGCCTGTGCAAACGCCGTGGTTTCGTCTTCGCCAGCGGAGAGATCTACGGCGGCACCCGCTCCGCGTGGGACTACGGGCCGCTCGGGGTCGAGCTCAAGGACAACATCAAGCGCCAGTGGTGGAAGACCGTCGTCCAGGGCCGCGACGACGTCGTCGGCCTCGACTCGTCGGTGATCCTGCCGCGTGAGGTCTGGGTCGCCTCGGGGCACGTGAACGTGTTCACCGATCCGCTGATCGAGTGCCTGTCGTGCCACAAGCGGTTCCGCGCCGACCAGCTCGCCGAGGAGTTCGCGGCGCGCACCGGCAAAGAGACCAGCGAGGACGACCTGTCCGAGGTGCCGTGCCCGAACTGCGGCACGCGCGGCAAGTACACCGCGCCGCGGGACTTCAACATGATGCTGAAGACCTACCTCGGCCCGGTGGAGTCCGAAGAAGGCCTGGCCTACCTCCGTCCGGAGACCGCGCAGGGCATCTTCGTGAACTTCTCCAACGTCCAGCAGACGACGCGGAAGAAGCCGCCGTTCGGCATCGGCCAGATCGGCAAGTCCTTCCGCAACGAGATCACGCCGGGCAACTTCATCTTCCGGACGCGCGAGTTCGAGCAGATGGAGATGGAGTTCTTCGTCGAGCCGGGCGAGGACGAGCGCTGGCACCAGTACTGGATCGACGAGCGCACGAAGTGGTACACGGATCTCGGCATCAAGGCCGACAACCTGCGCCACTACGAGCACCCGAAGGAAAAGCTCTCGCACTACGCGAAGCGCACCGTCGACATCGAGTACCGGTTCTCGTTCAACGCGGGGCAGGAGTGGGGCGAGCTGGAGGGCATCGCCAACCGCACCGACTTCGACCTGACGACGCACTCGAACCACTCGGGCCAGGACCTGTCGTTCTTCGACCAGGCCTCGGGCCAGCGGTACCGGCCGTTCGTCATCGAGCCGGCCGCGGGTGTCGGGCGCTCGATGATGGCGTTCCTGATCGACTCCTACGTCGAGGAAGAGGTGCCGAACGCCAAGGGCGGCACGGACATCCGCGTGGTGCTCAAGCTCGACCCGCGGCTTTCGCCGTTCAAGGTCGCGGTGCTGCCGCTCTCGCGCAACGCCGACCTGACCCCGAAGGCGAAGGAGGTCGCCGCGACGCTGCGCAAGCACTGGAACGTCGACTTCGACGACGCCCAGGCGATCGGCCGCCGCTACCGCCGCCAGGACGAGATCGGCACGCCGTACTGCGTCACGGTCGACTTCGACTCGCTCGAGGACCAGGCCGTGACCGTGCGCGAGCGCGACACGATGTCGCAGGAGCGGATCGCGATCGACAAGCTCGAGTCCTACCTGGCGGCCCGCCTCATCGGCTGCTGACCCACCCCGGACGGCCCGGGCACCCCTGACACCTGTCACGGCCAAGACGTGACGCACGATCCGGGGACCCGGGCCTTCCGGGCGGCAGCCTGGGGGCATGCGAGAAACAGACAGCCAGGCGGTGGCGGCGGGGGCCGCGATCCACCTCACCGGCCTGCGCAAGCACTACGGCGAAGTCCACGCGGTCGACGGCGTCGACCTGACGATCGCCCCGGGCGAAGTGGTCGCCCTGCTCGGCCCCAACGGCGCGGGCAAGTCCACCACCGTCGACATGATCCTCGGCCTGACCAGCCCCGGCGCCGGTGACGTGCGCGTGTTCGGCCGCAAGCCGATCGACGCCGTCCGGGCCGGCCTGATCGGCGCGATGCTGCAGGGCGGCGCCCTGATGGACGACCTGACCGTCGGGGAGACCGTCGGCATGGTCGCGGCCCTGCACCGCAAGCCGATGCCGGTGGCCGAGGCCCTGCGCGCGGCCGGCGTCGAGGAGCTGGCCGGCCGTCGCGCGAACAAGCTCTCCGGCGGGCAGAAGCAGCGCGTCCGCTTCGCCGTCGCCCTGGTCAGCCGTCCCGACCTGCTGATCCTCGACGAGCCCACGGCGGCGATGGACGTCGGCACCCGGCGTGAGTTCTGGCAGTCGATGTACTCCTTCACCGAGTCCGGGCGCACGGTCCTGTTCGCCACGCACTACCTCGAAGAGGCCGAGGAGTTCGCCGACCGGGTGGTGCTGATGCGCCGCGGCCGGATCGTCGCCGACGGCAGCGTCGCCGAGGTCCGCGCGCTGGCCGGCGGCCGCACCCTGCGCGCCGCCGTCCCGGGCGCCACCGAAGCGGTCATCGCCGCGCTGCCCGGCGTCAAGGAGTTCGAGCTGCGCGGCGACCGCGTGGCGATCTCCAGCGCCGACTCCGACGCCACGCTCTGGGCGCTCAAGGCCGCGGTGCCGGCCGTGCACGACGTCGAAATCAGCGCCGTCGGCCTCGAAGGCGCCTTCCTGTCCCTGACCGCCGACGAGACCGCGGAGCCCGTGCGATGAACGCCACCTACCTGCTCACCGAGATCCGCCGGAACTTCCGGGCGCCCCGGTTCCTGATCTTCGTCGTGGCCTTCCCGGTCTTGATGTTCCTGTTGCAGGCCAACGTCTTCACCAAGACCTCCGATCCGGACCACGCGCAGATCGCGGCCGTGATCATGATCAACATGATGACGTTCGGCGTCTTCGCCGCGGCCACCAACAGCGGCGCCCGGCTCGCTCTGGAACGCGCCGTCGGCTGGCAGCGCCAGCTGCGCCTGACGCCGCTGACCGGCACCGGCTACCTGGCCGGCAAGGGGATTTCCGGGATGCTCGTCGGGCTGCCCGCGCTGGTCCTGGTGCCGCTGCTCGGCGTGCTGGCCGAGGGCGTGCACGTCGACGGGACCGGCTGGGTCCGGATCTTCGCCGGCATCTGGCTCGGCACGATCCCGCTGGTGCTGCTGGGGCTGCTGCTCGGCCAGTTCGGCACGCCGGACTCGATGCAGCCGATCAACATGCTCGTCACGCTCGGCATGGGGTTCCTGGGCGGGCTGTGGATCCCGATCGAGTCGATGCCCGGCTGGATGCACGACGTCGCCCAGATCATGCCGACCTACTGGGTCCTGCAGGTCGCGCGGCCCGCGGTGACCAGCGACATGGTGGTCTCGCTGCCGACGGCGGCCGGCGTGCTCGGTGCGTGGACGGTGGTGCTCGGGGCACTGGTGATCAGGCGTTACCGTAAAGACAGCGCCCGCGTCTGAGGGCCGGAGGGGAACGGCGATGGCGGAGACCGGGAAACGCAGGTTCGGCCTGGACAGCAAGGAATCGTGGTGGGCCGACCCGCTGCCCGACGCCCGCAACAACGGGCCGGGCGGCTGGCGCTGGCCGTTCATGGCGGTGGTCTTCCTGCTGCCGTTCCTCCTCCCGGTCACGCGCTCGCTGCTGGCCCAGCCCGCGGTCACGCCCGGGCTGGTGCTCACCGCCGTCGTCGTCTACGCCTATTCCGCGTGCTACGCGGTGTTCCCGTACTTCTTCGAGCGGGAACGCCGGGTGAAGCTGGTCTTCTGCGCCACGATGAACGTCCTGGGGCTCGCCTCGCTCGCCATGGCCGCCGGGAGCGGGTTCGTCCTGCTCTACGGCACCGCGGTGACCGTGTTCCTGGTGCCCGCCGCCTGGTCGGTGCTCATCGACCTGCCCACGCTGGCCGTCGGCGCGGTGATCCTGCTGGCCCGAAGCCGGTTCCTGGACGGCTACGGCGACCTGATCACGGTCGGTTCGATCACCCTCGCGATGTTCTTCATGGCCAACCTCGTCCGCGCGGTCCGGCGGCTGGAACGCGCGAACGAGGAGATCGCCACGCTGGCCGTGGCGAACGAGCGGGAGCGGCTGGCCCGCGACCTGCACGACCTGCTCGGGCACAGCCTCACCACGATCACCGTCAAGGCGGGCCTGGCCCGCCGCGTGCTCGAGAGCGCCGGCGACATCCCGCGCGCGGTCGAGGAGATCCGCGAGGTGGAGAGCCTGACCCGCAGCGCGCTCTCCGACGTCCGCGCGACCGTGTCGGCCAACCGCGAGGTGTCGCTGTCGGTGGAGCTGGTCGGGGCGCGGGCGGCGCTGCGGGCCGCGGAGATCGACGCCGACCTGCCGCACGCGGTCGACAACGTCCGGCCGGAGTTCCAGAACCCCTTCGGCTACGTGCTGCGCGAAGCCGTCACGAACGTGCTGCGGCACTCCGGGGCCAAGCGGGTGCGCGTGCGGCTGGGCGGCAACTGGCTGGAGATCGAGGACGACGGCACCGCCACCGGCGTCGTCGCGGGCAACGGCCTGCGCGGGCTCTCCGAGCGGCTGGCCGCCGTCGGGGGCACGCTGCGGACGTCGGCCCGGGCCGGGGGAGGATTGCTCCTGCGGGCTGAGATCCCGCTGCCTGAACCGAGCCCGGCCACCCCGGCCGTGCGCGCCGAACCCGCGGGAGGACTCGCTTGATCCGGGTGCTGCTGGCCGACGACCAGGCCATGGTCCGCGGGGCGCTGGCCACCGTGCTGAGCCTCGAGAACGACATCGAAGTGGTCGGGCAGGTCGGCTCCGGCGACGAGGTGGTGGCCGCCGCCCGCGAGGCCAAGCCGGACGTCGCCCTGCTGGACGTCCAGATGCCCGGCAAGGACGGCCTGGAGGCGGCGGCCGACCTGCGGGCCGCGCTGCCGTCCTGCCGGGTGATCATCTGCACGACGTTCGGCCGTCCCGGCTACCTCGCCCGCGCGATGGCGGCGGGCGCGGCCGGGTTCGTGGTGAAGGACGCGCCGCCGGAGCAGCTGGTCGAAGCCGTCCGCCGGGTCCACAGTGGACTGCGGGTGGTGGATCCGGCGCTGGCCGCGGAATCGCTCGCCACCGGGGCCAGCCCGCTCACCGGCCGGGAGCGGGACGTGCTGCGGGAAGCCAAGGACGGCAGCACGGTGGCCGACGTCGCCCGGGCCTTGCACCTTTCGGAAGGCACGGTCCGCAACCACCTGTCCGCCGCGATCGGCAAGACCGGCGCCCGGACCCGGGCCGAAGCGGTGCGCGTCGCGGAGGAGCGTGGCTGGCTCTGAACCGCCTCTGCCAAAATGGGGCGGGTGGGTACCGCTGAACGCAGCAAACCGTCGCTCGCGAGCTGGGCACGCCGGATCGCCCTCGGCACGCTCCTCGTGCTGGTGGCGCTGGTCGGCGGCACCGCGTTCCGGGTGTGGCAGGTCGCCCGCCAGAACGACCGGACCCCCGCCGACGTGATCGTCGTGCTGGGCGCGGCCCAGTACAACGGCAAGCCGTCGGACATCTACGCCGCCCGGCTGGCGAAGGCCAAGCAGCTCTACGACGCGGGCGTCGCGAAGACGATCGTCACCGCGGGCGGCAAGAAGGCCGAGGACAACTTCACCGAGGCCCGGGCCGGCCAGCTCTGGCTGACCCGGCGCGGGGTGCCGTCGTCGGCGACGCTCGCCGTCGGCGAAGGCAGCGACACGCTGCGGAGCCTGCGAGCGGTCGCCCAGCAGGTCGAGGCCCGCGGCTGGCGGACGGCGGTGCTGGTCAGCGACCCGTGGCACTCCTTCCGCGCCCGGACCATGGCCGGCGACCTCGGCCTGGACGCCTGGACCGCGCCGACGCACAGCGGGCCGATCGTCCAGGAGCGCGTCACCCAGGTGCGGTACATCGTCCGCGAGACCGGCGCGCTGCTGTACTACCGGCTGACGAAGACCCCGGCCGACGATCTGTTCGCGACTTTCCTGGGCTGAGAATTGTCGGTGACATCTGGGGCTTCGCCCCAGGTCGGGGGCTTCGCCACCCGAACCCCCGAAAGATGTCGGTGGCCGCGTTTACGCTGGCCGGGTGAACTACACCGAGCACGACACCGCCCGCCTGCTGCCGGAGCCGGCCAAGGGCGCGGCGCTGCCCGGTGCCCGGGCGGACGGGCGCAGCGCGTTCTCCCGCGACCGGGCCCGGGTGCTGCACTCCGCGGCGCTGCGGCGGCTGGCCGGCAAGACCCAGGTGGTCGGGCCGGGGGAGGGCGCCGAGGTCACCGGCGTCCCGCGCACGCGGCTGACGCACTCGCTGGAGGTCGCGCAGATCGGCCGGGGCATCGCCGACGAGCTGGGCGCCGACCCGGACCTCGTGGACACCGCGGGCCTCGCGCACGACATCGGGCACCCGCCGTTCGGCCACAACGGCGAGCGCGCGCTCGACGAGGTCGCCGGCGTCTGCGGCGGCTTCGAGGGCAACGCGCAGACGCTGCGCATCCTCACCCGGCTGGAGCCCAAGCTGCTCTCCGCCGAGGGTGAGCCGGTGGGGCTCAACCTGACCCGCGCGTGCCTGGACGCGACCACGAAGTACCCGTGGCCGCGGCGGCCGGGGCAGGTGAAGTACGGCGTGTACGGCGACGACGCCGGGGTGTTCGAATGGTTCCGCGCGGGGGCGCCGGCGGAGCAGCGGTGTCTCGAGGCCCAGATCATGGACTGGGCGGACGACGTCGCGTATTCGGTGCACGACGTCGAGGACGGCGTGCTGGCCGGGCGGATCAAGCTGCGCGTGCTCGCCCACCCGGACGAGCGCGCGGCCGTCGCGGAGGCCGCCGCCAAGCACTTCTCGACGCAGTCGGTGTCCACTTTGGAGGATGCGGCCACGGAACTGCTGGCGCTGCCGGCGGTGGCGGCGCTGGTGTCGGCGGAGCCGGACGGGTCACCGGGCGCCCAGGTCGCGTTGAAGCGGCTGACGAGCGAACTGGTCGGCCGCTTCACGACGGCGGCGGTCACCGGCACGCGCGCGAAGTTCGGCGAGGGGCCGCTCGCGCGGTACCGGGCGGACCTGTGCGTCCCGGAGCAGGTGGCGGCGGAGGTGGCCCTGCTGAAGGCACTGGCCCTGCGGTACGTGATGAGCGACCGCCGCCGGCTGGTCATGCAGGAGGGCCAGCGCGAGCTGCTGATCGAGCTGGTCCACGCGCTGGCCCGCCGGGCCCCGGAGTCCCTCGACCCGCTGTTCGTCCCGGCCTGGAACGCGGCGGCGGACGACGCGGGCCTGCTCCGCGTGGTGGTCGACCAGGTCGCCTCCCTCACCGACGCCCAGGCCCACGCCTGGTACTCCTGGCACGTGACCCGCCTCCACCGCTGACCGTGATCGGCCCCTCCAATCACGGGTGATGCCCGCTCAATCACGCGAAATGCCTATTGGCGCACGGCCGGTGCACGGAAAGTTTCGCGGGGATTTGTCATCCTCGGGTGGAGTTGCCCGTGGGCGGCCGGTGGGAGGGTGGCGTTCCGGTAGTCTCGCCCGCATGGCCACGGACAGCCACCTCCGGTTCGCCCTCGCCGTCCACGCGGCCCTCGGTGCCGGGGGCGGAAACACCTGCTTCTCGCCGTATTCGGTGGCCAGTGCGCTGACCCTGGCCGCGCGGGCCGCCCGGGGGCAGACCCGGGAGGAGCTCGTCGCGCTGCTCGGTGACCCGGACGAGCAGGCCGTCCTGCTGCGGGAGGCCGGCCGGCTCACCGGAGACGAGCAGGCCGAGCTGGCCGTCGCCAACACGCTGTGGGCCGACGACCGGCTCCCGCTCGAGGACTCCTTCAAGGCCGAACTCGCCGAGTGGCCGGGGGCCGCCGTCGCGAGCGCCCCGTTCGAAAAAGACCCCGAAGCCGCCCGCGCCTTGATCAACGACGACGTCGGGCGCACCACCCGCGGGCTGATCCCGCAGCTGCTGTCGCCCGGTTCGATCGACGCGGACGTCGCCGCCGTGCTCGTCAACGCGCTCTACCTGAAGGCCGCGTGGAAACTGCCGTTCCGCGAAGCCAACACCAGCGACGCGCCGTTCCACGCCCCGTCCGGCACCCGTGACGTCCCGACCATGTGGCTCGGCGAGAACCTCGGCTACGCGCACACCGGCGGCTGGCAGGCGGTGCAGCTGGCCGCGGCCGGTGGCCTGCAGGCCGTCGTGCTGCTGCCCGACGGCGACCTCGCCGAGGCGGAAACCGGGCTCGGCCGCGCCGAGCTGACGGGCCTGCTCGGCAAGATCCGCTTCAAGCGGGTCGAACTCTCGCTCCCCAAGATCTCGCTCGACGTGTCCAGCACGCTCGGCGGCGTGCTGCGCGGCCTCGGCGTGTCCACGCTGTTCACCGACCGGGCCGACCTGACCGGCCTCTCGCCGGACCCGCGGCTGACCGTGTCCGAGGTGCTGCACCAGGCCGTGCTGCGCGTCGACGAACAGGGCTTCGAGGGGGCCGCCGCCACCGCGCTGGTCATGCGCCTCACCTCGATGATGATCGACGAACCGGTCGCCGTCACCGTGGACCGGCCGTTCCTGCTGCTGGTCCGGCACGCCGGCACCGGGGCGCTCTACTTCCTCGCCAGGGTGGTCGAACCGTGAGCCTGAAGTCCGAAGCCGTTCCCGAGCTGGTGCCGCCCGCTCCCGAACCGCCCGAAGGGCCGAAGCGCTGGGCGTGGCCGGACTCCGCGATCGCCGGCGGCTTCCTGCTGTTCACGGTCCTGCTCTACAACGGCCTCTGGTTCGACCTCAAGCGCGGCTACCTCTGGAACGGCGGCGCCGACCAGAGCCAGTGGGAGTGGTACTCGACGGTCGTCGCGAAGGCCGTCCTGCACTTCCAGAACCCGTTCACCACGGACCTGCAGAACTACCCCCGCGGCGTCAACATGGCGGCGAACGCGGCGATGTTCGGCCTGAACGTCCCGCTGGCGCCCCTCACGCTCACCTTCGGCGCGACGCTCACCTGGGCGATCGTGCTCACCGCCGGTCTCGCCGGCACCGCGACCGGCTGGTACTGGGTGTTCTCCCGCCACCTGGTGCCGAACCGGACGGCGGCCGCGATCGGCGGTGCGTTCTGCGGCTTCGCGCCGCCGATGATCTCGCACGGCAACGCGCACCCGAACTTCGTCGTGCTGTTCGTGCTGCCGTTCATCGCGCTCAAGACGATCCAGATCGCGCGCAACGAGCGCCCGGTCCGCAACGGCATCGTGCTCGGGCTGCTCGTCGCCTGGCAGATCCTGCTGGGCGAAGAGCCCCTGGCCATCTTCGCGCTCACGTTCCTCGTGTTCGCGGTCGCGTACCTGGTCCCGCACCGCGCCCGGATCCGCGGCATGCTGGCCCCGCTGGGCAAGGGCATCGGGATCGGCGCGGTCGTCGCCCTGCTGATCGCCGGATTCCCGTTGTACTGGCAGTTCTTCGGCCCGCAGAGCTTCCACTCGCTGCTGCACGGCTCGGCGGGCAACGACACGGCGGCCTTCACGCGCTTCGCGACGCAGTCGATCGCCGGCGCGCCCGAGGCGGCCGCGGACGTCTCGATGAACCGCACCGAGGAGAACGCGTTCTTCGGCTGGCCGCTGATCGTGCTCGTGGTGGTGCTGACGATCTGGCTGTGGCGCGACGTCGTTTCGCGGGCGCTCGCGATCACGACGTACGTGATGGCCCTGCTTTCCCTGGGCGTCGAGATCACCGTGGCGCACGACGACACCGGCATCGCCGGCCCGTGGAAGTGGCTGGGCCAGTTGCCGCTGCTCGACTCCGTGCTCGAGTCCCGGCTCGCGATGGGCTGCATCCCGGCGGTCGGCGCGCTCCTGGCGATCGCGACGCACCGCGTCTGGACGGCGGCGGCCGAGCAGCCGGCGCCGGTCGACGGCAAACCCGCGTTCCCGCTGCGGATGATCTGGATCGGCGCGGTGGTGGCGGTGCTGCTGCCGATCGCGCCGACGGAGCTGGTGACGCACCAGCGGCCCCTCTCGCCGCCGTTCTTCGCCGACGGCATCTGGCGCCAGTACGTCGCCCCGGGCGGTTCGCTGGTGCCGGTGCCGCTGCCGAGCACGGGGGAGGCCGAGCCGCTGCACTGGCAAGTCGACGCGGGCCTCGGCTACCCGATGCCGGAGGGCTACTTCGTCGGCCCCACCTCCCCGGACGACCGCCGCGGCCGCTACGGCGCCGTCCCGTTGCCGACGTCGGACCTGTTCGCGCAGGTCGAGCGCACCGGCCAGGCGGCGCAGGTCACCGAGGGCGACCGCACCCAGGCGCTCGCGGACCTGCGCGCCTGGAACGCGGACGTGCTCGTGGTCGGACCGCGGCAGAACCAGGAAGCGCTGAAGTCCACTGTGGAACTGCTGCTGCGGAAGCCCGCGGAGTTCGTCGGCGGGGTGTGGATCTGGGACGTCCGCCCGCTGACGGCGTCGTCGTGACCACTGTGGACGAACAGGGCCGTCCCGAACCGCCCCTCGACGGCGACGAAGCCACCACGCTGCTCGGTTTCCTCGACTTCCACCGCGCGACGCTGGCCTGGAAGTGCGCCGGCCTGGGCGAGGCGGGCCTGCGCGCGACCCACCCGCCGTCCACGATGACGTTCGGCGGCCTGCTCAAGCACCTGGCCTACGTGGAGGACAACTGGTTCTCCCACGTGCTGCTCGGCCGGGACCGGATGGCCCCGTTCCACGCGGTCGACTGGGCGGCAGCACCGGACTGGGACTGGGATTCCGCGGCCGTCGACACCCCGGAGCAGCTGCACGGGCTCTGGGCGGAGGCGGTCGGGCGGTCGCGCGCGGCGGTGACCGGAGCACTGGCGAACGGCGGCCTGGCGCAGCGCGCCCGGCGTCCCCGGCGCGACGGCAGCGTGCCGACGCTGCGCTGGATCCTGGTCCACATGGTCGAGGAGTACTCCCGCCACAACGGCCACGCCGACCTGCTGCGCGAGTCGATCGACGGCAGCACGGGCGAATAGCCGGGCCGACCCCGGTGGCGCGGCTCACACCGCCGGTCGTCACGTCTTGCGGCGCTGTCTCGTCCAGCGCGTAAGCCGCCAGACGAAGGAGACCGAAATGTCGCGCATCCCCGCCAAGAAGACGTCCGAAGCCGGGCTCTTCCTCAAGCTCGTCTACCGGATCGCCGGCCGCCGCTTCGGCGCCGTGCCCGAGCCGATGGCCGTCACCGCGCACCACCCCGGGCTGCTGCGGGCGTCCGTGGCCCACGAGCTGCTGGCCGAGCGGGCGTCGAAGAAGCTGCCGGCGAACGTGCGGGAGCTCGCCGTCTACCGGGTCGCGACCCGGATCGGCTGCTCCTGGTGCGTCGACTTCGGCACCATGCTGCAGAAGCACGACGGCCTCGACATCGAGCGCCTCACGAAGATCGACGACTACGCGACCTCGCCCGCCTTCAGCCGTCAGGAGCGGCTCGCGCTCGCCTACGCCGACGCGATGTCCGGCGACCGGGTGACGGTGACCGACGAGCAGGTCGCCGAGCTCGAGCGCGAGTTCGGCCGCGACGGCGTCCTGGAGCTGACCTACCAGGTCGCGCTGGAGAACTCCCGGGCCCGGATGAACAGCGCGCTCGGCATCGTCGACCAGGGGTTCACCTCCGGTGACGCCTGCCGGGTCCCGCTCCCGTAGGAGGCGCCGAACCCGACCCCGGTGGGACGCGCCGCCGGGGTCCGCCGCGGGACCGTTCTGCGCATGCACCTCGTCGCCAGTGAACGAATCAAGCTCTTCAGCATCGCCACGCCCTGGGTGTGCGGCATCTTCACCCTGGTCGCGCTCGCCATGCCGGCCGCGATCACCGCGCTCAGCGCCGGCGAAGCCCACCTGCCGCCCACGGTCGCGAGCACCCAGTTCGGCTACCAGCTCGCCCTGGTCGCCGTACTGGTGCTGGGCGCGCTCGCGGTGACCGGGGAGTACCACTCCGGCACGATCCACGGCACCTTCCAGGCCGTGCCGAGCCGGACGCCGGTGCTGCTGGCCAAGGCCGCCCTTGTCGCCGGGTACGCGTTTTTGCTGGGCGAAGCCGCCGCGTTCACTGCCTGGCTGGTGGCGCGGGTCCTCGCCCCGGACGCCGACCTGGCGCTGGACAGCGCCGCGGACTGGCGGATCGTCGCCGGGACCGGCCCGGTGTTCGCGCTGGCCGCCGTCTGCGGGGTCGGCGTCGGCCTGCTCCTGCGCCACACCGCCGGCGCGGTCGCGGTGCTCGTCGGCTACCCGCTGATGGCGGAGAACGTCGTCCTGCTGATCCCGCGCGCCGGGCAGGCGATCCACCGCTGGCTGCCGCTGAACGCCGTCACGAAGTTCCTCAGCGGGAGCGGGGAGGCCAATGCGGGCCGGGACGGCGGCAACGCCGGCGTCCTGTCCGATTCGCCGCTGAGCCCGGGCTGGGCGCTGGCCTACTTCGGGGCCTTCGCCGCCGTCCTGCTGGCCGCCGGGATCACGAAGGTTCGTCGCCGGGACGCGTGATCCGCGCCAGCTTTTCGGGGTTGACGATGTCGTAGATCGCCACGATCTTCCCGTCGCGGATGGTGACCGCCTGGACGTGCTCGTCGAGGTCGAGGAAGCCGTCCCGGCCCGGCTGCGGAGCGAGGTGCATGCCCAGGTCGCCGTTGACGAGCACCGGGGTGCCGGTGGTGAGGATCCCCGGCGCGTACTTCCGCGTGAGGCCGATGAAGAACCGGGCGATCTTGTCCGCGCCGACGATGAGGTTGCGGGTGGTCCGGCCCTTGCCGTTCGAGTCGCCGACGAGCACGACGTCCGGCGCGAGCAGCTCGGTCATCGCCCGGATGTCGCCCTGCTGCAGGGCGATGACGAACTTTTCGAGGACCTTCGCCTGGTCGTCCAGGGGGACGCGCGGTGCCGGGTCGGCGTCGGCCAGTGCCTTCCGGCCGCGGGAGGCGTACTGGCGCGCGGCGTCGGCCGAGACGCCGAGCGCGTCCGCGATCTCGGCGAACGGCACCGAGAAGGCGTCGTGCAGCACGAACGCGACGCGTTGCTCCGGCGTCAGCTTGTCGAGGACGACCAGCGCGGCCATCCGCAGGCCGTCGTCACGGACGGCGACGTCCAGCGGGTCTTCGCTGACCGGCCGCCCGAACGGTGTCACGACCGGCTCCGGCAGCCAGTTGCCCACGTACTTCTCGCGCTGCGCGGCGGCCGACTTGAGCCGGTCGAGGCAGATCCGGCCGACGACCGTGGTCAGCCAGCCGCGCAGGTCGCGGATCGCCGCGCGGCCGGCGTCGTCGAGCCCGGCCAGCCGCAGCCAGGACTCCTGGACGGCGTCCTCGGCGTCGGCGCGGGTGCCGGTCAGGCGGTAGGCCACCCCGATCAGGTGGCTGCGGTGCGCGGCGAACTCCGCGGCGAGCGTGTCCTGGGCGGTGGGCGTGGTGGCCATGCCCCGAGTGTGCCGCAACGGGCAAGACTAGAGTGGAAGACGTGGCAGGACGGATTCGGGAGAGCGACATCGCGGAGGTGCGCGAGCGGAACCGGATCGACGAGGTCGTCGGGGAGTACGTGGCGCTGCGCCGCGCCGGCGGGGGCAGCCTGAAGGGCCTCTGCCCGTTCCACAACGAGAAGACCCCGTCGTTCAACGTCCGCCCGACGCACGGCACCTTCCACTGCTTCGGCTGTGGCGAGGGCGGCGACGTGATCAAGTTCATCCAGAAGATCGACCTGATCTCGTTCGTGGAGGCCGTCGAGCGGCTGGCCGACCGGGTCGGCATCCGGCTCACCTACGAGGGCGGCGGCGCGACGATCCAGCGCGACCGCGGCAGCCGCACCCGGCTGGTCGAGGCCCATCGCCTCGCCCAGGAGTTCTACGCCGAGCAGCTGGTCACCGACGAGGCGCGCCCGGCGCGGGACTTCCTGTCCGAGCGCGGGTTCGACGCGTCGATGGCGAAGACGTTCGGCTGCGGGTACGCCCCCGGCGGCTGGGACAAGCTGACGAAGTTCCTGCTCAACCGTGGTTTCGAGGTCAAGGAACTGCTCACCGCGGGATTGTCCAAGGAGGGCCAGCGCGGCCCGATGGACCGCTTCCACCGGCGGCTGGTCTGGCCGATCCGCGACGTCGGCAACGACGTCGTCGGCTTCGGCGCGCGGCGGCTGTTCGACGACGACCGGATCTCGGCGAAGTACCTCAACACCGCCGAGTCGCCGATCTACAAGAAGTCCCAGGTCATGTTCGGTCTCGACCTGGCCAAGCGCGAGATCGCGAAGCGGCACCAGGTCGTGGTGGTCGAGGGCTACACCGACGTGATGGCGATGCACGCCTCGGGCGTGCCGACGGCGGTGGCGTCGTCGGGCACGGCGTTCGGCGAGGACCACATGAAGGTGCTTCGCCGGCTGATGATGGACGACGACGCCTTCCGCGGCGAAGTCATCTTCACCTTCGACGGCGACGAAGCGGGCCAGAAGGCGGCGCTGAAGGCGTTCGAGGGCGACCAGACGTTCGCCGGCCAGACCTACATCGCGGTGGCACCGGACGGCATGGACCCCTGCGAGCTGCGGCTGGCCAAGGGCGACAGCGCGGTGAAGGACCTGGTCGCCCGGCGGACGCCGCTGTTCGAGTTCGTCATCCGCAGCACGCTGAAGAACTACGACCTCGACTCGGTCGACGGGCAGGTCGCGGCGCTGCAGAAGACGGTGCCGATGGTGGCGTCGATCAAGGACCGCGCGGCCCGCGACGGCTACGCGTCGAAGCTCGCCTGGTGGGTGGGCTGGCAGGACGTGGCGCAGGTGGTCAACCGCGTCCGCGGCAGCGCGGGCGCGACGGACAAGCGCGGCGGGGCACCGCTGCGGCAGCCGGCGCGGGCCCAGGCGGCGCCGGCCGCCCCGACGCAGGACGTCGCCCGGCCGGCCCCGAAGGACCCGCGGTTCGCCGTGCAGCGCGAGGCGCTGAAGGCGGCGCTGCAGCAGCCCGCGATCGCCGGGCCGGAGTACGACGCGTTGCCGCTGGAGGCGTTCACGCACCCGGTGTACGTCGCGGTCCACGAGGCGGTGCTGAAGGCCGGTGGCGCGGGTTCGGGCCTGACCGGCCCGGCGCTGCTGGACGCGGCGGCCCCGCACTGTCCGGAGGGGACGGTCCGGCGGGTGCTGTCCGAGCTGGCCGTGGAACCCTTGCAGGCCAAGGACGAAGTCGACTCGCGGTACATCTCGTCGATCCTCGCGCGGCTGCAGGAGGGCCTGGTCGGGCGGCAGATCGCGGAGATCAAGGGGAAGCTGCAGCGGCTGTCGCCGGTCGAAGCGCCGGACGACTACCGCGCGCTGTTCGGCGACCTCGTCGCGCTGGAGCAGTACAAGAAGTCGCTGGGCGAGCAGGCCGCCGCCGGCGCGTGGGGCTGAGATGAACCTCCTGCGCCGGTTGCTGGGCGACCGCACGCCCGCGGGGTTCGCCGGGGTGCTGGCGCCGGGCGAGGACGTCGTGGACAGCGCCGCCGTCGAGGGTGGCGGGCACCTGGTGGTGACGGCGCTCGGCCTGTGGATCCCGTCCGGCGAGGGGCCGCGCCGCGTCGGCTGGCACCTGATCGGCAAGGCGGCCTGGGCGGACGGCGTGTTCACGCTGACGGAGTCGGCCGAGGTCGGCACGGCGGGTTCGGCGGTCGTGCTGGCCGACCTCCCGCCGGTGCGGTTCCGGCTGCCGTCGCCGGGCAAGGTGCCGCGCGAGGCCTACCAGCGCGTCGAGGGCTCGATCCGCTCGCGGCACCGCCAGGAGATCGGCGCCGGCGGCGCGTGGTTCGTCCAGCGCAAGGTGCCCGGCCGCGACGGCACCGTGCTGCAGGTCCGGCCGGACCGCGGCACCGACGTCTCGCTGGTCGAGGCCATCGCCGAGCAGGTCGCCGCGAAGCTGGTCAACCCGGCCGAGTAGCAGTACGCTCGTACTCAGTACAGGCGTACTGTTATCCGGGAGGCCGTCGTGTGGGATCCGGGCAAGTACCTCGACTACGCCGACCTGCGGGCCCGGCCGTTCTACGACCTGGTCTCCCGCATCGGGGCCGCGTCGCCGCGCCGCGTCGTCGACCTGGGCTGCGGCCCGGGCAACCTGACGGTGTCGCTGCGCGACCGCTGGCCCTCGGCGACGCTCGAGTGCGGCGACAGTTCACCCGAAATGGTGGCGGCGGCCCGGGCACGCGGCCTCGACGCGGCGTTGCTGGACGTCCGCGACTGGACGCCGGCGCCGGACACCGACGTCGTGGTGTCGAACGCCGTCCTGCAGTGGGTGCCGGACCACGCTTCGCTGCTCCGCCGGTGGGCGGGTTCACTGCCCGCGGGCGCGTACCTGGCGGTGCAGGTGCCGGGCAACTTCAACGCGCCTTCACACGCGCTGACCCGCGAACTGGCGGCGTCCCCGGCCTGGTCGTCCCGCCTGGCCGAGGTGGTGCTGCGCGAGGACGACGCGGTGTCGACCCCGCTGGAGTACGCGAACCTCCTGGCCGACGCCGGGTGTGACGTCGACGCCTGGGAAACGACGTACGTCCAGCCGTTGCGCGGCCCGTCGCCGGTGCTGGAGTGGATCACGGGCACGGCGCTGCGCCCGATCCGCGCGGCCCTGCCCGACGCCGAGTGGGAGCGGTTCCGCGCATCGCTGGAGCCGCTCTTGCGTGAGGCCTACCCACCCCGGGCCGACGGCGTCACGTGGTTCGAGTTCCGCCGCGTGTTCTTCGTGGCCCGCGTCAGCGCTTGAGCTTCTCACCGATCTTGGCCCGCGCCACCCCGGCGGCGCCCTGGACCATCGGGTGGTCGACGACCCGGCGGTAGGTGCGCACGAGCTGCTCGTACCGCCCCCGGCCTGCCTTGGCGCCCAGTACGTACCCCAGGCCTGCCCCCAGCAGGAACTTCTTCATCCGCGTCCACGCCTTCCGTCGTTAGGTCGTCCGACTGTCCATTGTCCAGGAAAACCGGCCGGACGGGGGCGGTTGCGCTAAGTGGGGGGTGGTGTGAGGGTGGGTACGGGCATGGTCTAAAGTTCTTCTTGTCGGTCGGAGAGACCGGCACCGGAAGTGAGCAACATTCCCCTGTAGCTCAACTGGCAGAGCATTCGGCTGTTAACCGGAGGGTTCTTGGTTCGAGTCCAAGCGGGGGAGCAAAGCCCAGGTCAACGACCTGGGCTTTTTTGCTACCCCTGAGTAGGGTCGATCTTGCGGTCGGCCTGGTGGCAAGCCGGGCCCCTGTGGTGGGACGGTGCGGACCGCAACGTCGGTGTCCACCGGACCGGACAAGGCGCTCGGTGCCACCGTCGCCTACACCCGCGACGCCACGAACCGCATCGTGCTACACCGCCGACGGGGACAGCCCCGACCTCACGCTCACTGGCAAGCTCACGTCGCTGTCATTGCGCTCTACACGAGCTGGGGGCGGGTACGCGGTCCAGGGGAAAAGGAAGTTTCGGCTTCTTCCACGGCCGGAAGCGGGCGAACTTCCACACCAGGCTCAGCGCGGCATTCGGCAAGCCCATGATCAATCAGCCGGAAACTTCGGCTGCCGTACCCTGTCGGTCGGCAGCGCATGTCAGCACGCATCCCGAGAAGGGACTGCACGGTTCGCCATGGCATTGGGGATGGAAGACCGTTCGGAGGAGTTCCTCGAGCATGCCCGCCGTGCCTATGGCGACCTCCAGAACCCGTACTACGGGTTCTTCTCCGACGCGCTGAGGGACAACCGGTGGAAGCCGCTCCTGGACGGATTCAGGGAGTTCCTCGACGTCGAGGACTGGACCGACCCGCTGGACGTCAGTGTTTCGTATACCCTGCAACCGCATCGCCGGAGCCGGTCGGGCTGGTCGCTGTGGTTGTCGGCGGTCGGGCCGTACGCGTTCTTGGCGTACGGCGACGCCCCCGACACGCCATTGGCACGTGCCGACGTGGTCACCGGTGCCGACGAAAACCGGCCCCTGGAAGAAAAGCGGATCATCGAGCTGCTCCGGGAAGCCGGGCTGACCTTGCTCAGCGCCGAAGAGGTCGAGGCGACCGTGGATTTTCACCCGCCGGACGGTCGATTCCCGGTGTCCACGTTCGCGATGCTCTTCGGTGAGTCGGACGTGCCTTGGTGGCATGGCGGATAGGCAGTTGTGGTTCACGCGGTAGACCAGCGTCGCCGAGGCCGAGTTCTTCGTCGCGAACGGTGGTGTCCGGGCCAACGACGGGAAGACGCTGCCGCCGGTGCTCGACATCGAGCACAACCGGTATTCGGCCGCGAACTGGGCGGGCTGGTGCTCCAACCGGCGTGAGCCATGGAAAGAGCGGGTTGAGTGCACCTCGTTGAGCATGCTCGGCGGCATGAGCGGACGTTTGGGATGTGGGTGGTTCGGTGTGGCTTGTAGCGGTCTGCTCGGTTCGGTCGATACTGAAGGCTGAGGGTCCGATGTCCAGGCGAGGGGGTTGGTGTGATCGAGTCGGTGGAGCTGGTGGTGGCTGCGCTGGCGGCCGGTGCTGCGGCGGGTGCGAAAGAGACAGCATCGACGGCGGTGAAGGATGCTTATGTGGGGGTGAAGTCGCTGGCTGTGCGGGCGCTGCGCCGCGCGGAGCCGGTGCCGGCCGAGGTTGTGGAGCTGGTGGAGGCTGATGCGGTCACGTCTGCCGGGGAGAAGAGCGGCACTGTGGGGCGGAGTGAGCTCACCGCTGCGCTGACCGCAGCGGACGCCGGGGTCGACGAGGAACTGTTGGCGGCGGCGCTGAAGGTGCTGGAGCTGACCGACCCCGACAGGACCCGCGCGGGCAAGTATCGGGTCCTGCTGCACAGCAACAAAGGCGTGCAGGTGGGGGATCACAACACCCAGACCAACACCTTCCACTGAATCGGCCCCTCGATGTCCACCAACCCGCCTTCCCCGCACCCGAACCCTCCTCACTCTGCTGGCTCGCTGCCGCCCGTGCACGAGGTGAACAACAGTCAGGGTGTGCAAGCCGGCAATAGCAACATCCAGCACAACTATTACAACTCCGTCACGCAGGCTCCACTGCCCGCGATCGAGACGGTGCGTGTGGTGCCGGGCCTGTCCAGGATCCCTGTCGATACGTCGCTGTTCGTGGGCCGCTTCGGTGAGCTGGAACAGCTCGAGGAAGTGTTGAGTGGTTCCGGGCGGGCGACTGTGGTTGCGGTGCACGGTCTGGGTGGGGTGGGTAAGAGCACGCTGGCTGCCCGGTTCGCGCACCAGCACGCCGACCGGTTCGGGTTCCGGTGGTGGATCACCGCGGACTCCGCGGCCGCCCTCGATACCGGCTTGGCCAACCTCGCCGAAACCCTCCAGCCCGCCACCGCGGACCTGCCGATGGAGCAGCGCAATGCGCTGGGTGCGCGATGGCTGGCGACCCATGACGACTGGTTGCTGGTGCTGGACAACGTGACCAGTCCGCAGGATGTGGCGGAGTTGTTGAGCCGGGTGCGAACAGGCACGGTCGTGATCACCAGTCGGCAGCGCTCGGGGTGGCGGCTCGGGGAGACGTTGGCGCTGGATGTGCTCGCCGAGGACGAGGCGGTGGAGCTCCTGACCCGGATTGTGCGGTTGGAGTGGCCGGAGGCGGACCTGGCCGGCGCGGAGCGGTTGTGCGGTGAGCTGGGGTGGCTGCCGCTGGCTGTCGAGCAGGCGGCTGCGTACCTGGCTCAGACTCGGACCAGTCCTGCTGCCTATCTGGATTTGCTGGCGCGGTTTCCGGCGCGGATCTTCACCGCGACGGCGGAGGGTGGTGACGCGCAGCGGACGATGGCGCGGGTCTGGCACGTGACCCTCGACCGCCTGGCCGACACTCCGGCTGCGGGGCGGGTGCTGCGGCAACTGGCCTGGTTCGCCCCGAACGAGATCCCCCGCTACCTGCTGGCGGGGGAGGTAGAGGAACCGGAATTGTCTGAGGTGCTGGGCCGGCTGGCCGCCTACAGCATGATCACCCTGACCGGGAACAGCGTGGCCGTGCATCGTCTGGTTCAGGCGGTCACCCGCACACCCGACCAGACCGAACCGCACCGTCAACCCGCCGACATCGCCACCGCCCGCGACAGCACCGCGACCTGTTTGGCGGTCGCCGTCTCGGGTCTGGATCCGCGCTCTCCCGGGGACTGGCCTGCCTATCGGATGGTCTTGCCGCACGCGCGGGCTCTGCTGGAACACGCCACGCCCGACACCGACACCATTCAGAGCGCCCGACTGCTCAATGAACTGGGCCGCTACTTCAAAGCGCAGGGCGACCTCGGCACCGCCATTGACTACCTCACCCGAGCCTGCAACAGTTGCCAACGCCTCAACGGCCACGAGCACCCGAACACGCTGACCTCGCGGAACAACCTGGCGGGCGCCTACGAATCGGTGGGTGATCTCGGGCGGGCGATTCCGCTGTATGAGGCCACCCTCGTCGATCGGGAGCGAGTGCTGGGACCTGACCACCCTGCCACGCTGCTCTCGCGGAACAACCTGGCGGCCGCGTACCAGTCGGTGGGTGATCTCGGGCGGGCGATTCCGCTGTATGAGGCCACCCTCGTCGATCGGGAGCGGGTGCTGGGACCCGACCATCCTGACACGCTGCTCTCGCGGAGCAACCTGGCCTACGCCTACCAGGGGTTGGGTGATGTGGAGCGGGCGATGCCTCTGTTGGAGGCCAGCGTCGCCGACAGCGAGCGGGTGCTGGGACCCGACCACCCCGACGCGCTGCTCTCGCGGAGCAATCTGGCGGCCGCGTACCAGTCGGTGGGTGATCTGGAGCGGGCATTCCCTCTGTTGGAGGCCAGCT
>NZ_JBSGBQ010000022.1:125231-125377 GCF_053601335.1 Amycolatopsis sp. NPDC004747 | reverse complement strand
GTCGCCGATCGGGAGCGGGTGCTGGGACCCGACCACCCTGACACGCTGCTCTCGCGGAGCAATCTGGCGGCCGCGTACCAGTCGGTGGGTGATCTGGAGCGGGCGATCCCTCTGTTGGAGGCCAGCGTCGCCGATCGGGAGCGGGT
>NZ_JBSGBQ010000022.1:0-125134 GCF_053601335.1 Amycolatopsis sp. NPDC004747 | reverse complement strand
GGTGCTGGGACCCGACCACCCTGACACGCTGCTCTCGCGGAGCAATCTGGCGGCCGCGTACCAGTCGGTGGGTGATCTCGGGCGGGCGATCCCTCTGTTAGAGGCCAGCGTCGTCGATCGGGAGCGGGTGCTGGGACCCGACCACCCTGACACGCTGCTCTCGCGGAGCAATCTGGCGGCCGCGTACCAGTCGGTGGGTGATCTCGGGCGGGCGATCCCTCTGCTCGAGGCCAGCGTCGCCGACAGCGAGCGGGTGCTAGGCCTCGACCACCCCACAACCAGGACCATCCGCTCGAACCTCGATGGGGCGCGATCGATCTGAGGCCGCCGTCGTGCGGTCTTTACAGAACGGGCCGACGGTGGCGCCGCACGCCCGCTCTTCGGCATGAGCGAGCGCGGGAAGCGGGCAGTCGCGGTCATGGAGCCGGCACCTGGCGGGGGTGGCCGGCACTGGAAGGGGTGGCGATGGTGGTCGCGGACGTCAGCCCGCACCGGCGCCGATGTCGACCGACGCCGCCGCGCATACCGCGAACAACCCCTTGCTGGGGTTCAGGGGTCCCATGAGGTTGCGAAGGCGGTGGTCTTCCGGCTTTCGATGCCACCTGCATCACCGGCGCCGAGTTTCCGGTGGACAGCAGAGCGTCCCAGACCTGATCCCGCTCAGTCCGGCACAACCGGCAGGTGGAACCGCATGCGCAGCCCGTGGTCCAGCGGTTCGGCGGCGACCTGCCCGCCGTGGGTCTCCACCACCTGGCGCACGATCGCCAGACCCAGCCCGGAACCGGGCATCGACCGGGCCTGGGTGGAGCGGTAGAACCGGTCGAAGACGAACGGCAGGTCGGCCGCGGGGATACCGGGGCCTTCATCGGTGACCGCGAACTCGCCGTCGGCCACGGTGATCGTGATCTCGCCGTCGGGTGGGCTCCACTTCACCGCGTTGTCCACGAGGTTGCCAATGGCTCGTTCGATCGCGTCCGGGTCGACGTGCACGAGGCACGGGGTCAGGGTGGAGGTGAACCGGGGGGCCGAGGTTCGCGTGGCGGCCTTGGCGATCACGGTCTTCGCCACCAGGTCGAGCCGCGTGTCCTCGGTGCGGGCGGTGTTCTTGCCGTACCGGGCGAGGTCGACCAGGTTGTTGATCAGCGACCGCAGTTCCCGTGCCTGGCCGATCGCGTCCTGCACGAGCGCCGGGGCCTCGGGCGCGCGCAGGCCGTCGCCGTCGGCGAGCAGTTCGAGGTTGGTGGTGAGGCTGGTCAGCGGGGTGCGCAGCTCGTGTGAGGCGTCGGCGACCAGTTGCCGCTGCGCCCGCATGGACGCGTCCAAAGCGGTTGTCATGGCGGCGAAAGCCTGACCGAGGTGGCCGATCTCGTCACGTCCGGTCAGGTGGTCGACGGGCGCGGTCAGGTCGTGGGTCGCGGTGATGTGCTCGACGGTCCGGGTGAGCTGCCGGACCGGCCGCAGCACGCGGCGGGCCGCCAGCCGCGCGGTCACCGCGGCCACCAAGCCGCCGCCGAGGGTCAGCGCGACCAGCAACGCCGCCAGCGAGGCCAGGATCGCAGTCTGGTCGTCCTGCCGGTGGGCGACCCGCATCAGGCCACCCGGCGGCTTGCCCATCCCGGAGGTGAGGAGGCGGTACTCGACGCCGTGGTAGGTCGTGTCCTGGAAGTACGTGGGCTGCGTGCCGTTGGCGACGTCCGCGTCCCGCTGGGTGATCTCGACGAAGGCCCGGTTCGAGCCGGGGTACACCGGGCCGCCGACGAACTGGACCAGCATGCTGCCCAGTTCGACCGGCTCGTCGATGGGGATCTTGTCGCCGGACTCGGCGACCTTCTGCTTGAGCTGGCGGGCGAGGGAATCACCCTCGCTGATGCTCTGCTTCAGCGACGCGTCGACCTGTTGCCGCATGATCGACCGCACGGCCGGGTAGACCACCAACGACGCCACGGCGAGCGCCAGCAGCACGACGACTCCACCCGCGAGGCCAACCCTGGTGCGCAAGGTCATGGTTCTTCCCGCAACACGTATCCCAGGCCGCGCACGGTCTGGATCAGCCGGGGCTCACCGGCGGCTTCCAGTTTCCCGCGCAGGTAGGAGATGTAGACCCACAACTGGTTGGATGCGGGCCCGAAGTCGTAGCCCCACACCGATTCGAAGATCAGCTCGCGGCCCAGCACGCGCTGTGGGTTGCGCAGGAACAACTCCAGCAGCGAGTACTCGGTGCGAGTCAGCTCGATCGCCCGGCCGTTGCGCTGCACCCGGCAGGTGGTGGTGTCCATCTCGACGCCGGCGAACCGCAGCACCTCCTGGACCGCGCCGCTGCGCCGCAGCAGGGCTCGCAGCCGTGCCCGCAGCTCGTCCAGGGCGAACGGCTTGACCAGGTAGTCGTCGGCGCCCGCGTCCAGCCCGGCGACGCGGTCCTCGACCAGGTCGCGCGCGGTGAGCATGAGAATCGGCGTCTGGTCGCCACGGCGGCGCAGCCGCCGGCAGATCTCCAGGCCGTTCGGTTCGGGAACCAGCACGTCCAGCACGATCACCTCGGGCCGCGACCGGCCGAGCTCGTCCAGCGCCTGCTCGCCGTCGGCCGCGAGGGACACCTGATAGCCGTCCCGGCGCAGCGCATGCTCCAGCGAGCGGCGGACGGCCTCGTCGTCATCGACCACCAGTACCCGCACGCGCCCAGTATGGAGCACACCACGGAGTCCGGACCGGCCGTTGGCCGGCCCGGACACCCCGGCGGAGAGGATCACTTCCCGCTCGACGCCCCGTCCTTGGGCTTGTCGCCCTCCTTCTTGGCGAACTCCTCCTTCACCTTGCGCAGCGCGTCCAGCAGCCGCTGCGGGGTGGTCCCCAGACCCTTGGCGATGGCGATGAACGCCGGATCCTTCGTGACGTCGTCGCCCTTGCCGCCGACCTTTTCGAGGTCCTTGAACACCTGCCGGGCCCGGTCCTCGCCGATCTTCAGCTCGGCGGCCAGCAGCTTGACCACCTCGGCCGGAACGCCCGCGTCCTTGCCGGGACCGGGTTTGCCGGGTCCGGGTTTACCGGACAGTGCCTGCAGCGCCTTCTCCGCACGGGCAACCGTGATCCCCAGCTCCTTGGCGAACGCGGCGATGGCCGTGGCCTTGCCGGTTCCGTTGCCCAGAGCGCGTTTCAGGTTGCCCAAGGCGGTGGTCAGCTGCTTGACCGTCACGTGCAGGCTCGCGGCGACCTTGGCGAGCTGCTCGTCGTTCGTCCTGCCTTCGTCTTTCTTTCCGCCGTCCTTCTTGCCGTCGGTGTGTGCCGAAGACGGAGCCGCCGGAGCCGCTGCCGACGCGGCGGCCGCGCCGGTCACGGCCGTCAGGCCGGCCACCATGACAGCGGCGACAAATCTGGTTCGAATCCCCATGTGTGTCCTCGCTCGATGCGGGGCACCGGCCCGTCCGGTGCCGCCCCCCACCACACCAACTGCACTTCAGCGGGACTTTCACCCGACTTTGGAATCACCTAAGAGGAGTCGGTTTCGATCATGACCGGCAACCGGGGTGCGATACCGGACGTCCTGCGCGGCGCCCGCCGGCTAGCCCCGAGCGACCTCGGCGGTGTGCGCGGGGGTGTAGCGCTCGCCCGTCACCTGGTCGCTCAGCGGGTCCAGCGCGGCCAGCGCTTCGGCGTCCAGGGTGAGCTCCAGCGCGGCCGCGTTCTGCTCCAGCCGGGCCGGGCTGCGGGTCCCCGGGATGGCCGCCACCGCCACCCCGAGCCGCTCGGCCTGGGCGTACACCCAGGCCAGCGCGACCTGGGCCGGGGTGGCACCCAGCCGGCCGGCCACCTCGCGCACGGTCTGCGCGATCTTCTCGTTGGCTTCGCCCGCCTCGCCGGCGAAGCGGGGGTTGGTGCGCCGGAAGTCCTTTTCGCCCAGGGTGGAGCGGTCCAGGGTGCCGGTCAGGAACCCCCGCCCCAGCGGCGAGTACGGCACCAGCCCGACCCCCAGCTCGGCCATCACCGGGGTGACCGCCTCGACGTCGCGGGTCCACAGCGAGTACTCGCTCTGCACCGCGGTGATCGGGTGCACCGCGTGCGCCCGGCGCAGCAGCTCGCCGTCGACCTCGGACAGGCCCAGGTGGCGGACCTTGCCCGCCTCGACCAGCTCCGCCATCGCCCCGACGGTCTCCTCGATCTCCACGTCCTGGGGCGGGCGGTGGGCGTAGTACAGGTCGATCACCTCGACACCCAGCCGCAGCAGTGAGGCGTCGCAAGAGCGCAGCACGTAGTCCCGGGCTCCGCGGATGCGGCGGGCCCGGTCGCCGGCGCTGCGGTCGATGCCGAACTTGGTGGCCAGCTGCACCTCCTCCCGGCGGCCGTGAACGGCCCGGCCCACCAGCACCTCGTTGTGCCCGCTGCCGTAGGCGTCGGCGGTGTCCAGGAACGTGACGCCCAGCTCCAGGGCCCGGTCGATGGTGGCCATCCCGCCGTCCCAGTCGGCGGCGCCGTAGCTTTCGCTCATCCCCATGCACCCCAGGCCCATGGCGCTGACGGTGAGACCGGGCGAGCCGAGCGTGGTTCGGGTGATCATGTGCGGACACTCCTCCTGCCCGGCGGACCGGGCCGTACCCCGAGGGCTGACGAACGCCGCCGACGCTAGGACCTGGAGCGCGCTCAAGGTCAATCCGGAGGACCGGTCGCGCCGGCGGCTGGTGGTGTGACCGCCGCGCTGGGATGCCGATGAGCAACCGCGTCGCAGCATCGACCTCGTTTCTTGACTTCCAATCAAGAGAATCCTAGCCTCCGTGTCGACCGGCTCTTGATCGCAAGTCAAGAGCGACCGGCGAGCCGAACGAGGTAGGCGATGGACGCTTCGACGGAGAAGGACAGCCACGCTGCGTCGGTGCGGCGGGACGTGTGGTTCGAGTCCGGGGGCGTGCGGTGCGCGGCGTGGCTGTACGTGCCGCCGGCGGAGGGCGGACCTCGGCCGTTGGTGGTCATGGCGCACGGGTTGGGTGCGGTGCGGGAGTGGCGGTTGGACGCGTTCGCCGAACGGTTCGCCGCGCAGGGCTGGGTGGTGCTGGTGTTCGACTACCGGTACCTGGGGACCAGCGAAGGATCTCCCCGGCAGCTGCTCGACATCGCTGACCAGCTCGACGACTGGCGGGCGGCACTGGCCTACGGCCGGTCCCTGCCGGAGGTCGACCCGGACCGGATCGCGGTGTGGGGGACCTCGTTCGGCGGCGGGCACGTGCTGCGCATCGCGAGCGAGGACCACGGCGTGGCCGCGGTGGTGGCGCAGTGCCCGTTCACCGACGGCCCGGCGTCGTTGCTCTCCCGGCTCCGGTCCGGCCCGGTGAGCATGGCCGGGCTCGTCATCGCCGCCGTGCTCGACGTCGTCGGGTCGGTGTTCGGGGCGAAGCCGGTGCTGGCTCCGGTGGTCGGCGTGTGGTGGATGCCCGCCTTCCTGGTGTCGCCGACCGCGATCGCCGCGGCGTCCAAGCTGATCCCGGCGGGGTCCCGGCTCTCGCCGCGCACCGCCGGCGTCCTCGCCCGGGTCCCGGCGGTGGGCACGGGGTTGTCTTCGACCGTCGAGACGGGCGGGCAGCCGTTCCACCCCGGTGACACCGCCGTCGGCCGTGACACGATCTGGGGTGTCATGACCGGTTCCGACGGTGGCGGCGATAGCGCCAACGCGGTCGCGGCCCGGCTGGCGTTGCGGTTGCCGCTGTACCGGCCGGGCAAGGACCTGCGCAAGATCGCCGCGGCGACCCTGTTGTGCGTGTGCGACGACGACCGCGCCGCCCCCGCGCGCACCACGGCCCGCCTCGCGGCCGGGCAGGACCACGTCCAGGTCAACCACTACGACGGTGACCACTTCGACATCTACGTCGGTGACCTGTTCGAGCGCGCCGTCGCCGACCAGATCCGGTTCCTCGCGGCCCGGTTCAGCCGGTAGCCGGCCCGCCGCATCACCCGGCGTCGGGGGAGCCCGCCACGGCGGCGATGCCGCGGGCGCTGCGCACCAACGTCTCGACGACGGCGCGATCACCCGCGGCGTCGCCCGCGTGGGTCAGCATCCCTTCGACGACGAACACCCCGATCCGGGTCATCGCGTCCTGCTCGGTCTCCGGCACGCCCAACGCGGCCAGGTGCCATCGCAGGATCGCCTCCACCTGCGCGTGGAAGCCGTCGTGCCACACCCGCAGTGACTCCGAAGCCGCGACCCTGGCGTGCACCGTCGTGATCAGCCGGTCGACCCGCCGCAGCTCGGCGACCGCCCACAGCAACTGCTCGACCGGCGGTTCGGCCGAGCGTTCCGCCACGCCGGCCAGGAACTGCGCGAACAGCGCGTCCAGGACAGCGACCAGTACCTCGTCCTTGTCCTTGAAGTACCAGTAGACGGTGTTGGAGGTGACCCCTGCCTCGCGCCCGATCCGCGTCACGGTCGTGGGGTCGTAGCCTTCGTCCACGAACAACCGTGTGGCCGCGGCGACGATCTCGCCGCGCTTCTCTTCCCGGTCCTGCGGGCGTCGGTTGCGCGGCATCCCCCACCTGGCCAGATCGATCACACTGGAACCCCACTGTAAAGGGACACGGCGCCACAGGCGGCCTCGACCCGGCAGGACGATCGGGAGCACCGCGAGCAGGAAGAGCGACGGCTTGCGCACTGGGTCGGCGGAACGCCCGCCCAGCTACAGCCAGTCATGGCGCCGGTAGGTCGGGGCGAGGACGCCGAAGCCGAAGTAGTCGGTGCCGGGCAGGCTTTCGAGGAATTCACGGGTCGAGCCGGCGAGCGGTTCCTCGTCGAAGCCGTCGAGCAGGACGACGCGGTCCTTGCCGGCTGCGAGATCGGCGGTGTGCCAGCCGCACATGGCCCGGTTGTCGCTGCGGGCGAACACGATCACGTCGGCGGTCGGTGCCAGATCGTCCTCGTCGAGCAGGTCCTCGATGAGCTCCCGGTGCGTGCACATGCCGTCCGGCGGTTCGAAGTGCAGGAAACCACCGAACGTGCCGACCCCCACCTGCCGGTAGAGCTCAGCCAACGCGCCCGGCAGCGGCGTTCCGTGCTTCTGCTCGAACGCGGCGATGCCGGCCGCCGCGACAGCGCCGCCGGTTCCGGACACCGAGACCCCAGGCCACATGGCGGCCAGCCTATCCCGAGCCGGGGGCGCTCCTGAACTGCGGCGATGGAGGATCGGCCGGCCGAGGCGGCGCAGCGGCCGCCAGGTGAACCCGCTGGTGCGAACGGGCTCTTCCGGCGGGACTTCCGCGCAGTTCCGGCGTTGTTCACCCCCGGTTTGTGGTGCCGACTCGCTAAGGTCACCCTGGTGGGGGATCGGCGGTACCCGGTCACGAGAGTCGCCCGCGGCGGGTGCCGTGTGCGACGTCCTCGCGGTGGCAGCCGGTGCGGTGATCGGGTGCGAGTGAACCGTGAGAAGGAACGGATGCCATGGCGAACCCGCTGGTAGCTCAGCGAGAAGATTCCACCACCGCCATCTCCGGGGTGTCGCTGCTGGAGTCCGCGAACGACCTCAAAGAGGGGATCGAGAAGGGCGACTGGGCCTCGATCGCGATGGGGGCCGTCGGGGTCGCGCTCGACACGCTGTCCGCGGCCCTGGATCCCTTCGGGGCGATCCTCGCCGCGGGCGTCGGGTGGCTGCTGGAGCACGTCGGCCCGCTGTCCGCGGCGCTGGACGCCCTGACCGGGGACGCCGACGAGATCAAGGCCCAGTCCAAGACGTGGGCGAACGTCGCCGCGGAGCTCGGGGCCGTCGGCGAGGACCTGGCCGGGATGGTCAAGGCCGACCTGCAGTCGTGGACCGGGAACGCCGCCGACCAGTACCGGCAGCGGGCCGCCGACGCCGTCGACGTCCTCGCCGCCGCCCAGAAGGGCTGCGAGGGGGCCTCCAGCGGGGTCAAGACGGCCGGTGAGGTCGTCGCCGCCGTCCGGATGCTCGTCCGCGACATCATCGCCGAGCTCGTCGGCCACCTCATCAGCTGGGCGCTGCAGGTGGTGTTCACCCTCGGCATCGGCCTGACCTGGGTGGTGCCGCAGGTCGTGGCCGCGGTCGCCAAGACCGCGTCGAAGATCGCCGACATCACCAAGCGGCTCGTCAAGGCGCTCAAGGCTCTCGTGCCGCTGCTCAAGAAGGCCGGGACGCTGTTCGACGACGCCGCCAAGGCGATGCGCAAGATCAAGCCCGGCAAGGCGAACGCCCCGAAGCCGGTCAGGGACATCAAGCCCATCAAGGACAAGGGCCCCGAGCCCAAGAAGGGCGACGGCGGACCCGAGCCCAAGAAGGGGGACGGCGGACCCGAGCCGAAGAAGGACAAACCGCGCGACGACGACAGCACGTCGGCCTCGAGCGCGGGCCACGGCGACGGCGGCAAGGGCGGCGGCGACGGTCACCGGAGCGGCGACAACGGCCCGGACAAGAACGGCCCCAAGAACGACGGCGACCAGACGAACACCAGCGGCGCCGGAAGCAGCGGCGGCAAGCCGGACAAGGGCAAGGGCGGTGGCAACGACACCGCGAAGAAGGACAAAGCCGACCGGTCGACGGCCGACAAGTCGAAGAACTACTGTGGCGACCCGATCGACGTCGCGACGGGCGAGGTCGTGATGACCCAGGTCGACCTCACCCTGCCCGGTGCGGTCGCGGACCTGGAGATCTCCCGGACGCACCTGTCGTCCTACCGGGCCGGGCGGTGGTTCGGTCCGTCGTGGACGTCCACTTGGGACCAGCGGCTGGAGTTCGACGCGAACCGGGTCCGGTTCTACGCCGAGGACGGCATGGTGCTGGACTACCCCGTCCCCGGCGAGGAGCCCGTGCTGCCGGCGCAGGGGCCGCGGCACCGGCTGCGCCGCGCGCCGGAGGGTTACCGGCTCTCGCTCGGCGATCGCGAGCTGCACTTCTCCGGCACCGGCGGCGTTCTGCCGGTCACGGCCATCGTCCAGGGCGGCGAGCGCACTGAAATCGACTACGCCGCCGACGGTTCACCCACGAGGCTCCGCCGCCCCGGCGGCGCCGAGATCCTGGTCAGCACCGCGCGGGGACGGATCGTCGCGCTGGGGGCGCCGGACCAGCCGCCGGTGGTGCGGTTCTCGTACAACCGGCACACCCAGCTGAGCGCGGTGACGGACTTCGCCGGCCGCTCGATGGCGCTCGACTACGACTTCGACCACCGGCTCGTCGGCTGGCAGGACCGGGTCGGCACCTGGTACCGGTACGTCTACGACAACGCGGGGCGCTGCGTCCGCGCGGTGGGCGCGAACGGCTACTACAACGCGGCCTTCGCCTACGAACCCGGCGAGACCCGGCACACCGACGCCCTCGGCCACACCTGGACCTACCGCCTGAACCCGGCCCGCCAGCTGGTCGAGCGCATCGACCCGCTCGGCAACTCCCGGCGCTACGAATGGAACCGGCGGGACGAACTGCTGTCCCAAGTGGACGAACTGGGCCGCGAGACCCGTTACGACTACGACGACGACGGCGCGCTGGTGGCCATCCACCGCCCCGGAGCGCCCGCCGTGCGGCTGACCCCGGCCGAGGACGGCGCGATGTGGCTGCTGGCCGGCGAAGGCGACGACGTGCTCGAGCGGCTGGTGTTCGGGTTCGACCCGGCCACCGCGCTGCTCGGCAACGGGCTGCCGGTGGACGTCCTGGAGCCGGCCGACCCGTTCGAGGACGCTCCCGTGACCGACCGGGCGGCCCGGCCCGGCGACCGCGACTCCTACGGCCGCCCGCGTCTCGCGCACACGGCCTCCGGTGGCGCCGCGCGGCTCGGCTGGACCGCCGACGGCCGCCGCGCCTGGCGGCTCGGCCCGCAGGGCGGCCGCGAGACCTGGGTGCACGACGCGGAAGGCAACGTCGTCGAATACCGCGACGCGGGCGGCGCGCCGCGGCGTCGCAAACACGGCCCGTTCGGCCTGGTCCTGGAGGAGACCGACGCGGCGGGCGCGCGCACGCTGTTCACCTACGACGGCGAGCTGCGGCTCACCTCGGTGACCAACCCGGCCGGCCTGACCTGGCACTACGTCTTCGACGCCGCCGGACGGCTCGTCGAAGAGACCGACTTCGACGGACGGCGGACCACCTACGCCCACGACGCGGCCGGGCAGCTGCGGCGCATGACCACCGGCGCGGACCGGGTGGTCGAGTACGACTACGACGTCGACGGCAACGTCGTGGCGCGGCGGACCCCCGACGACGTCACCACCTACTCCTACGACGCGCTCGGCAGGCTGGTCGCCGCCGAGAACGCCGAGTCGCGGGTCGAGATCCGCCGCGACGGCGGCGACCGGGTCGTCGCCGACACGATCAACGGGCTCGGGGTGTGCTGGCGCGACGAAGGCGACGCAGTCGTCCGGCGGACTTCGTCCGGTGTGGACAGTGAGTGGCGCTTCACGGAGTCCGGCCTGCCCCGGTCGCTGCGGATCGCCGGCCACGACGTCGAATTCGGCTACGACGACGCCGAGCGGGAAGTCGTCCGCAGCGTCGACGGCGAGGTGGTGCTCCGGCGGCGGTTCGACGAGGAGGACCGGCTCGCCGAGGAGGACGTCGCCGGGGTCGGGCGGCGCACCTACCGCTACCGCCCGGACGGCAGGCTCGCCGGCGTCGACGACGCGATCCGGCCGTGGCAGCTCTCCTACGACGCGGCCGGCCGGGTCAGCGAGGCGCACGGGCCGGACGTGGTGGAGCGGTTCACCCGGGACGCCGCGGGCAACATCACCGCGGCGACGGCCCCGTCGCCGCCGGGCCCGCGCGGCTACGAGCGCAACCGGCTCGCCGGCATCGGCGACATCCACTTCGACGGCGACGCCCACGGCCGCGTCACCGGCTGGCGCCACGGCGACCGGTCGTGCGGCTACACGTGGGACCACCTCGACCGGCTGCGGTCCGCGCGCACGCCCGACGGCGCGCTCTGGACCTACCACTACGACCCGATCGGGCGGCGGTTCGCCAAGCGCTGCTGGCTGAGCGGCCCGGACGGGCAGCCCGAGCTCGCCCTGGACGTCCGGTACCTGTGGAGCGAGCTGAACCTCGTCGAGCAGGTGGAGCACCGCCCGGGTGACGGGTCCTACCGGTTCCTCACGTGGGAGCGCTTCGGCGACGACCGGCCCGTCGTGCAGGTCGAGCACGCCGGCGTCGTCGAGGAAGCCCGGTTCCGGGTGGTGATCACCTCGCCGGCCGGGACGCCGACCGAACTGCTCGACGAGCGCGGGACGCTGGTCTGGCAGGACCGCAGCAGTTTCTGGGGCGTGCCGCAGGCCGGTGCCGACATCGCGGCGATGCCGCTGGCGTTCCCCGGCCAGACCCGCGACGAAGAGACCGGGCTGCACTACAACGTCTTCCGGTACTACGACCCCCGGACCACGCGCTACCTCAGCCAGGACCCGCTGGGTCTCGCCGCGGCGCCCAACCCCGTCGGCTACGTCGACCAGCCGCTGCTCGAAAGCGACCCGCTGGGCCTCGCTCCGGAGCGGTGTTTCAAGGGGAAGGTGAAGGACCGCGCGAAGCGGCTGCGCGACCGGAACAAGAAGAAGCAGATGGCCCAGCCGGCGATCCGGAAGAGCCCGCGGAAGAAGCCCATCCGCGTCGACAACATGACCAAGGAAGAGTTCGAGAAGTTCAAGCCGGAACTCGACAAGATGCTGAAGGCCGACAAGCACTTCTTCTGGTCCGGCGGGCACATGGAGCGGGTGCCCGGGAAGAACAACCCGGACAAGTACCTCGGGTCGATGGAGGACAAGGCCACCGAGATCGCGAAGAAGCACGGCGGCAACACCCTGGAAGGCACCCTCAAGGACAACAAGGTGCAGATGCCCGGGTGGATCAAGGACCCCAACGACCCGAAGCGGCCGCTGGTCCAGGAGAAGTGGGACTACGTCTCCGAGACCTTCGCCAAGAACGCCGAGGCGGGCAAGACGCACGTGGTCTTCCCCAGCCACCCTGGCAAGGGCCACGACATCTACCCGTACCGGCGTTCGGACAACGTGTTCGACGTGACCGAGTACCCGCGGCTCAAGCAGGACGGCAAGGGGGACATCACCAAGTTCCACGACCGGACCGACTACGAACGCCCGTACCGCGCGCCCAAGTGAGGCCGGTCGCCGTCACACGCCGTGCGCCGTGTGACGGCTGGGTGTCGTCCTGTTCCCATGGCCGGCAGGCTGGGTGCCCCGCGCGGGCGCGTCCGGTGAGGGCTCGATGGGCTTTCGTGCCCCGCGGGTGGCGCGCTATTCCGCGCTGGGCGGGTCGGACAGCCGGCTGGTGATCCTGCCGAACAGATCCGCCAGCGGCTCGCCGACCTCCCGGCCGAACTCGGTCAGCCCGTAGGTGACCCGGGGTGGTGTCGTCGGCTCGACCCGCCGCCAGACGAGGCCGTCCTCGACCAGGGCGCGCAGGGACTGGGCGAGCATCTTCTCGCTGATGCCCCGGATGCTCTCGCGCAGCTCGTAGAACCGAAGGTCGTTGCTCTGCAAGGAGATCAGGACCCAGATGCCCCAGCGGCTGGTCACGTGGTCGACCACGTCGCGCGCGGGGCAGTCGGTGTGAAACACCTCATACCGAGCCCCACCGCCGGACTGTGTGAGCTGTGCGCCTCCCGCCACGTTGTGAGCTTACCCGAAGGTACGTCCTTACCAAGAGATAGCGCGGCCTCCTAGCGTCACGACCACGGAAGACGTCGAACGCGAGGGAGCTGTTCATGATCGTGGTGACCGGGGCCACCGGAAACGTGGGCCGTCCGTTGACGCGGGCGCTGGCCGAGAGCGCGCAGCAGGTGACGGCGGTGTCGCGGCACGCCGCGGCGGTGCCGGACGGCGTCCGCCACGTGGCGGCCGACCTGGCCGAGCCCGCCGGCCTCGAGCCCGCGTTGAGGGGGGCGAAGGCGTTGTTCCTGTTGCTGTCCGGCGACCTGCACGCCGCCGGAGCCAACCCGGCCGACCTCATCGGCAGAGCCGCGGCCGCCGGGGTCCGCCGGGTCGTCCTGCTGTCCACGCTCGGCGTGGCAACCAGGCCGTTCGGCACCACGCGGATCGCCATGCGGGCGCTGGAGGATCTGCTGCGGGAGTCCGGCCTGGACTGGGCCATCCTCCGGCCGGGCGGCTTCGCCTCCAACGCCCTGTGGTGGGCCGAATCCGTCCGCACGCGGCAGGTCGTCGCCGCGCCTTTCGGCGACACGGGCGTGCCGATCATCGACCCGGCGGACATCGCCGAAGTGGCCGCGGCCTGCCTGCCGGCCGACCGGCACACCGGCGCGGTGTACGAGCTGACCGGCCCGGAGGTGATCACCCCGCGGCAGCAGACGGAGGCCATCGCCGCCGCGCTCGGCGCACCGGTGCGGTTCCATGAGCTCACCCGCGAGGAGGCCAAGGCCGGGATGACCCGGAGCATGCCGGCCGAGCTCGCCGACGACACCTTGGACATCCTCGGCTCCCCGAACCCGGCCGAACTGCGCGTCAGCCCGGACGTCCACCGGGTCCTCGGCCGCGCCCCACGCTCCTTCGCCGACTGGGCCGCGCGCAACGTCGCCGCGTTCCGCTGAGGGGCCGATGGCTTCGCGAGCACCGCGGGCGCTCCTGCCGAGGCGGGCCGCAGGGGCGCCCGCGGAACATCCGCTCTTCGGCATGACCGGGCGTGTGCACGTGGGAGGCTGTTTTCATGACAGCCGGAGGGATCGCAGGACGTGAGGTAGTGCTCGAGACCGATCGTCTACTGCTTCGACCGTGGCGGGTGGCCGAGGCTGTCGTGCAGCGCGAGCTGTGGGTCGAACGTGATCCGCGAGTGCCGCGGCATCGGCGGATCGATGCTGGTGGGCGTCCGAGCGTTGCCGAGCTTGAGGAGGCGATTCGCGCTGCACGGAGCCTCCTTGGTCACCACCAAGCGGCTGTAGCACGGTCGGTGATTCGCCGGACGTATACCGGACCGGCGGCATTACAGCGCGTTTGTAACAGATTTGTTTACTTCGCCGGTGGCCGGAACTTCGTTCAGCGTCTTGACCCCGTGCACCGCCGAACGGGCGGAGCGGTTCGTAGCCGCGGAGACTTACGGTAGACTCCACGCGTTCGCTAATCGCGAAGGTATGGTAACGCGGAGGTGATTGCGGTAGAAGCCGATGGATCGAGCGGTGAAAACAGTACACAAGATCCTTCCGAAGCCCGTCTGCCGCCATATCCGGCGGTAGACATTCCGGAGTTGAAGCGACTCCTCAGTTATAGTGATCCGGCAGGCAAGTACTTCGTTTTCTTCCGGGATCGGCCGCCCAAGAAGGGTGGTCCAGGCTTGGTTGTCGCTCGAACCTCTGTGAGCGGGTTCGAGAAGATCGTTTCAGAGTACTTCCCGGTCACGGAGCGGGGGTGGCACGAAGTCTGGGATACCCTAGCGGCTCTTGCTCCGCGGGATTTCGAAAGATGCCGTAGAGCTGTCGCTCGCAATGAAGCTGCCTACCGCAACCGAACTGATGATCACGAACTTCGTCGAGAAATTGAACGCGGGACGCGGATGTTGCTGACTCCGGTGGTGTTCTTGGGCGGTGATCACGGAAAATGCGGAAACCTGAGGGTCAAGTCAGCTTATGACTTGCGATTCATGGATGACAAACTTGCGGTATTCAATGTCGGAACGCCGCATTTGGTCGGCGAGTTGCCTTATGGCGACTTCACGAATGTTCAGATAGGCGGACCGGGTGAAACTCAGTCGATAAACCCTTTTGTTGACTCCGCCGGAAAAATCATAGGCACAGCCATTCGGGCCACCCAAGTGGGCATCAGTGACAGTTTTCTGAACGTTGCCGACAGTCTGATCTCGGCAGGCTTGAAGGCGGCTGGAACTCGCAGCACCACCAAGACGATCCTCGCTGTACGCACCACGGATTCAGAGTTGTTCTTCCTGTACACTGTGACTGAGCCAGGCCAACTCCGAATAGACCTGTCGCCGGTGCTCGGCAGGATCAGGGAAGTTCTCTCCTCGGCTAGGGTTGACAATATTTCGGAGGAAAGTCCGGATGTCGCCTCCATTATCGAGCGACTTGGCGACGCCGCGAAGTTGCTGGATCGTGGACTGATCAGCCGCGAAGAATTCGACCGGTTGAAGTCGCAGTTACTTCCCGGAGATTAGTCTCGCTGCTGCCCGCAGGGCAGAGAGTATGCGAGATCGGCGCTGGGAAGGACGTAAGCGCGGTCGGATGGGTTGACTCAGGAACCCCCAGGCGGCCGGTCCAGGCACCTCGGCCGTCAGCTCGCGAGCGAAGGCTCGGAGCCGGAGGGGGCCGCCTCGACCGGGCTCTCGGCCTCGCCGCCGAACCGGTCGTGCACCTCCTTGACCACGTCGGCGATCTGGCTCAGCTGGGCCAGCACGGCCTGGTGGGTCGCCCGGATGGCGGCGGCTTCCTCTTCCGCGCGGGAGATGATCAGGTCCGCCTCCCGCTGCGCGGCGCGCTCGGTTTCCGCACGCGCGCGCTCCGCCTCGGCGGCCGACTTTTCGGCGGCCGCCCGCAGGGCCTCGCCCTCCTGGCGGGCCTGTTCCTTGATCTCGGCGGCTTCGGACTTCGCGACCTGGAGGATCTTCTCGATCCGCTTGCCCAGGCCCGCGGCGCCGTCCGGTTCCCCGGAACGCGGCGCGGGCACCTGGGCCTTGGCCAGCCGGCGCTCCGCGAGCCGCCGCGCTTTCTCGTGCCGGTCCACCCGCTTCTCCGCGACCCGCACGTACTCGTCCACCTGCCGGCGGTCGTACCCCCGCAGGACGATCGGGAATCGGACGTCGGACTCCGGCAGTGTCTCGGGTTCAGAAACCGTGTTTTCCATGCACCGAGTGTCCGCAAGATCGAGCGGACCGGCAAACCGAATTCACCCATAGGTGCACCGAAAACGCCTTTCGGTGGCTCATCCGCACATTCCCCTGAAAGTGATGTTTAGGGCCGACATCACGCTGGTGCACCTGCCGGAACGGTCCAGCCCGAGCACTACCCCGGGGGCAGCAGCGCCAGCGCCGCTTTCGCATTGTGTTCGGCGATCCCGCGCATGGAAGCACGATCGGGGAAGTCCCCGTCGAGGAGACGCAGTGGACCGGCTACGAGCGACAGCCGCATCGCGAGCAGGTAGAAGTCGAGCCGATGGTGATCGAGGCCGGGCCGGACCAGCGTGGTGTAGTGCGTGCCGAAGCGGAGCCGCAGGAAGACGTGCTCCCACTCGACGTCGAAGTACATCAGGCCCTCGATGTCGATCAGCACGGGGTGCCCGCCGGCTTCGATCAGGACGTGGTCGGGTCCGAGTTCTCCGTGGATCAGCCCGTACTCCGCGCGAGGACGGACCAGGCCGGCCAATTCCTGCAGCCGGTCGCGCAACGCGCGGCCGGCCGCCGCGATGCGCCCGTGGCGCTCCGCCGCCTCCTCGAGGTCCCGCAGCGCGCGGTCGAGAACCCGCCGCTCGCAGGGGACCTCGGGCACCGATCCGCTCCGGTTCAGCAGGTCGATCCTGCCGTAGTGCCGGCTCCGGTGCCGGTGCATCACTTCGAGCGTCTCGGCGAGTTCGCCCAAGGCTTTCGCGGCACGCGAGTAATCGGTTTCGAAGAGTGCTTCGAGCGTGCCACCGGGAACGTCCTCGACCACCGCGACGTCCGCCGGGCAGCGGCGACGGCTGTCGTCCACCAGGTGGATCCGTGGAATTCGGACGCCGAGTTCGTCCAAGCTGCGCTGCGCGGCCAAGAACGGGACCAGGCCCGAGGCAGGCGCGAACGGGTCGGCCGGGTCGGTCGCTCGTTCTCCGGGCCAGAAATTTTCGGTTTCGGCCCAGTTGTAGACGATCACGCTGGTCAAGCGGGTTCCCTCGAGGTGGATCCGGTACACCCCTTTCTTGCTCCCACCGCGCAACCGGTCGACCGCGATCACTCGGCAGCCCGCTCCCAGCGCATCACGTATGAGCCCCGAGAGACCGTCTAGGTCAGCGAATTGAGGCATTCCCGAAACCTACCGAAGAGAACGCCACCGCGGGCTGACAATCTTCTCCGGCCTCCCGCCACGAACGGAATGATCTTCCGAAACCCGGGGCCGGCTCAGTCGGAACCGGGCAGTTCGGCCCACACCGGGAGCAACCCAGAGCACCCTGCCGGGCGTCAGTCCGGGAAAGAACGCCGGGAGGGCCGCTGTGGATGTGCCGACGAATGTTCTGCTTCCGGGTGAGCGGCTGCTGTGGTCTGGACGGCCGCAGCGCCTCGTCCTTGCTCGGTTCGATTGGTATCAGTCCGGCTTCGGTCTGCTCTGGGCGATCGCGACCATCGTGGTCCCGGTGGCCAGGCACCAACCGCTGTCGTTTTTCGCGTGGGCCGTCGGGGTGGGGGGTGTCGCGTTCGTCTGGGTGCCGGTCGTTGCCAGGTTGCGAGGGCGGCGCGGTGTGGAGTACGTCGTGACCGACCGGCGGATCGTGCCGGCCGATCGCTTCTCCGGCAGCACGCGGGCATCGGCTTGTCTGGGCACGCTGCCGCCACCGGTTGCCCGGATCCGGCAGGACGGCAGCGGAACCATCGTCTTCGGCAGGCTCTCACGCGCCCCTTTGCCATCCCTTCCTGTGCTGTGGTCCCTGATGGCGACGGGGCTGGTCGCGGTGCCGGAGGCGGGGCGTGTCCGTGATCTGATCGCGTGGGCGCAGGCCGGACAGGCCTGACCTCACCCGGACGCGTCCGATTCCGCTGCCGCATGATCACCAGCCGGTTGGTGATCAGCGGCATGAGCGGAAATCTGCGGCGGCCCGTCGGTCCGGCCTTCTAGGCTCTCGCCATGTTCGAATACCACGGCTGGATAACGCTTCGCTCGACCGCTGAAGCGCTCGATGACGAACCACCCGTTCGCCTCGACGAAATCCGAACCCTGGTCGACGAGCTCGCCGGCTATGCGTTGATGGATCTGCAGCCGATGAACGGCACGGACTACATTCACCTGGGCGGCAGCCCGAATCACCGCGGGCAGCACGGAGGAGAGGTGATCGACTTGTTCACAAAGGTCGGTCGGCTTGCCCCCGGGTCCTACGGGCTGTTGTACGTCCACGACGACGAAGACCTCGAGCACCGGCAGGACTTCCGCGTCTTCCGGCTGGTCCGGGGCGTGGTGACCGAGCACGCCGACCACCTCTTGTCACCCGTGATCCCCACGTTGGAAGACGCGGAGACGGGCTGACCTCGAGAGCCACGCCCGGTCTTCCGCACCTGCGGACATCGGTGGGCGTCGTTGCTCAGTTCGGCTCGCCGAACCAGTGAGCGAGCGCCGGTTCGAGGGTGCCGGGGTCGCCCGCCCAGCACACGTAGCCGTCCGGGCGGATCAGCATCGGCTCGGTGGCGGTGCCCTCACCGGCGCGGTCGATCCGATCCGGCCAGAGGGCGGCGATCTTGGCGAACCGGCCGGCCGGATCGATCAGCAGGCCGCGTCCGGAGCGGAGCAGTTCGTGGGACCGAACCGGGCCGAGGTCCAGGTCCGGCGCGGGCAGGCCGACGAGCGGGTGGTCTTCGGCACCCGGCATCGGGTAGCGGATACCCATCCCGGACAGCGTGTCGTCGAGGTGGTACTGCACCTGCGGCAGCCGCGTCAGGGCCGCGAACAGGTCCTTGACGGCCAGCAGATCCGGGTCGCGGGTGCCCTGCTGGTCCATCAGCAGGCTCTGCGCCTGGACGTTGCGCAGCACGGCGGCCGCGACCGGGTGGCGTTCGGCGTGGTAGGTGTCGAGCAGGTGCTCCGGGGCCCAGCCGTGCACCGCGGCACCGAGCTTCCACCCGAGGTTGAGCGCGTCCTGGATCCCGGTGTTCATGCCCTGCGCGCCGATCGGGAGGTGCACGTGGGCGGCGTCGCCGGCCAGGAACACCCGGCCGTGCCGGTAGCGCGCGGCCTGCCGGGCCGCGTTGGTGATGCGGCGGGCGTAGCGCAGTTCGAGCAGTTCCACCCGGGAGCCGAACACCGCACGCAGCCCCTCGCGGACCTCGTCCTCGGTGACCGGGACCTCCCGGGGCAGCGACCGGCCCGGGCCGCCCAGCGAGAGCCGGTGCAACGGACTGCCGTGCGGATCGGTGCCGAGCGGGAACACGGCCGCCCAGTGCCCGTCCTCGTTCCGGGCGTGCGTCATCGCCCGGACGTCGCCGCTCAGCCGGACGTCGGCCGCGACCGTGGTCACCGTGCCGGGCCTGCCGGGGAACTCGGCCCCGAGCAGCGACCGCACCGTGCTGCGGCCGCCGTCACCGGCAACCAGGTACCGGGAGCGGAGCACACCGCCGCCCGCGAACGTCGCGGTGACGCCGTCCTCGTCCTGGGTGATGCCGGTCAGCTCGTGGCCGCGGCGCACGGGGATGCCTTGTGCGGCAAGGTACTGCTCGAGGAAACCCTCGATCTCGACCTGGGGGATGGACCGCCACGGATGGCGGTGCCTGCCACGGGTGAGCGGGAGCGTGATCCCGGCGAAGTGGGCGATGCCGGCCGGGTGGTTTCCGTAGGCCAGCAACGGCTCCAGCAGGCCACGTTGGTCGAAGGCCTCCTGGGTGCGGGATTGCACGCCACCCGCCTTCGACAACGCGCTGCGCTGCGCCAGCTTGTCGACCAGTACGGCCGGCACCCCCGCCACCCGCAGTTCGTTGGCCAGCGTGAGGCCGGTCGGCCCCGCGCCGACGACGAGCACATCGGTGTCCATGGATTCTCCCTCGATTGCCGATCATGACGTGAGCCACCCTCGACCGGCCGGCACCGAGGCGCCAGAAACGAGCTTGATCGAGTCGATATCCGACACCCGCTAGGCTTCGAGCGGTGGAATCCGACTACGACGAGCTGGATCGACGGCTCGTGCACGCCCTGCAGGTCAACGGCCGGGCGCCGTTCAGCGCGATCGCCGAGGTTCTCGGCGTGTCGGATCGCACCATCGCCCGCCGGTACGCCCGGCTGCGGGCGGCGGGGGCGGTGCGGGTGCTGGGCGGGGTCGATCCGACCGCACTGGGCGCGGTGCTGTGGTTCCTGCGGGTGCGTTGCGCGCCCTCGGCGTCGGTCCCGGTCGCCGAGGCGTTGGCCCGGCGTCCCGACACGTCCTGGGTGAGCATCACCTCCGGCGGCACGGAGATCACCTGTACCGTCCGGACCGAAAGCGTGGCCGACAGCGAGACCCTGTTGCTGGCCAAGCTTCCCCGCACCGCACGAGTGGAGGGGGTGAGCGCGCACTCCGTGCTGCACACGTTCTACGGTGGCCCGGAAAACCTGGTTGCCAAGCTCGGATCGCTGGAGGAGGCGGCGATCCAGCGGCTTCGCCCGCCCCCGGTGCCGCACCGGCCCGGACCGGTGCGGCTCGACGACGGGGACCGCAGGCTCCTCGCCGCGCTGGCCGCCGACGGCCGGACCGAGGTCGAGCGGCTGGCCGTGCTGACCGGCTGGTCACCGACGACGGTCCGGCGCCGGATGACCGAGCTGCGCGAACGCGGGGTGCTGTACCTGGACATCGACGTCGACGTGAGCCTGTTCGGCGTCGGCCCGCGAACGCTGCTGTGGCTCTCGGTCGCGCCGGCCCACCTGGAGGAGGTGGGGACGGCGCTGGCCGGGCACGCGGAGATCGCGTTCGCCGCCGCCACGACCGGGCCGACGAACCTGTACGCGACCGTGGTCTGCGCAGACCAGCGCGAGCTGTACCACTACCTGACCACCCGGGTGGCCGGGCTGCCCGCCATCACGCACATCGAGACGGCGCCGGTGATCAGGACGGTGAAGCAGGCCGCGAACCGGACGTAGCGGCCAAGCCGCGCACCCGTGAGACACGCCGACCAGCCGGGCAAGTTCCGCTCAAGCTGGTCACCTGGTCGGCCGCACACGGCGTGGTCCCGGCCGACCCCGACGAGGCCTGCGAGATCAGCTGGGGCACGCTCTACGGCATAGCCTCGCTCGGCTGTCTCGGCGCCGGCGGTCATCGGGTCCTGTTGGCGCCGGGGGAGGGGTTCGGTGTGGTCACGCCGCCGTAGTTCAGCGCGCCGAAACCGACGACGAGGACGAGACAGGTGGCAGTGGCGGCTCCGGACAACCACGTTCTACGTCGGTGGTGTCGTGCCGGAGGTGCGGGGCACGCGGCTGGGGGGCGGCGGGTGGACAAGGTGCTTGCGACCACGGCGAGGATGAACAGAAGCGTGGCGCAGACGATGAACACGTCGGCCAGGTTGTAGCGAATCGGCCCGAGCGCGATGAAGTCGACGGCTCCGCGCACGCTGCCCGGGGCGGTCAGGTAGTGCAGCCCCAGGCGGTCGAGCAGATTGCTGATCCAGCCGCCGACCATCAGGCCCGCGGGAACGAGGATGACCGCTGACGGCCGGCGGCGGATCAGCACGATCGCGGCGGCGGTCAGCACACCGAAGTCCATCAGGTCGAGCAGGGCGCCGGTGGTCGGATCGGCGTACCACTGGCTGATCGTGTTGCCGACGAGGAAGTTGCCGCCGTAGTTGATCTTCGCCAGCGGTGCGTGCCGCCAGGCCCACCACTTGCCGAGCTGATCCACCACGGTGACCGCCGCAAGCAGGGCAAGGACCGCGGGTCGGTGCGCCAAACCGCCGATCCGGGTCACCTGGGCCGGGTGAACGGCGGCTGTCGAGTCGTTGCTCATGATCGCGCCCCCTGGGGTAGCGGTCAGTGTGCTTCTCGTCGCCCAGGGTGACTGGCAATTATTGCGAAATCTTTACGATCTGTAACCTTCTGTGTGCCAACTGTCCACAAGCCGGCCGGGCACCGGTGGGTTCGTTCATCGCACCGCTTGCGTCACCAGCGCGGCGATTCTCTTCTCCACCGCGGGTGTGACGTCGGTGAGTGCGAAGCCCGTCGGCCACATCGGGCCGTCGTCGAGGGTGGCCTGGTCGCTGAAGCCGAGGGTGGCGTAGCGCGCCTTGAACTTCTCCGCGCTCTGGAAGAAGCAGACGACCTTGCCCTCGAGGGCGTAGGACGGCATGCCGTACCACAGCTTCGGTTCCAGGGCCGGCGCGTGGGCGGTGACGATTGCGTGGACGCGCTCGGCCAGCACCCGGTCCGCCGGGGCCATCTCGGCGATCTTCGCGAGGACGTCCCGCTCCGCCTGTGCTGCCTTGTCGGCCTGCGACGCACGCCGGGCGGCGGTCTTCAGCTCCTTGGCGTGGTCCTTCATCGCGGCGCGCTCTTCGGCCGTGAACATGCTCATGAAAGTCCTCCTCGCGTCCTTTCGGCACGGGTCGTGCCGTTAGTGTCATCATGATCGCCGAGCCGGTGGGCTGTCAATGGCACGGTGCGTGTCGATAAGCTCGGGTGCATGGCCGAGGAACCGCGGCGGCGAGGCGCTGCCCGCACCGACGAGCTGCTCCGGACGACTCTCGAGCTCGTCACCGAGGGGGGCTACGCCGCCCTGAGCATCGAGGCCGTCGCGCGCCGGGCGGGCGTCGGGAAGCACACGATCTACCGGCGCTGGCCGTCGATGGCGGCGCTGCTGCTGGACGCGCTCAGTCGCGTGTGGACCACCGGCCTCGACTACCACGACACCGGCGACGTCCGCGCCGACCTGCGCGAGCAGTTCCTGCGGTCGGCCCCCGCGCTCGCCGCGCCGCCGATCGGGCCGGTCTACCGCGCGCTGATCGCCGAAGCCCAGTCCGACGAAACCCTGCGGGCCACGCTGCACGACCGGTTCCTCCGCACCGTCGAGGAACGCACGCTCGCCCGGATCGTCCGGGCCCAGCAGGCCGGGGAGCTCGTGGCCGGCGTCGACCTGACCTTCCCGGCCGAAGTCCTGTGCGGCACGTTGTACTACCGCTACCTGCTCTCGACCCGCATCGCCGACGAAAAGGCCGTGGACGCGTTGCTGGACATGTTCATGGCCGCGTACGGGCGTCCGGCGAACACTGCCACGCGGGCATGATCGGCGCGCCGCCGGAGATCGTTGTGGCAGCATTCGTCCATGTCATACGACCTGCAGGTCTACACGCCGGACCAGCTCGACGCCGCCGCGCTGCGGAGCCTGGTGAACGCAACCTCGGGCCTGGAGATCGAGGGCGTCGACAGCCGGCGATCACTGACCGTCGTACGCGGTATCCGCCGGCGCTGCTCGTTCACCGTCGACGGGCCCGACCGGGTCGGCCCCGAAGATGTGCCGGTCGAGGTGACCGGCCTCCTTCTCGGGGCGCGCTATCTGTACTCGGTGCTGGTGGAGGGCAGCAGCGAATCGGAGATCCCGCACGCCCTGCGCTTCGCCAAGCAGCTCGCGGCCGCGCTCAACGGCGTGCTGCTCGACCAGCAGACCGGCCGGACGTGGTCGCGTTCCAAGTCGCGGGCCATCGTGAGACCGCCGCGGAAGACACGTGTCCCCATGGTCGGTCTCGTGTGGAACTGCCTGCGTGAGCAGGTCCCGGCCGACGCACCTGCGTTGTTCATCGCGGCGGCCGAACGTCACCTGCCGGAAGCACTGCCACGCCGCTTCGGGGACTATGAACCGTTCCAAGGCAAGTACTCCGAAACGGGTGAGGAAGGCTTCACCAAGGCGTGGCTTGAGGTGACGTCCTCGATGCTGTTCTTTTCCGGCTCCGGGCCGTGTACCGGTGGGTACCTCGGCGGCGGGCCCGGGCAGCAGTTCCCGGACCGCTTCTGGTCGATGTCCCTCACGCTGCTTGCCGAACCGCTGCGGCAGGCGCCGTGGCGAGACGCGGTCCGGGACCTGTTCACCGCACTCGCCGACACCCTCGGCACCTTCTACGCCTCCGCCGAGGTCACCCGCGACCACCTCTGGTCGGGTAGGTCGGCGTTGGCTGACGGCCAGACCGAGATGACGGTGCGCACCTTGCGGCACCAGGATGGCTGGCTGGGTCTGCCGCCCCATCCGACGTGGTGGTCGTGGTTCGGTTCGCCGTACGCATCGGTCGCCGGACTGCTCCCCGGCGACCGACGTAGGCCGACCTCGAACGGGGTGTTCTTCGAGTCCGCAACCGAGCCCCTCCCGCGAGACCGGACGGAACCGCTGGACCGCTGGCTGCCCGCGGACCTGTTCGCCCGCCTCGGGCCCAATCCCCACCACCAGCAGCCCTTGCCCCTCATCCGGGCTGCCGTCGTGCCGAGCGAACTCGGCTGAACCTGCCCGCAGGCCGAGACGCCCCTCCCGGCGGTCCGCCGTCGGTCCGCGGCGAAGTTCTGCGTGGAGGTACACGGATCTCGCGCGGCGGCCGTCTTCATGGTGATGGCTGACTACGAGGACTTCGTCCGGGCGCACCTGCCGCGGTTGCTGCGCTACGCGACGATGCTGACCGGGGAGCGGGAACAGGCCGCGGATCTGGTGCAGGACGTGCTGGTCAAGGTGTACCGACGGTGGTCGCGGGTCAGCGATGCCGACCACCCCGACCGGTACGTCCTGCGGATGGTGACCAACGACCACCTGTCCTGGCGGCGCAGCCGATCGGCGCGGCTGATCGCCGTGGGCGACGCTCCGGACGAGGCGCGGCCGGACGACTTCGCGGCGGAGCACGCGGTGCGCGAGGACATGTGGCAGCGCCTGGCGCGGTTGCCGCGGCGGCAGCGCGCGGTCGTGGTGCTCCGGTACTACGAGCAGCTCGCCGACGCCGACATCGCCGACCTGCTCGGCTGCGCCCAGGCCACCGTGCGGGCCCACGCCCGCAAAGCACTGACGACCCTGCGACACGGCCTGAACATCGACCGGATGGCCCAGGTGAAGGAGAGCTGATGGACATCGAGAAGCTGATCAAGGACACCTTCACCGCGCACGAGCCCGACGCCCCCGACAGCGAGCAGGTGCTGGCGGCCACCCGCCGGCGTCTCGACCGCAAGCGCGCTGTGGTGAGCCGCCCGCTCGCGGTCGGCGCCGGGGTGGTCCTGCTGGTATTGGCCGCCGGCGCCGTCGTCGCGCTGGACCGGCCCACGCACGAGCCCCAGGTCGCCACCGGCGCCGGCCCCGTCGCTGTCGCGGCACCGGCCAAGGCGGCCATCGCGGAGCTGCCCATGCCCTTCTCGCTCGGCTGGCTGCCGCCGGGCAAGGCCGACTACCTCGCACGGCGGATCAACACGGGCGGCAGCGCGGCCGAGCCGGACAAGCCGGTGTACGGCGGGGAGTACCTGCTGACCGTCACCTCCGGGCGTCAGGTGCTGATGGTGGACGTGCAGGAAATGCGGATGGTGCCGGCCGAGCAGGCCATGTTCAAGTCCGGCCCGGGCCGGCCCGTCACCCTCGGCGGGCGGGCCGGGGTGGAGAGCTCGAACTCCGGTGGCCCGGGCGGGTACGAGGTGTACCTGACCCACCCCGAGGGTGGCTCGCTGTACGTCAACGTGTCCGCGCGGCCGGGCAGCACGGCGTCGGCGCAGGAACTGACCGACGCGGGCCGCCGCGTCGCGGAGAACGTCACCTTCCCGGGCACGACCACCGTCACCCCGGCGTACGGCCTCGGCACGCTGCCCGCCGGCCTGCGGATGTGCACGTTCGGCGTCGAGAAGGGCGGCCCGGGCGGTCCGAGCGAGTTGCGCACGAGCTACTCGGTGGGCACGTGCAGCACCTGGCCGGCGGTCCAGGTGCGCAGCGACGAGGCGGGCCAGGTGGGTGGCACCGCGGGGGAACCGGTCCAAGGGCACGAAACCCGTTACCTGGACGAGAAGGGTTACCGCACGCTCTGGATCCTCAAGGCCGTCCATGGAGAGCCGATCGCCGTCGCGGGTTCCGGCGCGCGGGCGGAGCTCTACGCCATCGCCGACCACCTCGTCCTGCCCCGCTGAGGTTCCGTGGGTCCTTTTCGGACTCGGCCGAGGAGGACCCACCCGGAACGTCCGCGGCTTGGCGGTGCGCTCATTGCGTCCGGGGGTCGCGCGGGTGCGGCAAGACGGGATCCGCCTGCACCGCACCGGAAACCGCGCACACCGCCGGGTCGAGGGAGTCGGTGAACGAGGCGCCGGGAAACGCCGTCGCGTAGTGGTGGTGGAACTCCGCGCGGATGAGCGTCGGGGCTTGGGCGGCCAGGTTGCGCCAATTCGGGTGGCGGCGCAACCGGTAGCTGGCCAGTGCGTCGGTCACCGACCGGCGGGTGAGTCCCGCCCGGACCGCGCCCGTCATCGTGCGCGAGAAGCGGTACACGCGGTAGGTCAGGGCGTTCGACGCCCAGCCGGGGGTGTGCCGGACGCAGTCGATCACCACGACGTGGCCGCCGGGCCGGAGCAGCCGGCGGACGTGGCCGAGGTAGCCGGCCGGGTCCGGGCCGAGGTGGTGCAGGGTGTTGACGCTGAAGACGAGGTCGAATGTCCCCTCCGCCTCGGGGGTGACCTCCCACAGGTCGCCGACGCGGTAACGGATGTGCGGCCGCGGATGCCGTTCGCGGGCGAGGTCGACCATGCGGGCCGCGGCGTCGACGGCCAGCACGTTCTCGTAGCGGTCGGCGAGCAGCTCGAGGAACCGCCCGGAGCCGCAACCCAGGTCCACGGCCCGTTCGCCGTGGGCGGGCAGCACCTGTTCCAGCCACCGCCGGTACCGGGCGTGGCTGAGTTCGGCGAACTTGTCGTACAGCTCGGCGATCGGGTCGAAGGTGGCTTCGGTCAAGTGACACCTCGGGGTCGGGTCGGCAACGAAGATGATCTTCGCCACCGGCGGCCGGCGCGGCCAGCGCAGACCCCCGGAACTACTCGGCGGGGTGAATCCGGGCTCGGCCGGTGAGTGCCACCCGGCGCCGCGGACGTGACATGATGCCGCGGTGGACTCGATCGCCGCGTGGCACGGCGCCGGTTCGGGGGTCACCCGGAGCCTGGAGCTCGCTCACCGGTCTCTGCTCGCCGGTGGCCTGCCGGTCGGCGCCGTGGTGCTGGGCGCCGATGGTTCGGTCGTGGCGGAAGGCCGTAACCGGGCGTACGACCCGCCCGGTGGCGACGACCCGTTGCAGGGCAGCCCGATCGCCCATGCGGAGATGAACGCGTTGGCCCGCGTCGCCACCGGTGCGGAGCTGTCCACGGCCGTCTTGTGGAGCTCCCACCGCCCGTGCGGGATGTGCGCGGCAGCGTGCGAATTCACCGGCGTGGGGCAGGTTCGGTTCGTGGCGCCGGATCCTTCCGACGATCAGGCCGGTCCCGATCCGAGCGGCGTGGACGGCCGGTGGCTGATCGTCGCGAACCTGCTCTTCCTCGCCGGAATCCGCGCGTACTCCGGTGCCGAGGCACCGATGCTCCGGCGAGCCCGCGACCGTGAGCCGGAGACCACCGGCCTGCTCGACGCGGTTGCGCCACAACAGTGGCGGGCCGCGACCCTGCTGGACGCGCTGGGCCCCATCTGGCCGGGCGTCGTCGACGCAGCGCACGAGCGTCGGCGCCGCGTCGGCGGTTGACGTGCCGCCCGGGGTTTCACCACGTGATCAGGAGCCGCCGCAGTCCCCGGGTCAGGCTCTCGGGCTGCCACGCGAGCTCGTCGTCGCGTTCGGCCACCCGTAGGCCGGGCATCCTGGTCACCAGAGCGTGCAACGCGACCTGCAGTTCCATCCTGGCCAGCGGCGCGCCGAGGCAGAAGTGCGCACCCCGGCCGAACGACAGGTGGTGGGCCGCCTCGGGGCGGTGCACGTCGAACCGGTCCGGGTCGGGGAAGACGGCCGGGTCCCGGTTGGCCGCGTTGACGACCGGGAACACCGTGGTGCCCGCTTCGACCGTCCGGCCGGAGAATTCCACGTCCTGACGGGCCATTCGCGGCTGCCCGGCGTGTCCCAGTGCCACGACCCGCAGCAGTTCCTCGACCGCGTTCGGCACCAGCTCCGGCGCCGCCACCAGCCGCTCCCACTGGTCCGGGTGGCGGGACAGCAGCAGCACGGACTTGGCCAGCTGGGCCATGGTGGTCTCCTGGCCGGCGCCGATCAGCAGCATCACGGTGATCAGCAGTTCGGCTTCGCTGAGCCGATCGCCGTCTTCGTCGTGCACCTGGGTCAGCCGGGAGAGCAGGTCGTCGCTGGGGTCGTGCCGCTTGCGCTCGATCAACCCGAGCAGGTGCGACGCGGCGACGGCGCCGGTTGCCGCGACCGCCTCTTCATCGAACGTGGTGGTGATGGACATGGCTCCGGTGAAGGCGAGCAGGGGGCCGCGTTCGTCGTGGGCGATGCCGAGCAGTTCGCAGATCACGATGCCGGGCAGCGGTTCGGCCAGCGCGCCGACCAGGTCCGCCGGCGGTCCGGCGGCCAGCATCCGGTCCATCAGGCCGGCCGCGACCGCCTCCACCCGCGGCCGCAGGAGCTCCACCTTGCCGGTGGTGAACGCCTTGGCCACCAGGCGGCGCAGTCTCGTGTGGTCGGGCGGGTCCATGTTCGGCATCATGTCCGGCGCCTGCAGGCCGGGGACGATGGTGGGTGCGTCCGGTGTCGCCAGCGCGGCCCGGCTCATCCGCGGATCGGCCATCGCGCGCTGGACGTCGTCGTAGCGGGTGACCAGCCGCACCTCGTGCCCGGCGGCCAACCGGACCAACGGCACCGGGTCGGCGTGCAGCATGCGGATCGTTTCGGCAGCCGGGTCGGTCGAGGGCGGTTCGTCGAACGGGAACAGTGGTGGCTGACCGTGCGCTGTCATCGCGCTCTCCCCGTAGCCGTGCCGAAGCGACGATGGCCTGCTGTGTCCGTCGACAGTGTGATCCGGTTCCGTTCGGGCTGTAAAGGGCCCGGCTCCTCACTCGGGAGCGAGGACGATACGCGACGCGCGTTCGCGGACATCGGCGTCGGGGTGGCCGCGCAGCGCCGACACCAGCTCACGCCACGGACGTGGCCATCCGGCGTGGGAACCGGCCGCGCTCGCGATGCTCGCCGCCAGCGACGCCTCCGCGGAACCGGCGGTGAGGGCACGAGCGGTGTCCAGCAGCTCGGGCCGGCCCGGGTCGTGCTCGGCCAGCCAGGCCGCCAACCGGTCCGCTGCCTGCCAAGCCAGCGCGGGACGATCGGCGAGGGCCGCGATCCGGCGGACGCCCGGCAGCAGCTCGCCACGGTGGGGCAGGGCGGCGATGGCGAGCACCAGCGCGTCCGTGCGGTACTCCGCCCAGCGCGCCAATTCCGTCGACAGCCTCTCCGCCGCTTCACGCATGGCCTCGTCGGCGGGCTCCAGGCGGCCCGCGAAACGACCGGCGAAGCGGCGCAGTCGTTGCCTCGCCGGCTGGTCCCGGCCGTCGGCGGCGACGTCGTCCATGCCGGCGAGGGTCGTGACCACCGCGTGCAACGGCTCCGGATCACCGGTGACCGCGCACGCCGTGAGCACCACTTCGACCGCGGTCTGCCAGGTCGCGGTGCCGGACAGGTCGGCGATCACGGCGACCAGCGCAAGGAGTCCTTCGCGGTCCCAGGCGCTCCACGCGGGCCAGGCGGTCAAGCCGATCTGCGCGGTGTCCGGGTCGGTGCTGCTCGCCACGGTCCGCACCAGCGCGCCGTAGCGCGCCCGGTACCGCTCGGCGATGGTCAGCGGGTGCGCCTCGGTGACCGCCGTGGCCACAGCGTCCACAGTGGACGCTTCGGTGAGCCATCGCCACGCACGGTCGTCGTCGAGCAGCTGGCGTGCGGCCGACACGATGGCGCGGCGGAGATCGCGGTGCAGCTCCGGGGACGCCCACAGGGTGGCCAGTTCGGCGGCCGCGCCGGGCACGCGGTGCTCGGCGAGCAACCGGATCGCTTCCTTGCGCGAGGTGAGCTTCTTCCCGGCCAGCACGGGCCGGAGCGCAGCACCCAGTTCGGCAGGCGGGATGGCCCGGGCGGCCTGGCGAGCCGCGTAGACGGCGACCCGGGCGCGGTCGGTGTCGACGTAGCCGAGCAACGTGCCCAGAGCGGCGCCGGGCCGGTCGGTCCGGGCCAGGCCGGCCAGCGCGGCCTCGACCACGGCGACCTCGTCGTCGTGGCGGAACGGTTCCACGTCGTCGAGGACGGCGCCGGGCAGGTTCGCCAGGCGGTGCACGGCCGACACCCGCTCCCAGACCGGCTTGCGGGGAGCGGTGGCGAGGTCGGCCAGCAACTCGGCGTACCGGGCGACCTGGCGGGGCAGCCAGTGCCGCAGCGACCCGCCGAACGTCGGGACCAGCCGGACGCTCCGGGTGGCGAACCGGCCGTGCGGTGGCCGGTCCAGCACGAGGTCGAGCAGGTCGGTCCGGCGCTCGCTGATCGCGTCCGCCACCGCGGCCACCGTGATGGTGGACGGATCGCGGCGGAGCACCGTTTCGACGCGTTCGTCCCGGGTCGCGGGTGGGGCCAGCCACAGCTCGATGGCCCGCCGCACCGTGCTGTCGTCGGCCGCGCCGGTCGCTTCGCCCACGAGGGCCTGGAGATCGGGCATCGTCCACGCGCGCCGGCACAGGCCCGAGGCCAGGGACAGGACCAGGCCGTAGCGGCCGGCGCGGGCGTCGGCGGTGATGCGCGGCCGCAGCGCGGACCACACGGCGTGCTCGGCGCCGCGGGGCAGGGCCCGGTCGAGCCGGTGCAGGGTGACGGTGTGCGCGTGGCCACCGGACAGCGCGAGGATCTGCAGCCCGCTTTCGACCAGGCCGGGTTCGGCCGTGAGCGTGCCCTGCCGGACCAGGGTGACGGCCAGCGTGCCGACCGCCTGGCGGGTGCCCCAGGACGCGTCCCGCGCCTGGACGGCGTCCGTGGCCAGCTTGACCACCGCGGCCGGATCGGCTGAGCACAGCAGCCACCCCGGGAGCGCGGCGGTGGTGGTGAGTGCGGCGCACCGGACCGGATCCTGCTCGTTGGGCAGCCGGGTCAGCGACGTCAGCACCCGGGCGAGGACGCCGGGGTCCCGGGTCGCGGCTGCCGCGCCGATCAGCAGCGGGTAGCCGCGGGCTCGCTCCAGAGCCGTCGGCCGGGCGGTCGCGGTGCGCAGGACGGGCTCGGCTTCCGGCCACGGCAACCGGGCGGTCGCCGCCAACCGCAGGTCGGGGTGGTCGGCCACGGGACGGGAGGCGAGCAGCCGCCGGGCGTGCTCGTGCCGGGCCCGCCACGGCAGGACGTCGAGCAGCGCGATCGGCAGCCCGGCCTGGTGCAGGTCCCGGTCACCCAGCGCGCCACCGAGGACGGTCGCGCGCCGGGCAGGCGGCAGCGCCCGCAGCAACGCCGTCAACCTGGGCGCGTAGCCGAAGGAAGTGTGCACGAGCGAGGTCAGGGACTCGTTCGAAGCTCGCCGCAGGGCGCGTTCGGTGCTTCGGCCCGGCCGGAAGGTGATACGGCGCAGGGGATCGGCGAGGATCGCCACGACCCGGTCCGGATCGGCCGCGATCGCCGTGGCCAGCCACCGGTCCGAGCCTGCCGGGAGCCCGGCGAGCGGCCCCGAGCGCGCGAGCAGGTCGACGACCGGCCCGGAGTCGTGCTCGAGCAGGTGCCGCAGGGCGGGACCGAACTGTGCCCACACGGCCTTGCGGCCCCCGTCGCCGGTTTCGGCCAGGCGGCGGCGCAGGTGTGCGAGCACGACGGCAGGGTGCCGCCGGGCCAGCGCGGCGAGGTTGGGCACGGCGAAGTCCAGGTCCGGCAGCAAGGCCGCCACGGTGCCGGCTTCGCAGGCCGGTAGCACAGCGGCGGCCTCGTGGTCGCCGAAGCGGGCGCGCACGGAGGGCAGGAGCGCTTCGGCCCACTCGGTGGCGCCGGTGGCGCGCACGGTGCGGTAGAGGGTGTGCCGCCAGGCGAGGGGAGCGACCGGCAGCGCCGCGGTGAGGACGTCGAAGTACAGGCGGCGGCGGGCGCAGTGGTCCATCGCGAGCCCGGCGATCCGGGAGTCGGCCGAGACGAGGGTGCGGCGCAGGTGCGTGTCGTCGCCGGCGATGACGGCCATCATCGCGGCCCAGGCACGCGGAGGCCCGGGGACGGCGTCCAGTTCCGCGAGCAGGACGGCCAGCTCCGGCGAGCCGGCGAGCGCGCGGGCGGTATCGGCGAGGACCCGCCGCCGTGCCGGCGCGGCCAGTGGGTCGACCCGGCGGAGAAGGGCGTGCATGTCCATTCCGGCGATTGTTCCCGATCACCAGGCCGGCACCAACGCAATTCCGCTTGACCGGAGGGGGGTTCGCCCCGCCGCAGCGGTATTCGGGGAACCGTGCGGTGACGGGTTGCCGCGCTCCTTCGCACGGGTTACGGCTCGGCCACCCGCGCTGGAGGCCGGTCTGCCGGCGGGTCGGCGAGTCCGGCGCGGCCGGGTGAGGCGCGGTACGCGGGAATCTTGCCGATCGCGGCGAGTTGTTCGGCGAAGCCGGCGCGGGCGTGGGGGTAGGTGGCGAAGATGGCGGTGCCGACCTCGGCGGGCCGTCGGCCGAGGTCGGCGAGCAGGGTGAGCGGGTCCCAGCCACCGGCGTTCTGGTTGGTCCAGAAGCTGCGGAGACCACGACCGACGGCATCAGCCGCGGCGGCTGAGACCTCGGCGGGGGAGGACGGGGGATGAATGCGGTGCCGATGTGCATGCCTTCGTCGCAGCCGTCGGGGCGGGCGTGAACCAGATCCAGGCGGACTGCTCAGCGATCACTTTCGTCATCGTCGGCGCGGGCGAGGTCGTGGAGCTGCGGGCTCTGCGGTGTGTCGCGACTCTCGCGGAGGGGTTGTCCTTCGCCCGGGCTACCGGGCTCGCGCTCATCACACGTCCGCTTCCAGCCACTGGGCCAGTGGTAGAGGTTGCTGTCCTTGTCGGGGTTGAAATGCACGGCCTCACATCCGGGTGGTGCGCCGGTGAACGTTGCGCCCCTGAAGTCGGCCTCGTCGCGGAAGTATACTTCGATGAAGTTCGCGGCTTTGAAAGTCGCCGAATTGAAATAAGCGCCCCTTTCGAAGCGATTATGCGTGAACCAGCCGCATCCGGCAACGCTGACGTAGGTGAAGTTTGCTGATTTTTTGAAATGCGCTCGCGAGAACTCTGCATTGATTCCGAAATGCGCCTGGCTGAAGTCGGCCTCGGCGTTGAACGTCGTCCATCTGAACCAGCTCACCTTTTCGAACCTGGCGCGCTGGAAGGAGGTCATCCATCCGTCGAAGGTTGCGGACACGAATCGTGCTTCATCGCTGAATCTCGCTCCGAGGAACCAGGTGTCGCCCATGAAGCTGGCGTCTTCGAAGTCTGCGCTGTCGAACTCGCAGAGAGAGAAATTGGCATCTATGAGCTTGGCTCCCTTCAGGTCGACATTCATGTTGGGCCAGAACAACGGGTCTGACGCCTCGCCGTCCGCGTTTCGTTCGGGACGAAGGTGATCGGCGAGAACCTTCTGTGCCGTGCGGCGGACCTCCGCCTCGCCGCGATCGCTCTCTTCGAACGGAAGCCGGAGGTAGTCGCAGATCATGTCGACCATTGTTTGCCTGCGGGCGGGATAGTCTTGACCGAGCTCGCCAAGGGTGCGGATTCCGCCCATTCGCGTACGTGCCTGGGCTGACGCCAGATGATCAACCGCCTTTTGCTTCTGGTCCACGAAAGAACTGCGCGGAGAGCTGAAGTTGACGTTCCCGTTGATTATCTCCGCCTGTATGGCATTGTGAACGTTGTTGCTGTCGATTTCGTTTGGCACCGCTACATTATGACATACTTTCGATTCTTCTCGGTGTTGTCCACGCGCGGACCGCGTTCGGCATCGAGCCGTCGGAGGTTCGCCGGCGCCGCGGCTGTACTCGTGTCGGCCCAGGCGCCGGTTCCCGCTGGATGCAACGCCGGGTGCTGCCGTAACAGCCCCGATTATCGGAACGACTCCGAACGTGCCGTAGCGACATCTCCACGAGGGGAGCCGACATGAGCGCCGGCAGGAGTTGTCGGGTTGCCCGGTCGACCGGCTCAGGCTCGCTACCGCGTTTTGCTTGCGGAACGCATCAACGGGGGAAAGAGCAACCGAGCCGGCCCCCGTCGATAGAGCGCGGCCGGCCGGCCGACTTCCGAAGCCCTGCGCTCACCTGTGGGAATGAGGAACTGCTCTGCGCCGGTGACTTTTCGACGAAAGTTGCTCGGGTCGAGGGAAAATCCCCACACCACCTCATACACCTGCCGGAGGTCGCTGATGGTGAAAGGCTCCACGCAGAAAGCCGCGGCGACGGTCGTGTATTCCAGCTGAGAACGTGCCCATTCGAGCGCTTCGTGCAGGATTGCGGCGTGGTCGAAGGCGAGCTCGCCGAAATCGACCGAATCCACTGGCACCCAGTTCGCCGCCCGGGCGTCGGTGCCTGCCACCGGGGTGGACAGGTTCGGCACCAGTGCCAGGTAGGCCACCGTGATCACCCTGCCGCGCGGGTCGCGGCCGGGGTCACCGTAGGTCTTCAGCTGTTCCAAGTGGAGTCGCCGGCCGTCGAGCCCGGTCTCCTCGCTCAGCTCTCGCAGTGCCGTGCCGTTCAGCGTCTCCCCTTCACGAACGTACCCGCCGGGCAGGGCCGGTCTGCCGAGGAACGGCTCCTTGCCCCTCTCGACCAGCAAGACCTGGAGCCGGTCGGTCCTGATGGTGAAGATCACCAGGTCGACCGTCACGGCCACGCCGGTGGCGTGGGGCTTTCGGGCAGCTTCACTGATCACGACCCCACCATACCCCCTAATGGTCGGGTTGACCTTAACGACAGGGGCACTTATGGTCAGAGTGACCCATAATGCGGAGGTGGCACCATGGGCAGGACTTCGACAGCACCCGGCAGCCGACCGGAGACGGCCACCCGGCGTCTGTGCGCCGGCGTCTACCTCAACCGCCGCTTCCGTGACCTGGTCATCCGCCGGGTGCACAACGACTGCCGGCATCGCGTGCCGCCGTCCTACGGGTTCGATCTCGTTCCGGTCCTGGAGCACGCCCGGCGGGCGTGGGTGCTCGGCACCGTGCACCAGATCGGCACCCTCACGGTGTTCGCCGCCGGCCTTCTCACCGACATCACTGCGACTGCGCTGGCCGGGTGTGCCATCGCGGCGATGCCGCTGGTGGTGGACGTACCGCGCACGTTCCTGAAAGCGGTGCAGCTCAAGGGGCTTTCGCTGGGGCGGAAGTGGTTGGGCAGAAAGGTGCCGGACGAAGAGGAACAAGAACTGAAGGAACAAACCCGCCGGTTCCTCCTCGAGCTCGCCGGCTGCTCGGCCCTCGCCGCCGGAGTGGTGTTCATCGCGCGCTCCGCCCACGCCTCCCTTGCGGCTTCCCTCCCGCAAGGCGGCATCCTGCTGTCGGTGGCGGCAGTGCTCACGGCCGCCGCGGGCGCGGTCCGGCAACTCGCCGTGAACCGCTTGCACCTCGCCGCGAACCTTCGCCCCGCGCGCCTGTCCGAGCGGGCGAAAGTGGTTGACGCACAACAGACGAGCACGTTGGTGGTGTACAGCCACGAATATTCGACCTTCGGCACTCCGAGTCCGTTCGTGGGCAGTGGAGCAGTGCACAGGTGGCCGCAGTGGTCCATCCAGCTGGTTCGCGACGAAGCGAGGAAGGCCGAGTTCATCACGAGCGACGAACCCCGTTTCGACGCCGCGGAGCTGATGCGGTTCCTCCGGAAGAAGGCCACCGAGCTGAGCAGACCGCACGAAGGGCCGGGGCTGCCGGGCCTGCGCGTGCGCGATCGGCTGTTCATCCCACAGGACAGGGTGCTGTCGGCCCGGCACCTGGTGGCCGTCGAACCGACACCCGACGAGATGGACGACATCACCAACGATCCGGACCGGCGTCTGCAGCACTACCTGGAAGTCAGTGTCAGCAAGACCGGTGAAGTGGTGACCACCCTGTTCGTGGGCTTGACATTGCGAGCACGCACGTTGAACGTCGACATGGCGCTCGGCATGCTCACAAGCCTGCCGTACGAGTTCCTCTCCGTCGACGCCCACCGGGAGCACGGCGCGGGTGCGGTGGTCCGCTCGGCGCTCCGCGCACTGGCCGACCTTCCTCGCGAGGCCGGCGACACGTGGCGCCTGACCACCGCCCCGTGGGTGGTCGCCCGGGCGCTCTACGCACGGCAGGAGCGTGCGGCGAAGCCACGACGGCGCAGGGGTGTCGGCCCGCGCTTCAGCCTGCGCCAGGAGGTCGAACGGGTCGACCGGCGCCGGCACGTCGAGTTCGACCGCCAGGAGATCGAGGAGAACAAGAACGTCATCCTCAACACCTTGCTCGACTCGATCGTCGACTTCCTCAAGGAGAAGGGAATGGACGTCTCCGCGGTTGAGCGGCAGGTCACCACCATCATCAACGCCAACGTCTTCAGCACCGGAGACCTCAAGATCGACAATTCGGCGATCGGCCCGAACGCCCAGGTGAACCAGCCGACTCCGGACAACCCGGCGAGCAAACCAGGAGCAGACCAATGAGCACGAACATCAACGTTCACGGCCCGTGGTTCAACGACGCCGCCGAATTGAAATACGTGGCCATCGGCCCGCACTCGTCGGTCAACACGGCACCCGCTCCGGTCGAGACTCCGCAGACCGGTTGCGAAGTCGGGGTGATCACCATGACCGTGGACGAGACCCGTGCTGTCCGCCGGGTGCTCGAACTGTCACCGCTCGACGACGACTTCCACACCGGTGACCGGTTCGCCCGCGTCGCGGCCGTGCGAACCCAAGGCCAAGGCCAAGGTGCCGCGATGGACGCGGCGCGCAAGCTCGTCGAGCGCTTCGCGCCGAAGGTGCTGGTGCTGTCCGGAATCGCCGGCGGCATCGATCCGTGCCTGTGCCTCGGCGACGTCGTGGTCGCCACCGAGGTCGTGGGATACGACCTGCACAAGGAGACACCGGCGGGCACGCAACGCCGCGGCCGGTGCCGGGAGGCCCCGGAGACCATCCGACGGGCCGTCGGCGAGTTCTTCTCCGCGCGAGGTGAGCCTGCCGTGTTCCCCGGTTTCAAGGCGCGGTCCGGCCTGATCGGCTCCGGGAACGGCGTCATCGCCCATGGGGACGCGGAGGTGCTGAGGTACCTGCGGGCATTCAGCGACAAGATCCTGGCGGTGGACATGGAGTCCGATGGGCTGGCGCAGTTCTGCCGCGGGAGTGGTGCCCTGCCCTGGGTGGTGGTCCGGGGAATTTCGGACTTCGCCGACGAGCGGAAGAACGACGACGCCCAGCCGTCGGCGGCGGACAATGCCGCCGGCGTGGTCCGCGAACTGATCCCCTACCTGGTTCGGTGAGCGACGTGGCCGACTTCGTCGTTGGGGTGATCAGCTCGCTGGCCGCGACCTTGCTCACCGTCGCCGGTGGATGGGTGTTCTCCAAACGGCTCCGGCGGGTGCTGACCGCGGTGTTCTCACGGCTCGCGGGCCTACGGGTCCAGCAGGTGTACGAGCGCCAGGAACTCGCCAGTCCGGATCTGGCCCGCGATCTGGTCAACGCCCAGTGGATCCGCGTTCTGACGGGCCGCGGGAACGAGCTGACCCGTGACACCTTCACGCCCGTGTGGACGGGGGGAACGCGGCGGCCACCGCAGTTCGTCGAGGTCCTGTTGCCCGATCCGCGGCCCGGGCCGGGCTCATGGCTCGCCAGGCGCGAGGAGGACCTGCGCCGCGCGGACCCGACCTTCTCGGCCGGGTTCCTGGCCGAACAGGTCCGCACGAACACGAACTTCGTGACCGCGGCGGCCCGGCACCACGGCAACGTGTCGTTGCGCCTGTACAACCTCCCGAACACGCACCGGGTGGTCATCACCAACGAGATGGCGTACCTGACGCTGTACGGCGGATCGGTGCACGGCCGTCACTCGCCGTGCATCGCCGCCCGGCGTCCCGGCTTGCTCTACGACCTTGCGCTGTCGCTGTTCAGCACGGCATGGGAGCAGAGCTCGCCGGAGAGACTCTCCTCGTAGGCGTGCCCGCGACACCGGCGAGCTACGGCCCGCGCCGCTCCACCCGGCCGATCGCGCGGTCGACGTCGGTGTCCCAGAAGTAGACGAACCGGTTCAGGTCCGTCGATACCAGTTGCCGGCCGCCCGGGTTGAAGGCCATGGAGGCGAACAGTCCGGGATCGGCGAAGTCGAGGTGCTTGCGGGGATGTCCGGGGTCCGACACGTCGAGGAGCTGGATGCCGGGCGCCGGACCCGGGATGGCCAGTGCGTTGCCGTCCGCGCTGAACTGGGCGTTGCCGCTGCCCGGGGCCACCGCGATCGAGGCGAGCTGCCGGGGGTGGGGAACCGTGAAGTCGGGGACGTCCCACAGCCGCAGCGTTGTCGCCGTGGTGTCGGCGAGGTCGCGGGTGACGAGTGTGCGACCGTCTCGGCTCGACGTCGATATCTGGCCGATTTCGGGTGGCAGCCTGGAGATTTCGGTCAGTGAGGACGACCCTTGGTCGACCTTCCAGACCTGGTAGTACTCGTACTCTCGTTGCCGGATCAGGATGATGCCGTCGACGCCGAGAGTCATTTCGTCGGAATACTGCGGAAATCCCGAGATGCCACGAGGTTCGCGAGGGGACTTGATGGACCAGAGCCGCGGTTCGGTGGACTCGGTGCCCGCAATGGACAGCAGGTCGCCGTCGGGACTGACCGCGGCCGGACCGGAGAGGGGGATGCCCGCCAGCACCAGCGGCCGCCGGGGATCGCTGACGTCGATGAGCCGGGTGGTGCCGGATCCGTCCCCCACCACCAGCAACCGGCCGTCGGGGCTGAAGGCGAGTGACGGGGTGCGGCTGGGGTCGGTGGCGATCGAAGCCAGCTTGGCCGCCGACGGCAGGCCCCACAACTGGACGCCGCCGGCGAAACCCGTTGTCGCCAGCAGGCGGCCGTCCGGGCTCAGCTCGCTGCGGACCGTCTCCACGTCCGGCGGGAGGCGCACCCGCCGGGCAGCGGCCGACACGAGGATGTCGCGGGCCTCGTCGGTCGGGGCGAGCCGGTACGCGGCCAGGCCGAGCTGTGCCGCGTGCGTGGTGTCGTTGTTCGCGTAGAACCCGCGGGCGTCGGCCGCCAGCTGCCGGGACGTGGCGATCCGCTCCAGCGCGCTCGCTCGTTCGCGCTGCCGCACCGCCACCGCGGCCACCGCCGCAGCCGCGACGAGCAGGACGGCGAGAGTCGCGGCGAGCCACCGCAACTGCCGCGTGCGCCGCCGCCACACCGACTGCTCGGCGGTGTCCGCGGCCAGACCGGCGTCGAGGAACTCCTGCTCGTCGGTGGTGAGCAGGGTGCGGGAGTCGCGAGCCCACTCCCGGACGACCGTGAGCCGGGTACCGCGGTAGAGCACGCCGGGGTCGTGGTCCAGGTCCCGCCAGACGGCGGCGTCGTCGGTGAGCCGGCGTTGCAGCCGCAGGCCGTCGCGGTCTTCGTCCAGCCAGCCGCGCAGCCGCGGCCACGCGCGGATCAGCGCCTCGTGCGCGATCTCCACCGCGTCGTGGTCGAGGGTCAGCAGGCGGGCCCGGGCCAGCGCGTCCAAGACCACGACCGTGTCGGGCGTCAGGTCGAGCTCCCGGCCCGCGATCCGGCGCCGGGTGTCCTCGGTTCCCTCGCCCAGCGCGACCGAACGCAGCAGGATCTGCCGCGCCCGCTGCCGCTGGTCGCCGCTCAACGTCGTGTAGGTGTGCTCGGCCGTCCGGGCGATGGCGCCGTGGATGCCGCCGGCCTTCTCGTAGCCGGACAGGGTCAGGGCGTGCCCGTGGCGGCGGCGCCAGGTCTCGAGCAGGGCGTGCGACAGCAGGGGCAGCGAGCCGGGCCGGCCGGTGGTGTCGGCGACGATCCGGTCCATCAGCGCGTTCTCCACGATGAGCCCGGCACGCGCGGCGGGCCCGGTCACGGCGGCTCGCAACTCGTCCGGACGCATCGGCCCCAGCAGCTGCTGCGCACCTTCGATCGCGTCGGCGAGATCCCGCTGCTGGGCGCAGTGGGTGTAGAAGTCGGTCCGGATCCCGAGCACCACCCGGCACCGGCTGCCGTCCTCCTGCGTCGCGGCCAGGACCGCCCGGAGGAACGCGGCGCGCTCGCCGTCGTCGGTGCACTGGGTGAAGACCTCTTCGAACTGGTCGACCACGAGCAGGAGATCGACGCCCGCCGGGTGCGCGTCGACGACCTGCCGGACGATCAGGTGCAGGTTCCGCGGCTCGGCGGCGAACTCGGCCTTCAGCCGCCCCGGGGTGCTCCCGGTGAGCCGCGCGAAGCGGATGGCGCACTCCTCCAGCGGGTGCGCCCCCGGCGTCAGCAGCACGGCGGGCCAGGGGTTGCCGTCGCCGAGGGCACCGGTGCGGGCCGCCGGCAACAGCCCGGCCCGCAGCAGCGACGACTTGCCGGCACCCGAGGCACCGAACACCGCGACCAAGCGCCGTGCGGCCACCTGCCGCGCGAGCGCCTCGATGGCCCCGTCCCGCCCGAAGAAGCGATCGGCGTCCTCCGGCTGGAACGCCGCCAGCCCGACGTACGGGCACTCTGTGCCGTCCGCCTCGGCGGGCGCCGGAGGATCGGCCTCCGCGGCGACGGCGTGCCAGCGTCGCTCCCACTCTTCGGCGTCGCCACCACAGGCTTTGACGTAGGCCAGGGTCACCGCGAGCGTCGGCAGCTTGCGGCCACCGGCCGCGTCGGAGAGCGTGCCCGCCGCGTAGTGCGCCCGCCGCGCGAGATCCCGGTACGTCGGCGTGCCTGCCGCCTGGCGCAGCCGTCGCAGATCCACCGCGAACCGGGTCAGCGCGTCACCGTCCGGATCAAGCGGTCGCTCACGACGCGGCAATGGTGTCCCCCTCCCCGGTTGCCACCATTGTTCTGGCGTGCTCTTCCGGCGTCCAGCGCCTGAACTCGTGTGGGTGGCGACCGGGTGGGGGACTACGGGTTCCGGCGGGATTTCCGGCGGCCGGTTCCGGTCAGCCCACGGCCTGCTTGCCGTTGCCGATCCGGAGGCGGAGGACGCCGAGTCCGCGGGAAATGTGGCTGCGGACGGTCCCGACCGCGCATTCGAGCAGTTCGGCGATTTCGCGGTCGTCGAGGTCTTCGTAAAAGCGCAGCACGATCGCGGCCCGCTGTGATCGCGAGAGGGTGGCCAGCAATTCGGCGAGCTGCCCGGCGTCGGCGATCCTCTCCGCGTGATCGGGAACGGCCGTCTCGGTGAACCTCGTGACGTCCTCGGTGGGCTGCACGGACCGCTGGTACCAGCGGCGGCGCCAGGAGAGGTAGCCGTTGACCACCATTTTCCGCAAGTACAGCTCCGGGCGTTCGGCCGCGGTCACCCGCCGCCAGTGCTGGTGGGCGCGCACCAGCGCGTCCTGCACCACGTCCTGCGCGAGGTCGCGGTCGCCCGTCAGGACGGCCGCGAACCGCACCAATTCGGGCAGCTCCTCGCGCGCGAACTCTTCGAAGTGCACATCAAGTTAGATGCCCGAACCCCGCTCTGCCGTTGCGCCGCCGCCGGAATTTCGCCGAGTTGCCCGGCTTCGGACGCGACCGCAACGGATGCGCCCGGCAGCGGCATCTTAAGTGTGTGCAGCCGAAGGGATCCGGGCCGAAGGAGAGCATGATGACCGACCTCGACGCGTTGCGCCGCACCCTGCGCGCACAGGAGTCGCTGGCGCCCGACCCCGATGCCGTCCTCGCCGTCGCCACCCGCCGGATCCGCCGTCGCCGCACGGCCGCCGTCGCCGCGGTCGTGCTCGCGGTGGCCGCACTGGGCGCCGTGGGCGCGGTGGCCGCCGGTGTGCTGGCCCGGGGGACGGCGGCGGTTCCCCCGGCGTCGCGGGTGAATCCCCCGCCCGCCGCGCTGCCGGTCGCCGAGCAGGTGCCGCCGTCCGCCCCGGCGGTCAGCCTCGACGACAGCTCCTGGAAGCTGTCGGCGTGGGCCACCCGCCCGCACTTCGCCAGCGTGCAGTACGGGCAGGCCCGGCACTACGGCTTCGAGATCGAACTCCGTGACGGCACGGCACCGCGCAGCGCTTCGGCGGCGAAGCCTTCGGAGGCCGGGCAGATCCCGCACCCGCAGTCGGTCATGTGGCAGGACGGACCGGACCGCTGGATCCGGGTGCAGACCTCGAAGCCGGTGACGTCCGCGGAAATGCTCGCGCTGCTGGGGAAGATCCGCGCCACACCGCCGGTGATCGACTCCCCGCTGAAGTCGGTGCGCGTCCCCGACGGGCAGAAGGTGGCCACGTTCACCAGCGAGCCCGAAACCAACACCTTGGTGCTCTGTCCCGGGTCCGAGGTGGCGAAAGTTCCCCTCGACACCGCGTGCTTCGCCCTGACCGTGTCGCTGACCAGCCGGGGAGCGGCCGGGGGTGACGCCTTCCCCGGGGACCCGCTCCCCGCGCGCCGGTCGCGGACCCTCGGGGCCTACACCGTCGAAATCGCCAGCTCGGCCGCCAACGGCCAGGCGGCGCAGGCGTTGCTCGACTCGGTGCAGCTCAAGCGGTGAACCGCGGTGCGCCGCCGAACCCGGTGGCCAGGTCCGTCCCCGCGGCGCCGAACGACACCCGGCCGGGCGTGAAAAACTTCCTCCGTCGCCGTGTCGATCCGCGCGCCGCCCGTTCGACCTGAGGGCGCACGGGCCGGGAAGCGGCCCGCCGGACGAGGAGACCGAGTTGCCGAAGTACATGCTGATCATGCGGGGCACCGACGAGTCGAACGCGGCCATGATGGCGAACATCGACGAGATGGTGGCCACCAGCCGCCGGTTCATCGAGGACCTGTTCAAGGCCGGTGTCCACGTCGCGGCCGAGGGGCTCGACGACCCCGCCAAAGGGGTCGTCGTCGACTTCGGCGGCGAGACCCCGGTGGTCACCGACGGGCCGTACGGGGAGACCAAGGAGCTCTTCGGGGGCTTCTTCCTGATCGACGTCGCTTCGAAGGAGGAGGCCGTCGAGTGGGCCAAGCGGGTGCCCGCGGCTCCCGGGGCCAAGGTCGAGGTGCGGCGGGTGCCCGGCAGCGACGAAATCCCGCAGTGACCCGGCGAAACAGTGACCCGATGCGCACCCCCGACGTGGAAGCCGTCTGGCGGATCGAGTCGGCGCGGATCGTGGCCGCGCTGACCCGGTTCACCGGCGATTTCGGGCTGGCCGAAGACGCCGCCCAGGAAGCCGTGGCCGAGGCGCTGGTGTCGTGGCCGCGCACCCCGCCCGCCGATCCGGCGGGCTGGCTGATGGCCACCGCCCGGCGGCGGGCGATCGACGTGATCCGCCGCCGGGTCGCCCTGCGGGACAAGTACGCCGTGCTGGCGGCCGTCGGGTCCGTGGCCGAAGAGGCCGACCCCGAGCGGATCGACGACGACGTGCTGGCGCTGATGTTCGTCAGCTGCCACCCGGTGCTCTCGCCCGAGGCACGGGTGGCGCTGACCCTGCGGGTCGTCGCCGGGCTGTCGAGCCAGGAGATCGCGCGGGCGTTCCTGGTCTCCGTGCCGACCGTGCAGGCCCGCATCACCCGCGGCAAGAAGACCATCGCGGCGGCCGGGGTGCCGTTCGAGCTGCCACCGCCCGCCGAACGCCGGGAGCGGCTGGGCGGCGTGCTCAGCGTCATCTACGTCATCTTCACCGAGGGGTCGACGGCCACTTCGGGGGACCGCCTGATGCGTCCCGAAGTGGCGTACGAGGCGATCCGGCTGGCCCGCACGCTGGCCGCGCTGCTGCCGGCCGAGCCGGAGGTGCACGGCCTGCTCGCGTTGTGCGAGCTGACGGCCGCGCGCTTCCCGGCCCGGACCGCCTCGGACGGTTCGCCGGTCCTGCTCGAGGACCAGGACCGGCGCCGGTGGGACGTCTCGGCGATCCACCGCGGGCTGGCGGCGCTGGCCAAGGCGTCCGCGGGCGGCCTCGGCCCGTACGGTCTGCAGGCGGCGATCGCGGCCACGCACGCGGCGGCGCCTTCGGTCGAGGCGACCGACTGGGACCGGATCGTGCTGCTCTACGAGGCGTTGGGCCGGGTCGCGCCGTCGCCGGTGGTCGAGCTCAACCGCGCGGTGGCCGTGGCCATGGCTTCGAGTCCGGCGGAGGCACTGGCCATGGTGGACGAGCTGGTCGTCTCCGACCGGCTGTCCGGTTCGCACCTGGTCCCGGCCGTGCGCGGCGAGCTGCTGACCCGCCTCGGCCGGCTCCCGGAAGCCCGCGCCGAGCTGGAGCTGGCGGCCCGGCTGTGCGCCAACGAGCGGGAACGTTCGGTGCTGCTGCGGAAGGCGGCCGAGCTGACCTGAAGATCCGGCTTCTGCGGATTCACGACGTTTCGGCGGGCTCCCGGTGTCCCGCTCGGTCGGTCGAGTAGCGGAACTCCTGCAGGGACACCGTTCCGGCGAGGGCTTCGACGCCGATCATGCGGCCCGTGAAGCCCGCGGCGACCTCGGTGGACAGGTAGCGTCCGTCGAACGCGCCGAGCACCCGGGTTTCCTCGCCGAGCACGGACAGCTCGACGAGGTCCGGCTCGTCCGCTTCCCGCAGCGGACCGGAGGGTTCCGGCCGCAGTGCCCGGATCCGCAGCGACACCACCGGACCCGCCGCGACCTCGGTGACGGCCTGGACGACCGGGCCGATCGCCAGCACCGCCGTGACCTTGGTGCCGTCGGCCGTGAGGCCGTAGGAGTGCCGGTCGTCGATGCGCACGACGAACGAAGCGGTGCCGCGGGAAACGTCGATGCGGGCCTCCGCCGTCCAGTGCTCGTCGAGCGCGCGGGTCAGCAGCGGACGTCCGGCGGTGAGGACCAGCTCGCCCGGCCGGACCCGGCGGGTGAACGTCTCGGGTCCGGCGCCCGGGGCCACCCAGCGCGGGTGCGGCTCGGCGAAGTCGTCGGTGAAGCCGTGGTCCGACGGCGGGACCGGGTACCGGTCCTCGGCCACGACGGGCCAGCCGTCGACCCAGTCCACGCCGGCCAGGAAGGTTTCGCGGCCGTTGACGTGGAACTGCGGTGTCTTGCCGCGGGGCCGGACGCCCAGGTACACCATCGCCCAGCTGCCGTCGGCGCACCGGAGGAGATCGGCGTGCCCGGTGTTCTGCACCGGGTGCGTCGTGCTGCGGTAGGTCAGGATCGGGTTCGAGGGCGCCGGTTCGTACGGGCCTTCCAGCGTCCTGGCGCGCGCGATGGTGACGGCGTGGCCGCGTTCGGTGCCGCCTTCGGCGAGCAGCAGGTACCACCAGCCGTCGACGCGGTACAGGTGCGGGCCCTCCGGCGCGGCCAGGCCGGTGCCGTTCCACAGCAGCCGCGGCTCGGCGAGCGCCGCGCCCGTGGCCGGGTCGATCGGGACGCTCGCGATGCCCGGCAGGTCGGGCCGGAAGGACGCCCACGTGAGGTGGCAGCCGCCGTCGTCGTCCCAGCAGAGGTCCGGGTCGATGCCGGTGGTGCCGGGCACGTGGACCGGGTCGGACCACGGACCGGCCGGGTCCTCCGCGGTCACGATCAGCTGGCCGCGGTCGTCGAGGATGTTCGTGGTGACCAGGTAAAAGCGGCCGTCGTGGTGCCGCAGCGTCGGCGCGAAGACGCCGGTGTTCGCGGCGCCCTCGCTCGGCGGCAGCTGGCTCGGCCGGGTCAGTGCGTTCCCGATGAGCTCCCAGGTGACGAGGTCCGTGCTGCGCCGGATCGGGACGCCCGGCACGTATTCGAAGCTCGAGTTCGCCAGGTAGTACGTGCCGGCGGCCCGGCAGATCGACGGGTCGGGGTGGAAGCCCGGCACGATCGGAACCGTCATTGAGACTCCTCACGGGTGCCCGCCGCCGTCCGCGGCGGGCACCCGCGCGGGTCAGGCGTTGCAGGTCTTGTTGCGGTTGATGCAGTTGACGACCTGGTTCATGATGCGCTGCGACATCACGTTGGCGAAGTCGTCGTGGTCGGACAGCGGGTTGTGCTTTTCGGACGGGAACGAGTCCACTTTGTACTGCTTCTTGACCTGGACGTCGTGCGGGATGTCGTAGACCAGCGTGGTCCGCAGCTGCGGCACCGCCTTGAACCCGGCGGCGCAGCGGCCGTTCTTGTCCGGGAACACGATGTGCGTGCGGTGGTTGGCGCTGTCGGTGTTCTTGCCGTCCCAGCAGCTCGGGAAGTCGTGGATCCGCTCCACCTTGCTGCCCTGCGGGCAGATCGGGTACTTGTCGGTCAGCCGGTTCTCGAAGCCGGTGCAGGTCCACGCGGCCCGGGTGTTCTTGGTGCCGTTGATGGACGGCTTGGCGTCACCGCTGAGGGCCCGCAGGAACTTCGGCATCGCGACGACCTGGCCGGCCGGGCTGCCGCGGAAGGTGATGCCGACCTTCGCCGGGCGCTGGATCTGGCCGTCGTTGTCGGGGAGTTCGTTGTTGGCGTCCGGGCCGGGCAGCGGCGGCGTCGCCGTCGCCCCACCGTTGCCGCCGTTGTTGCCGCCCTGGCCGAGGCTGCACGGCGCCAGGGCGTCGAGACCCTGCGGCTTGGCGGCGGTGCGGCCGATGGCGATGGCCATCCGGTCGATGGTGGCGACGCGCTTGTCCTTGAGCGGGCCGAGGATGGCGTTCTGGACGAAGTTGGGGCCGCCCTGGCCCTGGGTGCTGACCAGGCGCTGGTTCGCCTCCTGGAGCTGCGTGTTCAGCAGCTGGAGGTTGCGGTCCACTTCGGCCTTGGCCGACGCCGGGACGGCGGGCAGCTTGCTCGCGACGTCCGGGCAGGTGATCTGCTGCACCGCGCCGCCGGGGGCGCCACCGCCGTTGCTCGCGGGGTTGCCGCCGCTGCCGGCCTGCTCCTTGAGCGTGCACGGGGCGAGGACGTCGAGGCCCTGTGGCCGGGCGGCGGTGCGGCCGATCGCGATCGCGATGCGGTCGATGGTGGCGACGCGCTTGTCCTTGAGCGGGCCGAGGATGGCGTTCTGCACGAAGTTCGGGCCGCCCTGGCCGCGCGTGCTGACCAGCCGCTTGTTGGCTTCGTCGAGCTGCGTGTCGAGCAGGTCCAGGTTGCGGTTCACCTCGGCCATCGCCGAGTCGGGGACGTCGGGCAGGCGGCTGGCGACGTCCGGGCAGGTGATCACCGGGGAGACCGCGTCCTGGGCCGCCTTGTCGCGGTCACCCTGTGGGGACTTCGCGGGCGGGTTCTTCTCTTCGTCCCCGGTGTCGATGCGCACGACCGGCCAGAAATAGGCGGATTTGTCGCCGTTTTTGCACGTGGTCCCGGCGGCTTCGAGGCTCTTGTTGTTCGAGTCCGCGTTCGACGAGAGGTTGCCGACGTAGTCGTGCAGGTGCTGGGCGCCGTTGCGCACCCCGGGCTGCGCGACGAAGTTGTCCGGGTTGAAGTGCTGGTTCTCGTTGCGGCCGCAGTCCACGGTGAAGGTGCCGGTGGACGCGCCGCGCGAGTTCGCGGGCGCGAAGTTGTTCGGCTTCACCTTCAGGATGTCGATGTAGAGCGACGGATCGGCCTCGTCGGCGCTGGCCTGGTCGGACGCGCCGAAGGTGGTCGCCACCGCGATGCCGCCGGCGGCCACGGCCAGCGCGAGGACGCCGGTGGCGATCTTGGTGCGTCGGGAGATGCGGTGCTTTCCCGCGTTTCCGGGCATGAAGTGACTCCATGAGGTTCAAAGGGGACAGAGATTCCACTGGCCCGACACCAGTGGCGTGGTTCTCTGTTAGCGATAACAATGTCCGCCTTGTGAAGAGTCAACCGATTGTTTCCGGGAGATCAACGGGCGGCGGGCACGGCGTAATCGTGACCCGTGCGCGGCCCGTTGTCCAGAACTTTGTCGCGTGAGGAAAGAGTTCGGAAATGTGGTGAACCGCCGTGAACCGGGAGCCGTGTACCTCGGTGAGGCGTGGAGTGCGCCGGTCAGCTGTCCAGCATGGTCAGGCTCGGTGTCTCGCCTGGTCCGGCCGGGAAGTAGGCGAGGAAGGTGACCCCGTCGCCCTGCGGGTCGAACCGGGCGATCCGCGTCGATTCGGGTTCGTGGAAGACGTCGCCGGGGGTGAGCACGGTTTCCGGTTCCCCGTCGATCTGGTAAACGGCCGAGCCGGTTTCGATGCTGCCGAACACCGGTCCGTTGTGGACGTGCAGGCCGAGGTGTGCGCCGGGGGCGATGGTGATCCGGCGGATTTCGACGTGATCGATCACGCGGGGCGCCGGGAGCCGCTGGTCGAGCAGCAGGGTACGGGTGAAGGCCGGGACGGCGGCGGGCTCGCCGTCGCCCGCCGGGTCGCCGAGCTCGGTCGGGGTGCCGTCGGCGGATAGTTCCTCGATCGCCAGGTGGGTCATCGACGTCGTGTCGGTGGCGCCGTGCCAGTGCCACTCGCCGGCGGCGACGCGGACCGTGTCGCCCGGCCGGATCAGCTGGGCCGGGCCGCCGCGGCGCTGGACGTAGCCGGTGCCCTCGGTGACGACGAGGACCTGGCCGAGCGGGTGCCGGTGCCAGCGGGTGCGGGCGCCGGGGGCGAACTGGACGCGGTCGACGCGGGTTCGTGACGGGCCTTCCGGGACGGCGAGCGAGGTGATCCACGCGCTGCCGGTGACCGCATCGGCGGGGGCGGCGGTGCTGGTGGACGGAACGCGGCGGACGTGCACGGGTACTCCTGGGTCAGTGGGCGGCGAGCAGGGCGAGCACGCCGGAAACGGCCTGGTCGAACGGTTCCGGGGTACCGGCGGCGCGGGCGAGCACGTACCCGCCCTGCAGGACGGCGACGATCGTGGCGGCCAGCGCGGTGGTGTCCAGGGTGGCGGGCAGCTCGCCCGCGGCGCGGCCTTCGTCGAGGACCTCGGCCAGCCGGACGCGCACGCGGGTGAGCGTCTCGTCGACCGGGGCGCGCAGGGCCGGGTCGGCGACGATGTCGGGGTCCTGGGCGAGCCGTCCGATGGGGCAGCCCTTGAGGACTTCGCGCTCGCGGCGCAGGTAGGCGGCGATGCGCTCGACGGCGGTGCCGGGCGCGTTCAGCTGCGCCTCGGCGGCGGCCAGCAGTTCCTCGGCGCTGCGCTGCACGGCGGCCAGCGCGAGGTCCTTCTTGCCGGCGAAGTGGTGGTACATGCTGCCCTGGCCGGCGCCGGCGCGCTGCTGGATGGCCTTGGGGCTGGTGCCGACGTAGCCGCGTTCCCACAGCAGTGCGCGGGCGCTGTCGACGAGCTGGTCCCGGGTTCCCATGGGCGCTGACTGTACATACTAGTAGGTACAGAATCAACGCTGTCACAACTTCGCGGCGGGCGGTGTCTTGAGGCCGGAGATCGTCCGAGAGGAGAACGTCATGGACCTGGCACTGTGGATCGCGGCCGGCCTGCTCGCCGTCGTGGCCCTGACCGGAGGCGTCGGCAAAGCGTTCGTGCGGCCGGAGAAGCTGGCGGCGGCCCCGGGTGGCGAATGGACGGCGGCCGCCGCGCCCGGCTTCGTCAAGAGCCTCGGCGTCCTGGAACTGCTGGCCGCGCTCGGGCTGGTGCTGCCCGCGGTGACCGGGATCGCGCCGGTGCTGGTGCCGGTGACCGCCGTCTGCTGGGTGCTGCTGATGGTGGGTGCGATGATCACCCACGTCCGCCACGGCAGCGCCGCCTTCGCCGTGCTGAACCTGGCCTACCTGGCCGTGGCGGCGTTCGTTGCCTGGGGGCGCTTCGGCGGCGTCGTCGCATGAGGGGGGTAAAGGTCATGACCGAGGCGTTCGTCGCCCACCGGAACCTGCTGTTCACGGTGGCGTACGAGATGCTCGGCTCGGCGGCCGACGCGGAGGACGTCCTGCAGGAGACGTGGTTGCGCTGGGCCGAGGTCGACCAGGAGGGGGTGCGCGACGAGCGTGCGTACCTGGTCCGCATCACCACCCGGCTGTCGCTCAACCGCCTGCGCACGATGCAGCGCCGCAAGGAGGCCTACGTCGGGCCGTGGCTGCCGGAGCCGCTGCTGACGACGCCGGACGTGGCCGAGGACGTCGAGCTGGCGGAAAGCGTGTCGATGGCGCTGATGCTGGTGCTCGAGACGCTGGCGCCGACCGAACGCGCGGTGTTCGTGCTGCGCGAGGTGTTCGACGTCGGTTACGACGAAATCGCGGAGGCGGTGGGGAAGTCCCCGGCCGCGGTCCGGCAGATTGCGAGCCGGGCGCGCCGGCACGTGGACGCGCGAAGGCCGCGTGAAGCGGTTTCGGCGCGCGAGACCCGGGCGGTGCTGGAGTCGTTCCAGCGTGCCCTCGAAGGCCACGACATGCAGGGGCTGATGGATCTGCTCGCCCCGGACGTGGTGCTGATGAGTGACGGCGGCGGGGTCAAGCAGGCGGCCCTGCGCCCGGTGTCGGGCGCGGACAAGGTGGGCCGGTTCATCGTCGGCGGCATCGGCAAGGCGGAGGTGGAAGTGACCGGGATCCCGGTGGTGGTCAACGGAAACCCGGCGCTGGCCCTGCACGTCAACGGCGAGTTCGACGGCATCATGGCGGCCCGCGTCGAGGGCGGGCGGATCAGCGGGCTGTACTTCGTGCGGAACCCGGAGAAGCTGACGCGGGTGGAATCGGAGACGCCGCTGACCCTGCGGTGAGGGGGAAAGGCGCCGGTTCCCGTAACGCGGAACCGGCGCGGCACGACCCTGGCTGCGCACCGCGAACCCGCGGTGCACGACGGCTCGTCCCCGGCCTCGGCGGATCGGAATCCTGGTACGCCAGGGAAGGGTTGACCCATGCGAAGAATCTCCGGGGTGCTCCGCATCCCGTTGGTGTTGTGCTGCGCGCTCGCGCTCGCGGTCGGTTTCGCGCCGGCGGCCTCGGCGACGGTCCTTTGGCCCGACGAACAGGCGATGATCAACACGAGCACCTACCGGTACTCGTACCTCTACGACGTCGGCGTGGGACACGCCATCTCCCACGAGCAGTTCGCCCGGCCCGCGGTCACCGCGTTCTACCGCGCCGAGGGCGGCTTCGACCGCAACTTCATGGTCTGGGCGCCGATCGTGGCGATCGACCGGCCCCACGAGTTCTGGAACGGGTGCGACGGGAACACCGGCGGTCTCTGCCCGCACGTCCGTCCCGGCAACCAGCAGATCTACGACGAGATCGGGACCGGACAGATCCACGTCAAGTACTGGAACGGCGCCTTCATCGGGGTGGCCTGCGGGAACTTCAACCACGGCGGCACCGGCCCGATCCCGGTGCTCGGCGGCACGAAGTACGAGGACGTCAACGGCGACGGCGTCCGGCAGCCGGGGGAGCCGGGCCTGCCCGGCTGGACGATCGACCTGTCCTACAACGGCACGCCGGTGGACACGGCTGTCACGGACGCCGGCGGCGCCTACACGTTCTCCTTGAACGCCAACGCGATGCCGGTCGGCGCGGGGACGTACACCCTCACCGAGCGCCCTCAGGCCGGCTGGGTCCAGTCGCACGCGCCGGCGCCCGTCACCGTCGGGTACGGCGTGGGGCAGGCGAACTTCGGCGGGAACGACTTCGGGAACTACCGGCCGGCGACGATCGGCGGCCGGAAGTTCGACGACCACGGCGCCGACGGCAGCGGGGCCGGTGACCCCGGACTGGCGAACTGGACCTTCGACCTCGACAACGGCGCCTCCGCGGTCACCGGAACCGACGGCGGGTACGCCTTCTCCGGCCTGCGCCCGGGCACCTACACCGTCCGCGAGCGGGACCAGGCCGGCTGGCGCCGGACCACGCCCGCCTCGGGGAGCACGACCGTGACCGTCACCAGCGGCCAGGTCACCGGGGGCGTCGACTTCGGCAACGTCTGCCTCGGCTCGATCGCGGTGACCGCTCCGGACGGGGTGACCACCCGGGTCGACGAGGTCGCCGTTCCGGGTGTTCTCGCGAACGACCCGCCGGCCCCGCGTACGGCTTCGGGCAGCGCAACCGTCGGCGGGCTGCTGCCCGGCACCTACCGGGTCACGCTGGTCCTGCCGGACGGCGTCTTCACCACCGACGCGGACCTCACGTCGCTGGACGGGAAGTTCGCCATCGTCAAGACGGTCACGGTCGCCGAGTGCGCAACGACCGCGGTCGCACCGCCGTTCGTCACCTCGCAGCCGGGCAAGATCACCGGCGGGGTCCGGATCCTCGTGCCCGGGGGCACCGCCACCGCGGGCTTCGAGTTCATGCAGCGCAAGGAAGGCCCGCGCGGCACGCTCGAGTACAACGACCACGGCAACGGGATCGACCTGCACACCTCGGACATCACCGGGATCTCGGTCTCCGGACCGGACGCCTACGTGTTCGGGCACGCCGTGCTGAACGGGGTGACCACGGGCTTCCGGCTCCACCTCGTGGACGCCGGTGAACCCGGGCGAGCGGACCGGTTCGAACTGCTGCTGGCCACCGGCTACGCGGCCGGCAACGGCCAGACGCTCGACGGCGGGAACGTCCAGATCCACTGATGAGGTCCCGGCGGTGTGCTTCCCCGCACGCCGCCGGGAGTACCTCAGCCCAGCCGCTCGTCCCAGCCGGCGAACGCGTCGACCAGGTCCTGCGGCGCCCCGGTCTCCCGCAGCCGCCGGGTCTCCGCCTCGATGTAGTACCGGTACAGCGGGATCAGCCCCGCCGCCAGTTCCGGCTCCGCTTCGGCCGGCTCCAGCGGGTGTCCCGCCCGGACGCGCCGGGCCAGCCGGACCAACGACGCCGCGGGGGCGTCCGGCTGCGCCAGGTACCACTCGATCGCTTCGTCGTTGTTCGCCGCCCGGCCCGTCGGGGTCGTGCCCGAATAGCCGAACCGGACCGGGAACAGCACCGCCTTCGTGAACCACACCTTGTCCACCAGCAGGCGTTTCGGCGTGCGGAACTCGGCCGTCACCTCGTCCGTGGCCAGCACCGCGATCGCGAAGCGCGCGCTCTCCAGCAACAGTTCGGCGGCCTCCGGGCGGGCGACCTCCGCGCGGACGTCCGAACCGGCCAGCACCCGGCCCTCGTCGGCCAGCTGCAGGCGGTCGAGCGCCGGGAAACGGCCGTCTTCACGGCCTTCGCGCAACGCCGGCAACGAGGCCCAGAACACCGAAAGCTTGCGGTGCAACGGGCCTCGTTCCTGCAGAGCCGCCGTCGTGCGCTCGACCGACGAGCGCGTGCCGTCGTCGACGGCGGTGAGCACCAGGGCCAGGTCGATGTCGCTGGCCGCCGCTGAGTAGCCGCCGTACGCCAGGCTGCCCAGCAGGTACGCGCCGATCAGCCGCTCTCCCAAGGCTTCCTGGTACGCACCGGCGGCCTCGAAAGCGATTTCCCTGGCCGCGGCGGCCGGTTCGGTGGTCGTCATGCCGCCACGGTATCGCGGCGGGCGCACTCGGCGATGCGGTCGGAAACCACCCCGATCACCTGCCACGCCCGGTCCAGCACCGTGATCGCCGCTTCCGGCGTCCAGTCGTCGCGCCGCCGCAGCACGTCGTAGCCCATCTCGAGGTGCTCGACGTCCGCTTCGTCGTGCAGCTCGAAGTATTCGTCGTCGGGGAACGCCTTCGTGCCCGCCTGGCTGAACACCAGGCTGCCCGCCTCGAGGGCGAGGTGGGCCAGTACCGCGCGCTGCACCCCGGGCAGGATCGCGAACTGGTCGACGAACCAGGACGCGCCCATCTCGATCACCGGGTCCCAGACCAGCTCCCGGTCGTCCGCGCGGCTGCGGGCGAGGATCTTGTCGTGCCCGACCTCTTCGGCCTGGTGCTCACAAGCGAGTGCGCGCAGTTCCGGGTCGCTCTCGAAGGTCACCCGGGCGCTGATCATCCGCTGGAAGGCGTTCGACCACGGCTGCAGGTAGGTGAGCACCGCCTTCTTCGTCTCCACCGTGGTGTGCTCGTCGGTCAGCAGCCGGATCAGGTCCGACGCCTCGTACTCCCGTTGCCGCTGCTCGTTGTGGCGGGCCACGCGCTCGACGTCCTGCTCGGTCACGTTCTGCTCCTTAACGGTGGTTCATCCGAGATCGACCGGCGAAAGGGGGGCGGGCGGCGGCCGGTCGAAGACCGGGAACCGGAAGTAGGTGGTGACGTCGCCCGGCCGGCCCGCGGCGCGGAAGCTCACCAGCTCCAGCACGCCGCGGCTGCCGCTCAGCGGCCCGGGCACCAGCGCGGCGGCGAGGGCGCGGAACCGGCCGGGGTCGACGCCCTGGTCGTGCAGCAGCGCGGCCGTGCGCTCCACCGCTTCGCCGTCGTCGGGCACGAGGGCGGGCAGCCGCAGGTACGTCGTGGACTCGGCGGCACGGTCCAGGCCGGACCGGAACGCCAGGCAGCTCAACGCCGCTTCCCCGGCTTCGGCGTCCGCGCCGGCCAGCGTCCGGTAGGCGGCTTGCGCCTGGCGGGAGTCGTGGTGGAGCGCAACCGCGGCGACGCGCTCGACCTCGGCGAGGTTCGCATCGTGGTTGCGGTAGTAGATTTTCACGCGGGCCTGCGCGTCGTCGGTCAGGTCGACGGCGAAGAACTCGATCTCGCGATCGCCTTCGACGGTTTCGACGCGACGGCGGGTGTCGGCCCAGGCTTCGGCCAGGCCGAGCCGCGCCATCGCTTCGGCCACCGCGGCTTCGCGGTGCGTGTGCGGCCACGAGTACAGGCCGAAGTACGTCTTGTGGACCACTCCGGACGGTGGCCGCCAGGCGATCGAATGCCACAGCGGCGCCGGCGACGGCCGGCCCGCGCGCGGGGTGAAAGTTTCGCGGACGTGGTCGAGGCGCCGGGTGCGGAAAACGCTCTCACCAGGCCAAACCACGTCGTGGCCGAGGCTGTCGAACAGGATGCGCAGCTCCGGCCGCGCCCCGGACCAGTTGACCGACATCTCGGCCGGGAAGCCGTCGTCCGCCACATAGGACGGCTGGGCGGGGACCGGGCCGATCCGTTCGTGCGCCCACGGCGGCAGCAGGGAGCGCAGCATCCGGGTGGTCCGGACGGACTGCTCCAGGGGGATCTCCAGCGCTTCGCACGCGGTGGACCACAGCCCACCCAGGAAGTCGCCGAAGAGACGACCCTGAGCCGGATAGTTTTCCCTTATATATTCAGGAAACTCCGGCACCCGACTCGTCACGATCGGATGCTATCAGTTGGATGCATGCTCAACTAAAAGGCTGCACCCGGGTGGTCCAGTCAATTGGGCCATGTGGGTACGCCGGTGACCGTTGCGGCCACGGAGGGCCACAACGGACACCGGCGGTGTCCAGAGGAGACAAAAGCGGACAACGCGCAGGTCTCAGACCCGCGCGGGCACCACCGTCATCGCGTGCTTGACCAACCGGATCAGCGCGAGCTTGCTGGAGTCACGGTCGCGTGCGTCACACATGACGATGGGCACACGGTCCGGGACGACCAGGGCTTCGCGGATCTCTTCGGCGGTGTAGCGCGGCGCGTTGTCGAAGCAGTTCACCGCGACGACGAACGGGATCTTCCGGCGCTCGAAGAAGTCGATCGCGGCGAAGCTGGTCTCCAGCCGCCGGGTGTCGACCAGCACGACCGTCCCGATCGCCCCGCGGGCGAGGTCGTCCCACATGAACCAGAAGCGCGCCTGGCCCGGTGTCCCGAACAGGTACAGCACGTGCCGCGGCGAGATGGTGATCCGGCCGAAGTCCAGCGCGACCGTGGTGGTCGTCTTCCGCTCGACGCCGGACAGGTCGTCGACGCCGGCGCTCGCCTCGGTGAGCACCTCTTCGGTGGTCAGCGGCGGGATCTCGCTGACCGAACCGACCATCGTGGTCTTCCCCGCGCCGAAACCGCCCGCGATGATGATCTTGACCGGCGTGGGGACCATGTCCGCCCCCGTGCCGTCAGTACTTGATGAGGCCATCGAGAACCGCCTGGAGTGTTTCGAGGTCCGGCGACTGCGCCGGGTGGTGGGCAGGGGACCGCGTGATGACGAGGCCGCGTTCGATCAGGTCGCCGACGAGCACGCGCACGACCCCCAGCGGGATCTTCACGTAGACGGCGATCTCGGCGACGGACACCGGGTGGCGGCACAGCTGCACGATCGCCACGTGCTCCGGCCCCAGCCCGGCCGGCTCCTGCTCCGAGCGCAGGGTCATCACCTGCGTCGACAGGTCCAGCCGCGCGGTACCGGCCGGTGTCCGGCCGCTGGTGATCGTGTACGGCCGGACCAGTGGCCCGGCGGCCTCGTCGTACCAGCCGTCTTCGGCACTCATGTGGCCTCCCGCAGCACCGACGCCGCTTCCCGCGGCGCGGACGCCATGTAGTCACCGACGCGCTTGACGAGCCGGCTCATCTCGTAGGCGATCATCTCGACGTCGACGTTGTCCGCGGCCAGCACGGCGAGGCAGGCACCCTGCCCGGCCGCCGAGACGAACAGGTAGCCGCGTTCCATCTCGATCATGTTCTGCAGCACCGGGCCGCGGTTGAACTGCTTGCTCACCCCCTTGGCGAGGCTCTGCAGGCTGGAGGCGATGGCCGAAAGCTGGTCCGAGTCGTCCTTACTCATCCCGGCCGACTTGCCGATCAGCAGCCCGTCGGCGGAGAGCACGATGGCGTTCTGCGCGCCGACCACGCGGTTCACCATGTCGTCGAGCAGCCAGTTGAGATCGGGTTTGGGGTTCCCGTACTCGTTCATTCGACTTCAGACCCTGACTTTCCTGTGTGGACTTTTCGTGTGTGTGCCGGGGACTACGAGTCGTCGTCCGGTCCGCCGCGCCCGCGGCGGGTGCCCTTGTGGAACGCCGCGAGCGTGCGCGCGGTGCCTTCCCCCGGCGCCACGACTTCGTCGGCGCTGTCGTCGGGTTCGTTCTCGAGCTGGGCGACGAGGTTCTGCTGCGGCTCGCGCCGGGGCAGCCGGGGCCGGTCGTCGGTCGGCCGCACGTCCGTTGCCGGGGTGACGACCGCCGTCTCCGGCGCCGCCGCCGGCACGGAGGGCAGGGCATCGGGCGGGGTGAGGGCACGTGCCGGGTACGGCCTCGGCTTGGTGTCTCGCTTCATCGGGATCTGACCGCTGAACGAGCTGGGCGTGTCCATCGTGCGGAGCGAGCTTTCTGCCGCCTGCGGCGCCGGGGCGCCCACCGGGGCGAGGACCGCGGTGGTCTCCGCCGGTGAGGTCGTTTCCCCGGCCTGGTCGGCGTGCTCGCCGGCCAGGTGCTGGGTGGGGATGAGGACGGTGGCGCGCAGGCCGCCGTAGCGGGACGGGTCGAAGGTCACGGTGATGCCGAGCCGAGCCGCCAGCCGGGCGACCACGAACAGGCCGAGGCTGGAGTCGGCCCGCAGCGCCATCGCGTCGAACTCGGGTGCTTCGGCCATCATCGCGTTCGCCCACTCGCGGACGCCGTCCTTCATGCCGAGCCCTTGGTCCGAGACGTCGACGACGACGCCGCGCGCGACCATCCGGCTGGTCACCTCGACTGGCGAGCCGGGCGGCGAGAACGACGTCGCGTTGTCGACCAGCTCGGCGACCAGGTGGATCGTGTCGGCCACCGCGGCGCCGACGATGGCGACGTCGGCCACCTGCTCGACCTGGACCCGCGCGTACTGCTCGGTTTCCGAGACGGCGGCGCGCAGGACCTCCATCAGCGCGACCGGCTTGCGCCAGCGGCGGCCGGGCTGCTTGCCGCCCAGGATGATCAGGTTTTCGGTGGTGCGGCGGGCGCGGGCGGCGAGGTGGTCGAGCTGGAACAACGCCGCCAGCTGCGTCGAGTCGTCCTCGCGCGCTTCCATCTCGTCGAGGATCTGCAGCTGCTGGTGGACCAGGACCTGGTTGCGGTGCGCGATGCCGAGGAACACGTTGTGCACACCGCTGCGGGCCTTGGCCTCGCTCGCCGCGGCGTTGACCGCGGTCAGCTGGGCGACGTTGAACGCCTCGGCCACCTGCCCGATCTCGTCGCGGCCGTGGTCGAGCCGGGGGAGCTCTTCCTTCAGGTCGACGGCTTCGCCGCTCTTCAGCCGCTCCACGATGTCCGGCAGCCGGTTGCGGGCGAGGTCGAGCGAGTCGTTGCGCAGCCGGGCGAGACGCGTCATCAGTGCGCGGTCGACGAGCGAGCGGGACACCCGGACCGCGACGATGATCGCCGCCAGCGACGCGAGCAGGGCCACGATGCTGCCGATGATGACGTTGCGCAGCTGGGCGTCGCCGGCGTCGATCGCGGCGGCCGAAACCTTGTCCGCCTGGGTGATCGCGAGGTCGTTCAGGCTCTGGGCGACCTGCGTCGTGGCGTTCTCCCAGTCCGTTTCGGACACCGGCACCGACTTCTGCTCCCCGGCCGACCACGGGCCGTGCTTGACGAGCGCCTCTTCGGCGGTCGCCAGCTGGCGCCAGGCCGTGCTGGTGGTCAGTGCCTGGTACTTCTGGCGGACGCCCGGGTCGAGGAACGGCGCGACCTGCGCCAGCTGCGTCCGGTAGAGCCCGGACAGCTGCGCGAACTGGGCGAAGTCGCCGGGCGCGAACGTGCCGGCGGAGAAGGCCGTCGAGACCAGCGATGTCTCACGCGACATCATGTCGCCGGCGCGGAAGACCGAGGTCGCCGTGATGCCGCCGGTGGCGGCTTCGGAGTCGGGGACGATCCGGGCCTGGGTGTCGAAGAGGTTGGACGCGGTGTCCATCACGCCGTTGTAGTAGGAGTTGACCTGCGCGCGGTCGATGCTGCGGAAGCTGATCTGCGAGCGCAGCACGGGCAGCTGGTCGAACTGGGCCTTCAGCGCGTTCACCTTGGACGCGATCTCGTCCGGCGCGTTCGAGATGGTCGCGGCGAACGCGTCCTTCAGCGTCGAGAGCTTTTCGTCGGTGGCCTTCTGCTGCTGCTGGAGCCGGGCCGGGCCCAGCGCCGGGTCGTCGAGGTACTGCAGCGCGGTCTGGCGTTCCTTCTGGAACTCGGCCAGCGCGGTCGCGGCGGGGATCGAGACTTCGCGCACGGAAGCCGCGACCAACCGGACGTAAACGCCGTTGAAGAGGAAGTAGGACGAGACCGCGATCCACAGCACCAGCAACGTGACGCTGGGAATGAGAACGGTCCTGGTCAGCCTTTTGCGGATCGACTTGTCGTACGGCTTGTCCGACTCGTCCCGGGGGTCTTTGTTCAGCACGGCGGTTCACGAACTCCTGAGTGACGGTCGGCGAGGAATGGGGACTCGGACGAGGAAGCGGACACGACGATGGGACACAGCGGCCGCCGTCACCCGTCTTCGCCTCACCCTCCGTGTTGCCGCGGAATCGATCAGGGTCCGTTTTTTACCACGAACCTCTGACACCCGTTCGGCGCGACCCGGCTTTCGGACACTCGTCCGGCTGGTGGCGAACGGTGTTTACCGTGTGCGCCGAGGCGATTACCGGCATTTGCTCTGGTACCGGCGCTGGAGGTTAATTCGAGCTGTCGATCACTGGGCCGAACGGGTGAAAGTGAATTCCGCCGGATCGGTGTGTGCGGTGGTTCGCGGCGAGGGAAGAAGGGGAACGGCCGCTGCCTGGAAGTACTCCCGGCGACCGGGCTCGCGCGGCTGGAGCGGGGTGGCCGCAACGCTCGGTAGCTTTACATTGGATGATCTATTGTCAAACAACCTGGACATCGACTAACCTCCTGTCAACGCAGTCCGCCAAGGAGGGTGTGATGAGCGAAGCGACCGGGACCCTGCCCGCCGGCTCGACCGAGGTGTGGCGCGACCGCAAGCGGTACCTGTGGCTGATCGGCCTGGTCGTGCCGTCCCTGGCGTTCCTCGCCATCGGGCTGCACGCCGCCACCGGGTGGGGCGGCTGGTTCTGGATCGGGCCGGTCGTGATCCTCGTGGTCGTGCCGCTCATCGACCTCGTCGCCGGGCTGGACCGGAGCAATCCGCCCGACGACGTCATCGCGCGGCTGGAGAACGACCGCTACTACCGCTGGATCACCTTCGCCTTCCTGCCCGTCCAGTACCTCGGCTTCGTGGCGGCGTGCTGGCTGATCGCGCGGGGCGAGCTCGGCGTGGCGGACAAGATCGGGCTCGCCGTTTCCATCGGGTGCATCGGCGGGATCGGCATCAACACCGCGCACGAACTGGGGCACAAGAAGGAGAGCCACGAACGCTGGCTGTCGAAGATCGCGCTGGCGCAGAGCTGCTACGGGCACTTCTACATCGAGCACAACCGCGGCCACCACGTCCGCGTGGCGACACCGGAGGACCCGGCGAGCAGCCGCGTCGGCGAAAGCTTCTACCGCTTCTGGCCGCGCACGGTGTTCGGCTCGCTCAAGTCGGCGTGGCGGCTGGAGCGCAAGCGCTACGCCCGCCGGAACCGCCACCCCTACCGGCTCGGCAACGACGTGCTCAACGCCTGGCTGATGTCCGCGGTGCTGTGGGCGGCGATGGTCGCCTGGCTCGGCGCGGGCATCCTGCCCTACCTCGTGATCCAGGCCGTCGTCGGGTTTTCGCTGCTGGAGGTCGTCAACTACATGGAGCACTACGGCATGCTGCGGCAGCGGGTGGGTGCGCCCGGCCGGCGCCGGTACGAGCGCGTGGACCCCAGCCACAGCTGGAACTCCAACAACATCGCCACCAACGTCCTGCTCTACCACCTGCAGCGGCACAGCGACCACCACGCCAACCCGACCCGCCGGTACCAGACGCTGCGCGACTTCGCCGAGTCGCCGGTGCTGCCCACCGGCTACGCCGGGATGATCGTGCTGGCGCTCGTCCCGCCGCTCTGGCGCCGGGTGATGGACCCGCGGGTGCTGGCGCACTACGGCGGGGACATCTCGCGCGCCAACATCCAGCCGGGCAAGCGGGCGAAGGTCCTGGCGCGCTACGGAACCCGCGTCACGGCGGCCGCACCCGAGCTCGCCGACACCCACGGCGACGCCACGGCGGGCGGCCGGTGCCCCGGCTGCGGGTACGTCTACGACGAGCGGCGCGGCGACCCGCGGGAGGGCTTCCCGGCCGGCACGCCGTGGGGGGCGATCCCGGACTCCTGGTGCTGCCCGGACTGCGGCGTGCGCGAGAAGGTCGACTTCGTCGCCCCGGACCGGGTGGGCCCGGCCTAGAATGCCGATCATGAGCAGCGCGGTTCCGGTGCCGCCGGAAGGTGGTCAGCACCGGCGGCCGATCATCGCCGCGGCGATCGAGCTGACCGCGCGGTCCGGCTGGCAGGCGGTCACGATGGCCCGGCTGGCCGAGCTGGCCGGCGTCAGCCGCCAGACCGTGTACAACGAGATCGGTTCCAAGGCCGCGCTGGCCGAGGCGATGGTCGCGCACGAGCTCGACCGGTTCCTCTCGGTCGTCGGCACGGCCTTCGACCGCCACCCGGACGACCTGGTCGAGGCGATCTACGACGCCGTCCGCGGGGTCCTGGAGCTTGCGGACGACAACACGCTGCTGCGCGCGATCGCCTCCGCGACGCACGGCACCGCCCCCGAGCTCCTCCCGTTGCTGACCACCGACGCGGACGCGCTGCTCACCCAGGCGAAGGCGATGCTGGCCGTCCGCGTGGCGGCGTACCGGCCCCCGCTGGCGGACGAGCAGGTCACGGTGGTGATCGACCTGGTCGTCCGCACGGTCCTCAGCCACGTCATGCAGCCGTCGGACACCCCCGCCCGGACCGCGGACGCCCTGGCGTGGGTGGCCGGGCGGGTGCTGGGGGTGTCGGCGAGCCCGCCGCTGCGGCACACCTAGCGCAGCCCGTGCCGGTCCAGCCACGCCGCGATTTCCGCCGCGATCTCCTTCGGCCGGTCCTCCTGCGCGTGGTGCCCGGCTTCCCCGCACGCGACGATCTCGAGCGCGGTGATGTGCTCGCCGCACCACTGCGCCGTCTTCTCGCTGATGAGCAGCGTCGGTGACCCTTCGAACGTCATGAGCAGCTTCGGGGTGCGCTCACTGGCGGCCAGCCACTCGTCGTAGGCCTCGATGCGCTCGACCAGCTCGGCCGGGTCGCCGCCGAGGGGCAGCTGGCGGGCCCAGGCCAGCACCGGGCGGCGGCTTTCCGGCGTCGGGAACGGGGCCAGGTAGGCGGCCAGGTCGTCGTCGGCGACCGGGGTGCGCACGCCGCCGGTGAACGCCTGGCGGATGAACAGGTCCTGCGTCAGCACCAGGTCCTCGCCGACCCCCGGCGTGCGGATCTTCCGCGAGCGCTCGGCCGCCTGCGGGGTCAGGTCGGCCCAGGCCATGGGTTTCACGATGGTCTCGAAGAAGGCGAGCCCGCGCACCCGGCCGGGGTTGCGCGCCGCCCAGTCGAAGGCGAGCGCGCCACCCCAGTCGTGCCCGACGAGGACGACGTCGTCCAGGCCGAGCGCGTCGAACCAGGCGTCGAGGTGGCGGGCGTGGTCGGCGAAGGTGTACGCGATGTCCGGCTTGGGCGAGCGGCCCATCCCGATCAGGTCGGGGGCCAGCAGCCGTCCGCCGCCGACGTGCGGGAGGACGTGCCGCCAGCCGTGCGACGAGCCGGGGTTGCCGTGCAGGAAGACGATCGGGGTGCCGGAACCGGTTTCCTCGTGGTGCAACATGACTGTCCTTTCGGACTCAAGCGGAGTTTCGAGCAGCAGGGTGAGCTCACGCGCCAGCGCCGTGGTGCGCTCGCCGGCCCGGCCGCCGAGCGGGGCGAGGAGCCGGTCGAGCAGCTCGGCCACGGTGGCGATGGCCGGCTCGGTCACCTCGCGCCCGCGGGTGGTCAGGCGCAGCCGGACGGTCCGGGTGTCGGCCGGGTCGCGGGTGCGCTCGACGAGCCCGTCGGCGTCGAGCGTGCGGGCGAGCTTGGAGACGTAGAGCGCTTCCAGGCCGGTGTGGTCGGCCAGTTCGCGCTGGCTCGGGCTCGCTCCGGCGCGCTCCAGGCCGGAGAGCGAGGACAGGAAGACGTACTGCGCGTGCGTCAGCCCGATCGGGGCGAGGGCGCGGTCCACGGCGACCCGCCACTTCGTGGAGAGGCGCCAGACGAGGTGGCCGGGAGTGCTCATGCCAGATACTATACATGGCTACTAAGTACATGGCTACTATTTGGGAGAGGCCCGGCGCCGGGCGATGTGTCTCAGGCGAGCTCGCGGATGCGCTCCATCGCCCGCCGGACCTCGGCGAAGCCGGTGGTGAGCGGGCTCAAGCCGATGCGGATGCCGTCGGGGCGGCGGAAGTCGATGAGCACGCCGTGCTCGATCAGGACGCGCGCGAGCCGTTCAGCGTCCGGGTGGCGGAGGGTGACGTGGCCGCCCCGGCGGTCGTCCTCGCGCGGCGAAGCGACCGTGAACCCGAGCGGGACGAGCCACGCGTCGGCCAGGGCGATCACCCACCGGCCGAGTGCGACGGCCTTGGCCCGCACCCGGTCGATGCCCGCTTCCGCCAGCAGCGCCACGCCTTCCTGGACGCCTGCCATGCCGAGCACCGGCGGCGTGCCGGACAGCGCCCGCCGGATACCGGGGGCCGGCACGTACTCCGCGGCCATGCCGAAGGTGTCGGCCGCGCCCATCCAGCCGGTGATCGGCTGGCCGAACACCGCGTGGTGGCGCGCGTTGACGTAGAGGAAGGCGGGTGCGCCGGGCCCGGCGTTGAGGAACTTGTACGTGCAGCCGACGGCGAAGTCGGCTTCGGCGGCGTCCAGCTCGACCGGGAGCGAACCGACGCTGTGGCAGAGGTCCCAGACGACGAGCCCGCCACGCTCGTGCACCGTCCGCGTGACGGCGGCCAGATCGGTGATCGCGGCCGTCCGGTAGTCCACATGGGACAGCGTGACCACCGCGGTCCGCGGCCCGGTGACCGCGGCGACGTCGTCGCCTTCGGCCCACCGCACGGTGAGCCCGAGTTCGGCGGCGACGCTCTCGACGAGGAACCGGTCGGTGGGGAAGTTCGCGCGGTCGGTGACGATCTCGTCGCGCCCGGGCCGCAGCGCGACGGCGGCCCGCAGCGCCTTGTAGAGGCACACCGACGTCGAGTCGGCGACGATGGTCTGCCCCGGCGCGGCCCCGAGCGCGACGCGGCCGAGCTCGTCCCCGATCTCTTCGGGCAGCGTGAGCCAGCGTTCGTCCCAGGACCGGATGAGCCGCGCACCCCACTCGTGGGCGACGAGCTCCTGCAGCCGCCGCGCGGTGGCCCGCAGCGGACGGCCGAGCGAGTTCCCGTCGAGGTAGGCGACGACACCCGGATCGGTGATCGGCACGAACCGCTCACGGAAGCCGGCGAGTTCGTCCGCGGCGTCGAGGCGGTCCGCCTCCTCGGGCGAGATGTCGGCGGCGCTCAGCGGTGCTTTTCCTTCACCCGTACGGCTTCCTTGCGCACCTCGGCCTGTGTCGCGCGCTCTCGCACCAGCCAGTCCGGGCTTTCCGCCTTCAGCTCGTCGATCTGCTCGGTGGTGAGCGGCTCGGTGATGCCGCCGCGGGTGAGGCCGCCGATGGAGACGCCCAGCTTCGCCGCGACCACCGGCCGCGGGTGGGGGCCGGTGCGGCGCAGCTCGCGCAGCCACTCCGGCGGGTCGGCCTGCAGCGCGTTGAGCTCGTCGCGCGTCACGACGCCCTCCCGGAACTCCGCGGGGGTGGCTTCGAGGTACACGCCCAGCTTCTTCGCCGCCGTCGCGGGCTTCATCGTCTGGGCGGTCTTGTGCGACGTCATGCCGTCCAGGGTAGCCAGCGTCACTCCCGGTAACCTGACCCGGTGACCTCTTTCAAGCTCGCGTACGTCCCGGGGGCGACGCCCGCCAAGTGGGTGCGGACCTGGGGCGAGCGGGTGCCGGAGGTGCCGCTGACCCTCGTCCCGGTCGCCGCCGCCGACGCCACCGGGCTGCTGCGCGCCCGGGACGCCGACGCCGCGCTGCTGCGGTCGCCGATCGACCGGGACGGCCTGCACGCGATCCCGCTCTACACCGAGACGACGGTCGTCGTGGTGCCCAAGGACCACCTGATCGCGGCGGCCGACGAAGTGTCCACCGTGGATCTGGCGGAGGAGGTCGTGCTGCACCCGCTCGACGACACGCTGGAGTGGGCGGCCCGGCCCGGCCGCCCGGCGGTGTCGCGGCCCGAGACGACGGCGGACGCGATCGAGCTCGTCGCGGCCGGGGTCGGGGTGCTCGTCGTCCCGCAGTCGCTGGCCCGGCTGCACCACCGCCGCGACCTCACCTACCGGCCGGTCGCGGACGCGCCGCAGTCGAGCGTGGCGCTGTCGTGGCTGGAGGAGGAGACGAGCGACCTGATGGAGCAGTTCATCGGGATCGTCCGCGGCCGGACGGTGAACAGCACGCGCGGGCGCCCGCCGGCGCCGGCGGAGCGCAAGCGCCCGGAGCGCAAGCCCGCCGCGGCGAAACCGGCCCGGCGCACCGGGGGCGCCGGGAAGCGGCGCCGCCGGGGCTGAGCGTCACGACGCCGAGCAGACGCAGTTGCCGTCGGCGCGGTCGGGCAGGTCGGGGTCGTCGAACCAGTGGCCGCCCTCGCCGAGGTAGCGGAACTGCAGGACGGTGCCCGGTGCCACGTCCACCGACGCCGACCGGCGGCCGTTCGACCGCGGCGTGAGGTGGTGGCGGCCGGGGGTCCAGTCGTTGAACGAGCCCACGACGCTCACCCGGCCGGGCGGCGCGCCGATCGGGAGGCTGAAGGTGACGCGCTGGGTGCCGGCCCGGCTCTTGCTGATCTTGATCACTCAGGAGACCTTTCGCGGGAACGGGTTCGGGGCGTGCTCGGCACTGAGCGCGGACATGATCGCACAGCTGTGACGATTTGGTCACGCCCAGTGCCCGATTGGGTTACGGCGCCGCTCAACGGCCCGCCACTGACCGGGTGATGCTCGGGTGAACCATGATCATCTCGGGGTTGCTTCCGCGTGGCGGTGGGAAACTGACTGCCGTGACCGTCGCCGCTGATCGTCAAGTCAAGGACCCGTGTGCCTGGCTCAGCGCCGTCACCCACGAGCTCGCCGACGCCCATCCGGCCGACACGCGAGCGGTGCTCCTGACGGTGTGGGACGGGCTGGTCGCCGCCCGCCTGGCCGGGCTGTACGCCGCGGCCGCATCGCCCCGCTGGCGGGCGAGACAGCGTCACGCCGAAGCGGTCGAGTTCGATCTCGCCGTGCAGCTGGCGCGGAACTGCACCATCGGCACCGGCCTGGCCATCCCGGCCCGGCTGCCGGGAGCCGCGGTCGCCTGGCCGGGCGAGCGCGCCGACGCGGCGATCGCGGCGGTGGTCTCGTTCTGCGGCACGGCCGAAGGCGTGCTGCGCCGGGCGGGCGAGCTGACACCGGTGTGGGAGGACAGCCTGCTCGGCCCGGTGGCGCTGACCCGCTGGCTGGCCGACTGCTGGACGGGCCGCCACACCGGCTGCCCCCTGCGGCTTCCGGTGCCCCCGCCGCCGTGGTGGCGCTGAGGTGCGTGTCCGTCAGGTGAAGGCTGCGTCGGGGGGAGGGAGAGAGGAGCAGAGGGTGACCGACCCGTGTTCGAGACTCCCGGAGGCAACCCGCGCGGCCGTGCGCGACCTCCTGCTGGCCGAGCTGACGGCGGCGGGACGGCGGGCGCGAGCCGCGGGCTGCGCACCCGAGGTGCTGACAGCGGTGTTCGAGGCCCGCCGCCGTTCGGTCGAGGACGGCTGACGGGCGCACGAGGAAGGCCCGATTCCCTCCCCCCGGGAATCGGGCCCTCCTGCCCCCCTGCCCCCGGCTGGGTCAGCTGGTGGTCAGCGTCGTCGTGAGGACGTCGTTGGCCAGGTCGGGGTCGGTGCTTCCGAACAGGCCCTTCCACGCGGTCATCTTGATCTCGGCGGCGGACAGCGGCTTCTCGACGACCACCCGCGCACCGACGAACTCGTACGCACCCGGGTGACGACGGTCGTAGAAGAACCCGGTGACCTTGCCGGCCGGCTCGGTCGCGTAGTACTTCGGCATGCCGCCGAGGCGCTCGACGACGCGCAGGCCGTCCGGCAGCGAAAGCTGGCCGCCGAACTGGTCGTAGACGTTGCCGACCGGGACCGCGGAACCGATGACGTCGATCACGTCGCCGACCTTCGGGGCCGGGTTGCTGATGATGATCTGGCCGGCCCGGTAGTCGACCTTGGCGGTGGCGAACCCGCTGTCCAGGTGCGTCACTCGCCGGCCGGCGGTCAGGACCACCGGGTCCCAGTGCCTGCCGTCGGCTCCGGCGAACTCCGAGTCGCCACCCACCGTCGTCCAGCCCTGACCGAAGCCGGCGCGGTCGGTCGACTTCACCGAGTAGCTGCCCGGCGGGAGGTTCTTGAACTCGTACTGGCCCTTGGCGTCCGTCTGCACCACGGTGTTGGTGCCCTCGAGCAGCATGTAGTGGCCCGCGATCGCCGGCTCACCCACCTCCCGCAGGCCGTTGCTGTTGCTGTCGAGCCACACGTCGCCGGAGATGGAGCCGGTGTCGGCGGCGTGCGCCGGGCCGGCGAGCACGAGCGGCGCGGCGACGGCGAGAGCGAGAGCGGTCAGGCGAGCGATGTTCTTCATTGCGGTGTTCCCCCTCGGGATTCGTTCTGCTGCTTGCGACAACCAGAACTCTGCCGGGCGGGTCTCCAGGGAACCTCCAGGTGGCTTTTGAGCTTTTCTGGAGGCCGCCGTGTGCGGGAGGATCACAGGATCGTCACGGCGGGGATGATGGGGACAACGGCACCGCGCGCTTTCCGTCTGTAGGGAGGGTTTTCCGGACTGTGGGGGCGAACGTGGAATTCCGGTTGCTGGGCTCGATGGCGGTACTCGTTGCGGGCGAACAGGTCCCGCTCGGCGGCCCGAAGCCGCGCACGCTGCTGGCGGTGCTGCTGGTCAACGCCGGGCGCGTGGTGTCCGTCGACACCCTGCTCGCCGCGCTGTGGGGCGAAAACCCGCCGAACAGCGCTCGTTCGGTCGTCCACACGTACGTCTCCACGCTGCGCCGGATGCTCGGCGACCGGGACGACGCCCTGCGAAGACAGGCGCCGGGTTACATCCTCGACGTCGCCCCCGAGTCGATCGACCTGGTCCGGTTCGAGCGGGCGGTGGGCGCGGGCCGTCGAGCGCTCGCGGCCGGTGACGCGCAGGTGGCTGCGGAGACGTTGGCCGAGGCACTCGCCCTGTGGAGCGGGCCGCCGCTCGGCGGAGCCGAAGGTGAATGGGCCGAGCGGGAACGGACGAAGCTGGCCGAGGCCCGGCTGTCCGCGGTGGAAGCACGGCTGGAGGCGGACTTCGAGCTCGGCCGCGGCGGCGCACTGGCCGGCGAGCTGACCGCGCTGGCCGCCGAACACCCGCTGCGCGAACCGTTGCGCGCCAAGCTGGTGCTGGCGCTGCACCAGGCGGGCCGGCAGGCCGACGCGCTGGCCACCTTCCACGAAGCACGCCGGCTGCTCGACGACGAACTCGGCGTGGAACCGGGACCCCAGCTGCAGGCGGCCTTCCAGACGGTGCTCGCCGAACCCGGCGGCGAAGCGGCGGCACCGGTCGCGGCACCGACGCCGAGCCTGCTGCCCGCCACCATCCCGGACTTCACCGGCCGGCGCGAGGAGATCGACCTCGTGCTGAAGGGGCTGCGCCCGGCCGGTTCGGCCGCCCGGGTCTGCGCCGTCTCCGGCAAGCCGGGGTCGGGCAAGACCACCCTCGCCGTGCACATCGCCCACCTGATCCGCGAGCAGTTCCCCGACGGGCAGCTCTACGCCACCCTCCACGGCAACCAGCCGGCGCCCGCCGACCCGGCCGAGGTGCTCGCCCGGTTCCTGCGGGCGCTCGGGGTGGCCGACGCGGCGATCCCCGGCGGGACGGCGGAGCGCGTCGACCTGTACCGGTCCCTGCTCGCCGACCGGCGGGTGCTCGTGGTGCTCGACGACGCGGCAGGCGAGAAGCAGATCCGGCCGTTGCTGCCCGCGGGTGCCGGCTGCGCGGTGCTGGTCACCAGCCGGGTCCGGCCGGCCGCGCTGGAGGGCGTCACGCTGCTCGACCTGCCCGAACTGCCCGAGGCGGAGACCCTCGAACTGCTGGCCGGGCTGGTCGGGCCGAGGCTGGCGGCCGAACCCGGTGCCGCGCTGGAGATCGTGCGGCTGTGCGGGCACCTGCCGCTGGCGGTCCGCATCGCCGGTGCCCGGCTGGCCGCCCGGCCGGAGTGGCCGGTGGCCCGCCTGGCGCAGCGGCTGGGCCGGAAGCAGCGGCTGCTCAACGAACTCGTCCTCGGCGACCTGGAGGTCAGGGGCAGTCTCGCGGTGAGCTACGACGGCCTCGGCGAGCCGGAGCGCACCGCGCTGCGCCGCCTGGGCCTGACCGGTGTCCAGGAGTTCGCCGGCTGGCTGGCGGCCCCGCTGCTGGACGTACCCGTCGCCGAAGCCGAGGACGTGGTCGAAAGGCTGGTCGACGCGCAGCTGCTCGACCCCGCCGGCACCGACGTCACCGGGCTGGGCCGGTACCGCATCCACGACTTGACCATGGCGTACGCCGTTGAGCTGTGCGAAGCCGAGGAGACCGCCGAAGAGATCCGCGCGGCGCTGGAGCGCGTGGGCACCGACGCGCTGCACCTGGTCCGGCACGCGTCCGGCCGGACACCCCCGCCGGCGGGGTCGGGACGGCTGGACCAGGCCACGCTCGACGGCCTCCGCGCCGATCCGGAAGCCTGGTTCGAGACCGAGGAGGAGCTGCTGGTCGGCGTGGTCGAACGGACCGGCGAACTGGACCTGGTGGCCACCGCGGCCGAGCTGGCTTCGGCGTTGTCCGCCTCGACCTTCGCCGCCCGCAACCAGTTCGGCCAGTGGCGGCGCACGCACACCGCCGCGCTGGCCGCGGCCCGGCGGGCGGGTGACCGCGCGGCCGAAGGGCTGGTGCTGCACGGGATCGCGACGCTCTACTTCGAGCAGGACCGGTTCGACGAGTCGCTGGCGTACTACCACCAGGCGCTCGCCGCGTACGCGACCGTCGGCGACCGCCTCGGCCGGGCCCGGACCTGGCTGAGCCTGAGCTTCGTGCTGCGCGAACGCGGCTCGTTCGCCGAGGCCGAGCAGGCGTTGACCGAAGCGGTCCCGGTGTTGCGGCGCGAAGGGACCGACGAGGAGCTCGCCCGGGCCGAGCACAACCTCGGCATGATCCTCACCGAAGCCGGCGACCTCGGCCACGCGGCGGAGTCCGTGGCCAAGGCGCTGGCGTACTGGCGCGCGTCGGGCAACCGCCGCGGCGCGGCACTGGCCCTGCGGTCGATCGGCATCATCCACCGCGCGGCGGGCCGGCTCGACGAAGCCGCCGACTGCTGCGCCCGGGCGGCGGACGAACTGCGGATCGTCGGCAGCAGGCTCGTCGTCGCCTACGCCGACCAGGCGCTGGCGAAGGTGCGGATCCGGCAGGGCCGGGGCGAGGAGGTCCGTGCTTCGCTCGACGAGGCCCTGAGCACGTGCAACGAACTCCAGGACGGCTTCGGCCAGGCGCTGGTCCTGCGCACCCTCGGCGAGCTCGACCTCGCGGGCGGCGAGCCGGCGGCGGCGTCCGTGCACCTGCAGCGGTCGCTGGAGTGGTGGCACGCGCTGGGCCTGCCGGTCTGGCAGGCGAGGACCCTCCGCGACCTGGCGACCGCGGCGGCGTTGTCCGGGAACGGACACCGCGCCACCGAGCTGCGCGACCAGGCGCAGGCGCTGTTCGTGCGGTACGGCTGCCGCGAGGCCGGCGAACCGCTGCCGCTCCCGGCCGCGCCGAAGCAACCCCGGCGGGTCCGGTAGCGCCCCAAGGCCACCTTGGGTGCGTCTGACGCACCGAAGGCCACCTTGGGGCGGTCGCCGGGAGCCGTGCGGAGGCGGGTGGGTCAGCGGTCCAGGATCGCCAGGACCGTGGCCACGATCTCCGCCACGCGCTCCTGGTCCGCCAGCGCCGCCGCCAGCCAGTCGTCGCCGGCCGGGCCGGCCGGTGCGTGCTCGCCGAACACCGTGCGGACCACCGTCGTCACCGCCGCGGCGGGCGTTTCGCCCCGGTCCAGTTTCGCCTCGATCGCCAGCAGGGCCTGCTCGGCCAGTCCCGCCAGCCGCGCGTCCGCCAGCTCGTGCTCGGCGACCAGCTCGAGCGCCGGGAGCTCGGCCGGCATCGGGGCGACCGGGGCCTGCTTGTGCCCCAGCGGGCGCTCGACGTGCTCGGCGTACCACGCCGGCCGGGTGCGCATCGCGGCCAGCACCCGGTCGACCTCGCGGTCGAGCGGGTCGCGGCCGGCCGGTGGCTCGCCCGTGATCTCGGTGCGCCGCGCCGCCCAGCCGTCCAGGGGCCACAGCTCGGCGCCGGCCGTCGCCGGGACACCGACCCAGATCAGGATCTGCACCGCCAGGTCGCACAGCCACGGATCGCCGTCGAGCGCCTCGGCCAGCCACGCCGGGAGGCGCGGCCGCTGCAGCGCCCCGAGTTCGCCGCGGCGGCGCCGGTGCGCGTCGACCGTGGCCGGGGTGAGCCGGGTCGCCAGCCAGCCCTCGAGGTTCTCGATCGGCCCGGTCGCACGCCGCAGCGCGTGGTCCACCACCGCCTCGACGTCGTCGTGGAAGCGGTCGAGGCAGTCGGGGCGCAGCCATTCGAGCCCGCGGGCGCAGTCCGCGTGGCGGCGCCGGTGTTCCAGCGGCCTGGTGATCCGCGTGAAGACCAGCGGCCACGCCACGGTGTAGACCCCGCCGCGCAGGCGGGCGAGTGCGCGGGGCCGCGCGGCCGCCGCCGAGCCGGCGAGCAGGCCGTCGCGGGCGAGCCGCCGGACGCCGGCGACCTCGGCCGGCCCGGTAGTGTCGAGCACCCTTCCTCCCCGATGCCGACGCCGGAAGTCGACGGGGAAATGGTCGGGCAGCCGGCGAAGCGGAAAAGGTCACGCGCGGGCCGAAATCGCCGCGAACTGGCCAATCCCTGGCCACTCCGGAATCACCTGATCGGCGCAGCCGGTGCCGCCGATCGCCGGGAAGTCCGCATGGCACAATGGAAATCCCATGGCACAGGAGGACGGGCTGCTCCGCGAGCTCACCACGTTGCGGCGCGGCTGGGGATTGGAAGCCGACCGGTTGCGCAGCCGGCTCGGGCCGCTCGTTTCCGGCTGGTGCGAAATCCACCGGACGACCAGCGATCGCGATGCGCGCCGCGTTCTGCGCGAAGCGATTTCGGTCGCGATCGCGGAATTCCCGGACGAAGACAGGCTGGCGGTCAACGTCGCCCTGGGCATCGCCCCCGGCGCGCAGCACGCCCTGCTGAGTGACCGGATCGGCGTCCTCGCGGATCAGCTGCGCGTCTCGGAGCGCACCGCCCGCCGCCGCGTCGACCGGTCGTTCGCCCGGCTCGCCGCGGAGATCGAAGCCGGCAGGCGGCCCGCCGCCGGCGCGCCCGACCCCGACGAGGGCTGGTTCGTCAAGCGGCTCAAGGTGCTCGTCCGGCTCGACACCGCCGAGCCGGAGGTGACCGAGGAACGCCTGATCGTGGCCACCCGCGACGCCCTCGGCCGGATCTCCGCGCAGTTCACGGTGCCGCGCACCGAGGACGGCCGCGACGGCGAGCGCGACGTCGCCGCGGACGCCCGGCACGGCGTCCGGATCAGCGACGGCACCCGGGAGGGCCAGCGGCACTTCCGCTGGCTGCTCGAGCTGCCCCACGCCCTCGACCGCGGCGACACCCACACGTATTCGCTGGTGTACCGCATCCGCGACGGCCTCCCGACCCGGCCGTCGTACGTGTTCGTGCCGTTGGTGACGTGCGAGTCGTTCGAGGTGCGCGTCCGCTTCGACCCGCGGAAGCCGCCGCGGGTGGTGTGGCGGCTGGACCGCGTCCCGCCCTCGGTGCTCGCCGACCCGCCCCAGCCCGGCGAGCCGCTGCCGCTGGACGGCGCGTGCGAGGTGGCGCAGGAGTTCGCCGCGCCGCAGCTGGGGTACGCCTACGGGCTGCGCTGGCTCCCCGGCGAAGATATTCGTTGACGTGAATATTCTCCTGTGTGAATACTGGCCGCCATGGACCGGATCGCCGCAGCACTGGGGGACGCCGCGCGGTGGCGCATCGTCGAACTCCTCGCCGAGCGCCCCCGATCGGTCGGGGAGCTGGCCGAACTGACCGGGCTGCGGCAGCCGCAGACCACCAAGCACCTGCAGACCCTCGCCCGCGCCGGCCTGGTCACCGTCTTCCCGCTGGGGCAGCGGCGCGTCCACGCCCTCGAAGCCGAACCCCTGGCCGCGCTCGCCGGGCGGCTGCGGGAGCTGGCCGGCGCCGTCGAGGCGCACGCGCAGGAGCGGGCCGCCGTCGCCCGGTACCGCGCGACCATCGAGGCGGATGCCGCGGTCGCGGACCGGGACCGCTGGGCGGACGGGCGCAGGTTCGCCTTCGACCGCCTGCTGCCCGCGACGGCCGGCGCGGTCTGGCGGCACTGGACGGACCCCGGCCTGCTGGCGTCCTGGTGGGTTCCGCCGTCGATGACCGTCACCGCCTGCGCCCTCGAACCGCGGCCGGGCGGCCGGGTCGTGCTCGGCTACCGCGACGCCGACGCCGAGTACCTCGCCGAAGGCCGGGTGCGCGTCGCGGACGAGCCCGCCCGGCTCGCGTTCGACCTCGCGGTGACCGGTCCCGCCTCCTTCACCGGCCACTACGACCTCGAGCTGCACCCGGACGCGGGCGGCACCCGGCTGCGGCTGGGGCTGCGCATCACCGCGACCACCGTCGGCGCCGTCCCCTTCGTCGCCGGCATCGAAACCGGCTGGGGCCAGGTGCTCGACCACCTCACCGACGTGCTCTCCGAACGAAAGGACCGAACACCGTGACCGAGCCGACCGGCCGCCGGGTGACCGCGAACCTGAGCCTCACCCTCGACGGGCGCTACCACGGCCCCGCCGGGCCCGCCGACATGGGCGCGATCCTCCCGTACGCCACCACCGAAGTCGCGCGGCGCCACCTGACGAGGATCTGGGAGGCAGCGACGACGGCGGTGCTCGGCAGGCGCAACGCGGAGGGCTTCCTCGGGTTCTGGCCTGCCGTCGCCGCCGACGAGACCGCCGACCCGCGGGACCGCGGCTACGCGAAGTGGCTGGTGGAAGCGGAAAAGGTGGTCTTCTCCACCACGCTGGCCGAAGCCCCGTGGGAGCGCACTCGGCTGGTGAACGCGCCGGCCGCGGACGTCGTCGCCGAGCTGAAGGCCGCGGCCGGGGGCGACATCCTCGTCAACAGCAGCGCGAGCGTCATCAAACCGCTGCTCGCGGCGGACCTGCTCGACCGCCTGTACCTCATGGTCTGCCCCGAAATCGCCGGCGGCGGGCCCCGGCTGTTCGAAGACGGGCTGCCGTCGTCGCGGTGGCGGCTCACCTGCCACGAGACCGGCGAGCTGGGCGAGACGGCGGTGGTCTACGACCGCGTGCGCTGACCTGCGCGGCAGTAGGTGCTGGTTGACGGGTTCCGGAGGCTGGCTGATACTTGCTCACCGGAGGCGGCGCCCGCCAGTGTCCACAGTGGACGCAGGGCCCGTATCAGCCTAGCCGACTGGGGAAAACAGATGACGATCCTGGTGACCGGTGCGACCGGCAACGTCGGCCGCAACGTCGTGGACCTGTTGCTGCGCGGGGGTGCCGACGTCCGCGCGACCTCGCGCGACCCGGACGCCCTCGACCTGCCGCCGGAGGTCGACGTCCGCCGGGCGGACCTCGCCGAGCCGGAAACGTTCCGGCAGGCGCTGCGGGGCGTGGAGAAACTCTTCCTGTACACCCAGCCGTCCGGGGTCGAAGGGGTGCTCGAGGCCGCGAAGGCCGCCGGTGTCCGGCACGTCGTCCTGCTGTCCTCGCTGGCTGCCGCCGGGCGCGATCCGGACCACTGGATCGCGCGGTGGCACCTGGCCGAAGAAGCGGCGATCGAGCGGTCCGGGCTGGCGTGGACGTTCGTGCGGCCGGGCGCGTTCGCCGTCAACTCCTTGCAGTGGGCCGAGTTCGTCAAGAGGGGCGAGCCGGTGCCGATCCTCTACGCGCACTCCTACCTGTCCTCGATCCACGAACGGGACATCGCCGAGGTGAGCACGACCGCGCTGCTGCAGGAGGGCCACGCCGGGGCGAAATACCACATCACCGGCGGGGAAAGCATCACCCAAGCCGAGCAGCTCGCCCTGATCGGCCGCGCGATCGGCCGTGAGCTGCCCTTCGAGGACCTCACCGGCGACGCCGCCCGGGCCGACTTCCGGGCGCGGATCGGCGGGCGGTTCGAAGAACTGGTCGAGGAGGGGACGGTCGGCCGCGCAGACGCGTCGAGCATCATCGAGACGAGGATCCGCTACTACGAAGAAGCTCTCGACGGGCCCGAGGAGATCGACTACACGGTCGAGAAGGTGCTGGGCAAGCCGGCGCGCACCTTCGCCGAGTGGGCGGAGGACCACAAGGCGGACTTCACGAACTAGCGCCACGCGCACCGCACCCCGCCGCCTCCCTTGGGGCGGCGGGGTTTTTGCTGCGCGCCGGGCCGGGGGCGCGGGGACGTCGAGGAATACCAAGTGAGGGGATGCGCGGCCGGCCGGCGCTTGGCTAACGTTCCGGATCCGAGCCGCACCGAGCGCGCCCCGCGCGCCGTGCGGATCGCCGGTATTCCCCGTGCCCGGAGGTGCCCGCATGACCGAAACCGTTGTGTTCCCCCAGGACCGCACCTGTCCCTACCGGCCGGCACCGGCCTACCTCCCGCTGGCCGCGCAGAAGCCGCTCGCCCAGGTCGCGCTCTACGACGGCCGCCGCGTCTGGGCGATCACCAGCCGGGACGTGGCCCGGCGGCTGCTGATCGACCCCCGGATCTCCAGTGACCGCACCAATCCGGCGTGGCCCATGATGTTCGCGAGCATCGCCGCGACGGTCGGCGACGTCCAGCAGAAGGTGATGAAGGTCGTCACCGCGCTGGTCGGGGTCGACGGCGCGGTGCACAACGCCCGGCGCAAGCTGCTCATCCCGAGCTTCACGACCCGGCGGGTCAACGCCCTGCGCCCGAAGATCCAGGAGATCGTCGACCGGCAGCTGGCCGAGCTGGTCGCGGCCGGGCCGCCCGCGGACCTGATCCCGGCGTTCGCCGGGCCGGTGCCGGTGACCGTGCTGTACCGCCTGATGGGCATCCCGGACGGCGATCACGAATACTTCGAGGAGAAGTCGCACCAGCTCGCGGCCGGCCCGGACGCCAACGCGGCCTACGACGAGCTCATGGCCTACATGGCCGACCTGATCGCCCGGAGCCGGCGCAACCCCGGCGACAGCGTTCTCGACGACCTCGTCGAGAACGCCGCCGAACGCGGCACCGGGGGCGAGGCCGGCGAAGAGCTGGTGTCGACGCTGGTCCTGCAGGTGGCCGGGGGACACGGCACGACCGGGACGATGATCTCGCTCAGCACGTTCGTCCTGCTGCAGCACCCCGAACGGCTCGCCGAGCTGCGCGCCGACCCGTCGCTGCTGCCCACCGCGGTGGACGAGCTGCTGCGCGTACTGTCCATTCCGGACGGTGTGTCCCGGCTGGCCGTCGCCGACATCGAGGTGGAGGGCACCACCATCCGCAAGGGCGACGGCGTCTTCTTCATCACCTCGCTGATCAACCGCGACGAGGACGTCCACGAGGAACCGGACTCCCTCGGCTGGCACCGCACCACGGCCCGGGACCACGTTTCGTTCGGGTTCGGCGCCCACCAGTGCCTCGGGCAGAACCTCGCGCGGGTCACGATGGAGATCGCTCTCGGGACGCTGCTGGAGCGCCTGCCCGGTCTGCGGCTCGCGGTCCCGGCGGAGGAGATCCCGTTCAACCCCACCGCGGGGTTCCAGGTGCTGACCGAGCTTCCGGTTGCCTGGTAGGGGAAGTGGACGACTCCGTCGACCGGCGCACCTTCCTCGCCGCCGCGGCGCTCGGCTCCGCGGGCGTCGTGGCGGGGGTGAACCTGCTCGGTCCCGAGGTCTCCCGCACGGCGTCGGCGGCGACCGGCGGGCCTGCGGCGCCGAACTTCGGGCTCACCAAGTTCCTCGACCCGTTGCGGATCCCGCCGGTGCTCCGGGCGCATTCGCGGGGGTACCGGGGCGAGCTCACCGTCACGATGACCACCGCGCGGGCGCGGCTGCACTCCCAGCTGCCGGAGACGACGCTGTGGACCTACGACGGCCACTTCCCCGGGCCGACCATCGAGGTGCGTGCTCACCAGCGGCTGCGGGTCGCGTGGGCCAACGAGCTGACGGGCACGGTCCCGCTGGTCGCGGTGCGGGCCCCGTACGAGGTGCCGACGCCGGCGAACCGGCCCGGCTACCGCGCCGCGGACGGCAGCCTGCCCGCCGGGGTGGAGCTGGTCGAGGGCGTCGCCGAGCTGCCGCCGTGGAACGTCGTGCACCTGCACGGCGCGCTGACGAACGCGGGCAACGACGGCTGGGCGCACAACGGGATCTCGCCGGGGCACGCGCAGCTCGCCGAGTACCCGAACCGCCAGGCCGCCGCCGCGCTCTGGTACCACGACCACGCGATGGCCGTCACGCGCTTCACCGTCCACTCCGGACTCGCCGGGCTGTACCTGGTCCGGGACGAGGAGGAGGACCGGCTGCGGTTGCCCGGTGGCGACCACGAAATCCCGCTGGTCCTGGCCGACCGCAACTTCGACACCGACCCGGCGACGGGGGCGCTCACCGGGCGGTTGCTGTTCAAGTTCCAGTACCTGCCCGCGTCCGGCACGACCGCGCCGGTCACCGGGCCGTTCACGCTGGTCAACGGCGGTGTCTGGCCGCACCTGGACGTCGACGCGCGCTGGTACCGCTTCCGGGTGCTGAACACGGCGAACGGCCGGTTCTTCCGGCTCGACCTGGTCGACGAAGCGGGTGTCGTGCACAACGACGCGGTGCGGATCGCCGGCACGGACGCGGGTCTGCTGCCCGCGCCGGCGGCGGTACCGGCGGGCGGGCTGACGCTGGCGCCTGCCGAGCGGGCCGATCTGATGGTGGACTTCGGCCGGTTCGCGGGGCAGCGGCTGCGGCTGGTGAACACGGGGGCGTCGGTCGAGCCGGACATCATGGAGTTCCGCGTCGAGAGCCGTCGTCGTCCCGAACCGTTCCGGTTGCCGGCCCGGTTGTCGGCTTCGTACGTCCGGGTGGAGCAGGTGCCGGCGGAGCACGACGAGGTGTTCGTGGTGTCGACCCCGCCGGGGGTGGCGGGCCGGCCGCATCCGGAAATGTGGGAGCTGAAGGAGATCACGGATCCGGCGGGGGTGCCTGCGCGGTTGCCGGAGGAGGGTGTCCTGCAGCTGACCGATCCGGCGACCGGGCGGGTGCGGACGTTCCGCAGGGTGGCCCGTCTGTTCGACGACGCGACGTCGATCTTCGTCGACCGGGGTCGCTGGGTGGTGTGGAACCTGCTCCTGCTGGGCGGGGCACCGCATCCGATGCACGTCCACATGGCGCGTTTCCAGCTGTTGACCAGGCGCAGGTTCCCGGACGTGACGGCGTTCGACATCGCGGCGGGCGGCACGTCCCGCCCCCTGCCCGCGCCGGGGGACGGTCCGCCGATCGAGAAGCACGAGGAGGGCTGGAAGGACACGTTCACGGTGTGGGCGGGGGAGTGGCTGCGCATCGCCGGCCGTTTCGAGGACGCGACGGGGCAGTTCATGTACCACTGCCACATCCTGGACCACGAGGACGAGGGCATGATGCGCCCGTTCGTGGTCCACCCCCCGCAGATAAGCCGCTTCCACAAACCCCCGGGAACCACACACCACCCCACCCACAACCCCCATTGACCAACAGCCAACGGCCACCGATCAACGCCCTCGGGGCAGCGCACAACTGCCCCCCGGCCCTGAGCAACGGGTCTTCCCAACGAGGTGCCCTCACCCACCACCAACCGGCACGTCCAAGCGCAAGGCAACCACGACGGGGGTCCGGGGGCGGAGCCCGCCGGGCGGGGTCTGGGGGTTGCACCCCCAGAAAACACGAACGAGCGAGAAGGGCCCGCGCTTTCCGCGGGCACACCTCTCCCACTCGCTCGGGTGGGGCGGGCGGGGCTCGAACCCGCGGCCAAGGGATTATGAGTCCCCTGCTCTAACCAACTGAGCTACCGCCCCCTCAGCACGGCGTGCACAGGCACCCGAGGGTTTGCATGTGCACAGAACACTCAGTTCGCTTCAAGTTATCACAGCGGCCATCCGGGGAGATCCGGTAGGCCAAACAGGTTGAAGTGGCCACCGACCGGCGCAGGCTCGTCTAGGTTGCAAGGGCGTCACCGCTGACCGGAACGGCGGGAGGAAGCATGGGCGCTGCCACCCCGTCCCGTTGCCGGGCAGCCTGGCTGGCGTTGCTGGACGCGTTCGCCGCGGGGGCCGGTCTGGGTTACCTCGCACACGAGTACCGGGAGGTCGTCGTGGCGAATCCCGGGGTCATCGGCTTGGCGCTGCTGCTCTTGTTCGCTCTCGGCTATCTGGTCCGCGTGGTCGTGCGGGCGTTGCGGCGGGCGGGTTCGCGCGTCGACGCGATTTTCGCGGAAGAGCTGGAAAACAAGCCGTCGCCCCGCCCGCGGTGACGGAAAGCCCCGGCGGGCCGGGCTGAAGACGCGGATTTCGCTCGGTTTCCGGGGGTGGACGTCGGGAAATCGACGCCGGCGGGAGCACGGGCCTGGCGGGCCGGCGCCGTTACCCGTGTATCCGCCTTGTACGGCGCCTGTACGCGCTCGATGGAGGCTCTCGCCGACGTTCGAACCAGGAGGCGAGCCCGTGTCGCAGAACCCCGTCCAGTGCATCACCGCGAGAGCGCTTTCCCGGCGCTCGCTGTTCCGCGCCGGAGCGGCGGCCGCCGTCGCGGTCGGGACCGGTGCCCTGCTCACCGGCACCGCCGCGGCCGAGGGCGACGGCATCCCGGTGTCGCCCCACATCGACATCACCCAGCCGTCCACGGACCTGTTCCGCAGCAAGATGCTGCACGAGTCGCACCACGTGATGCAGGGTTTCGCCTTCGACAACGTGAACCGGCGCCTCTTCGTCGTCCAGGCGCAGAACGGCACCTCCGGCGACGACCTCTGCATCAACCAGCTCGGCTTCTCCGGCGAAGTGCTCGGTTCGATGCACGTGGCCCACGCCGGGCACGGCGTGTCGATCGGTGTGGAGCCGGTCGGGACCGCGTCCTACATCTGGATGGAGTGCGACGCCGACGGCACGACCACCGACGCCCGCGGCACCGCGCTGGCGCGCTTCAAGTTCGTCAACGGCGGTACGCCGTCGGTGAAGAAGTTCCTCACCGGGAGCAAGACGATCACCTGCGCGACCGACCCGGTGTACCAGCGGATCGCCGTGCGCCGCAGCGAAGGCGGCCAGATGTGGTACAGCGTGTTCCCGCTCGCGAGTGCCGCCGCCGGCGACTTCTCGAAGCCGCTGGTGCACTTTCCCCAACCCGCGTTGAGCACGAAGAGCGTCGTTTTCCAGGGCTACACGATCCTCGGCAGCAGCCTGTACACATTGGACGGATCGGGCCACGCCGACGCCGCCGACATCGACTCCTACGTGACGCGCATCGACATGAACACGGGAACGGTGCAGGACCGCGACCTCACCCGGGCCGGCTCGACGCTCGTCTACCGCGAACCCGAGGGCCTGGCCGTCTACCGCACGGCCGACGGCGAGACCCGCCTGTTCCTCGGCTTCGGTTCGCGCAGCAGCATGGACAACGTCAACCGCTACGCCAACCTCTTCTACAAGAACGTCCTGGTGGGGTGAGCGGCGTGAAACCGGCTACCGCACTCTTCGCCGGCGCTCTCGCGGCGGCTTCCTTCACCGGCGTCGCCGCGCAGGCGCTGCCGGCCTGCCCGGTGATCGTCAGCCACGGCGGCTACCCGACGGGTGCGAACCCGTGGGACCGCGACCAGCTGCGCGCGCCGAACAACGTCAAGGCGGTCGACGCGCTGATCGGCCAGGGCGCCGGCGGGTTCGAGGCCGACGTCCAGCTGACCAAGGTCGCGGTGGGCTCGGACGGGACGGTCAGCGGCAAGGCGGTGATGTGGCACAACACGTCGACGCACGGGCTGACCGGCGTCAAGAAGAACATCACCGACGTCTACTGGTCCTCGGGCAGCGACAAGCTGGAGGGCCGGACCCTGCAGTGGGGCCCCTACCAGGGGGAAGGGGTCTACTCGCTGCGGCAGTGGCTGGACCACGTCGCGGCCAAGGGGGCGTACGCCGAGCTGGAGGTCAAGCCCGAGACGAAGGTGTTCCTGATCGACGGTTCCGCGGCGGTGAGGGCGAAGGCGTGGAGCGAGATCACCGACCCGGTGCGCGAGCGCTACCAGCAGCAGGCGATCACGGTGTACTCGCACGACCCGGACATCGCCGCGGCGCTGAAGTCCCGCGTGGCGGCGGGGACGTTCCCGGCCGTGCTGGGCGGCGGTCCGTCGTGGCCGGACACGGTGAAGTGGGAGGAGCCGCCGCCGTCGTGGAGCGGGAACGCGGCGAGCTGGCAGGCGAACCTGGCGACGGCTCCGAAGCGGGTGGCGACCAGCTGGACGGCCGACTACCGGAAGTGGCTCGCCGGCCGGTGTTCCTGACCGTCCACTCCGGACTTCACCCGACCCGGTACCAGAGGTTGGCGACGGGCCCGGCGTGGCTCAGCTCCAGGGGCTCCAGCCGCACCCGGGTCCCGCCGGGGTGGTCGAACAGCCGGACGCCGTCGCCGAGCAGGACCGGTGCCACGTGGACCAGCACCTCGTCGAGCAATCCGGCGTCGAGGCACCGCCGCGCGGTCGCGGCGCCGAGCACCGCGACGTAACCGTCGCCGGCGGCGGCCGAGGCGGCCGACACGGCGTCGGTCAGCTCCTCGACCAGGGTGAACCCGTCCGACGGCGCGGCGTCGCGGGTGACCACGAAGATCGGGCCCTGCCAGCGGCCGCCGTACACGCGGCCCTCCGCGGCGGTCGCCGGGGCGAGGTGCGGTGGCCCATCACCACCGCACCGATCCCGCCGATCACCCGCTCGACGACCGGGTTCGGCCCGGCACCCACGCCGGCGAGCCACGTCATGTCGTCGGCGGGACCGGCGACGAAGCCGTCGAGGGACATCGTGATGTGGTAGAGGAGCTTGGCCATGGGGCCGCCTTCCGGTCGGGGACGTCACCCGTACCGACCGGACCGGTCCGGAAAACTCATCGGTCAGGCCGGCACGAGCTCCCGGTCTTCTTCGGCCGCGTAGCGCCGGGCCAAGGTGGCGCAGACGATCAGCTGGAGCTGGTGGAACAGCATCAGCGGCAGCACGATCAGCCCCACCTGGGCGTGCCCGAACAGCACCGTCGCCATCGGGAGGCCGCTGGCCAGGCTCTTCTTCGACCCGCAGAACACGATGGTGATCCGGTCCGCGCGGGCGAAGCCCAGCACGCGGGCGCCCCACCCCGTCGCGCCCAGCACCGCCGCGAGCAGCGCGCCGCACACCACGACCAGCACCAGGAGGTGTCCCAGGTCGAGCCGGTGCCAGATGCCCTCGGTCATGCCCGCGCTGAACGCCGTGTACACCACCAGCAGGATCGAACCGCGGTCGACCAGCCTCAGCGGCGCCGCGTGGCGGGTGATCCAGCCGCCGATCCAGCGGCGGGCCAGCTGGCCCGCCACGAACGGCGCGAGCAGCTGCAGCACGATCCCGAGCACCGCCGACCCGTCGACCCCCGCGCCCTCCCCGGCCAACAGCAGGGCGACCAGCAGCGGCGTCAGCACGATGCCCGCCAGGTTGGACAGGGACGCGCTGCAGATCGCCGCCGCCACGTTGCCGCGGGCGATCGAGGTGAACGCGATCGACGACTGGACCGTCGAGGGCAGCACCGCCAGGAACAGCACCCCCGCCGCCAGCGGGGCCGGCAGCACCGAGGCGGGGAGCAGGAACAGCGCGAGCCCGAGCAGCGGGAACAGGACGAACGTCGCCGCGAGCACCACCGCGTGCAGCCGCCAGTGCCGCAGCCCTTCGAGGGCTTCCTGCGTCGACAGCCGGGCGCCGTACAGGAAGAACAGCAGGCCGACGGCGATCGTGGTGGCGACGCCGAAGCCGCCGGCCACCGCGCCCGACGCGGGCAGCAGGGTGGCCACTCCGACGGTGGCGAGGATGGCGAGGACGAAGGGGTCGAGACGCAAGCGGGACATGGATCTCCTTCCACGGCCATTCTCGGTGCCCGCGCGCTCATTGTGAACCCCGATGACCGGACTGACTGTCATCGCGAATCGCGATAAGCTGACCGGGTGCTGGACCCGCGCCTGTGCCGTTCGTTCCTCGCCGTCGCCGAGACGCGCAGCTTCACCGCGGCCGCGCGGCGGCTCGGGGTCGGCCAGCCGACCGTCAGCCAGCACGTGCGAAGGCTGGAGCGCGACGCCGGCGGCCTGCTGTTCGCCCGCGACACCCACACGGTGGAGCTCACCGAGCGCGGGCAGGCGATGCTCGGCTTCGCGCAGACCGTCGTCGACACCGAAGAGCGCGCCGAGCGGCACTTCCGCGGTGCCGAACTGCGTGGCCGCGTGCGCTTCGGCGTCTCCGAGGACTTCGCGCTCGGGGAGCTGCCGGAGATCCTGCACCGGCTGCGCCGCAGTCACCCGCTCGTGGACGTCGAGCTCACGGTCGAGCTGTCGGACGTCCTGACGCAGCGGCTGCGCTCCGGCCGGCTCGACCTGGTGCTGGGCAAGCGCCGCCCGGGCGCGCACCACGGCCGGCTGCTCTGGCGCGAGCCGCTGGTCTGGATCGGCTCGGCCGCCACGGTGCTGGAGCCCGGCCGTCCGGTGCCGCTGGTGCAGTACCCGATGCCGTCGATCACGCGGCAGCTGGCGGTGGAGTGCCTCGAACGCGCGGGTCTGGAGTGGCGCGCGGCGTGCCAGACGTCGAGCCTGACGGGCCTGCGCGCCGCGGCGGCGGCCGGCCTGGGGGTGACCCTGCACGCGCGCAGCCTGGTGCCGGCCGACCTGATCGAGCTCGACGGCCTGCCGGAGCCGGGCGACATCGAGTTCATGCTGCTGGCCCGCGAGTCGATCGAGGGCCCGGCGGCGGCGCTGGCGGAGTTCGTCCTGGAGCGGGTCCGGCGCTAAGCCTCTTCCCCGGTGAGCAGCCGGCGCAGGCGGCCCAGCGCGCGGTGCTGGGCGACCCGGACCGCCCCGGGCGTCGAGCCGACCGCCGAGGCCGTCTCCTCCGCCGACAACCCGACCACCACCCGCAGCACGACGATCTCCCGCTGCTTCGCCGGCAGCACGTCCAGCAGCCGGGACAGCCGCTCGTTCAGCTCGAACCGCAGGGCCCGCTGCTCCGGGCCGGCCGTTTCGCTCACGCCGTCCGGCACCTCCGGCACCGGGTCGCTGCGGTTGCGGGCCGCGGCCCGGTGGGCGTCGGCCACCTTGTGCTGGGCGATGCCGTAGACGAACGCCAGGAACGGGCGGCCCTGGTCGTGGTAGGACGGCAGCGCGGTGAGCACGGCGAGGCAGACCTCCTGGGCGACGTCGTCCGCCGAAGCGAACGACCGCTCGTGGCGGCCGACGCGGGCCCGGCAGTAGCGGACCACCAGCGGCCGGATGGTCGCGAGCAGGCGCGCGGTCGCGGCGTCGTCGCCGGCGGTCGCGGCGGCGACCGGCTCGTCGTGGCGCCGCCAGTGCGGCGGGAAGGCTTCGGCAGGCTGCGTCGCGGCGATCTGCCGGACCAGCGCCCGGCTGCGCACCCGCAGCAGGGCGCCCTCCACGTCGAGCCCGGCGCGCAGCGAGTCGTGCAGCGCGGCGTTGGACTCCCGCAGCTGCTCGGTGATCACCCGATCCCCGTACTCGGTTGCCGGCATCTCCCTCACCTTTCCCTGTCCCGCTGGTCACCGGGCCGGACGGCCCGGAGTCGCCGGAGGCGTTCCCGCACGTGGCGGAGGGTGGACCGGACGGTCGCGGGAGCGATCCGCAGCGCCTCCGCGATCTGGGACGGCGCGAACCCGTCGAGCGACCACGCCAGCACCATCCGCTGCTTGCCCGGCAGCGCGGCGAGCAGCTCGATGAGCCCCGCGTGCTGCTCGACCAGCCCGGTGAGCTCCTCGTCGGCCCGCGGGTCGCCCGCCAGGGTCCAGTCCGCACGCGCGTCGCCCGGGGCCTCGATCAGCCGCCCGGCGACCCGGCGCACCCACGCGCGCGGGTCCCCGGCGACCGGCCACGCCTCCAGCGCGTGCAGCATCGCCTCGGCGGCGACGTCGCGCGCGGTCTCGACCTCGAACCCGGCCTTGCAGAGGAACGCCACGAGCGCCGGGAAGTCGGCGCGGAAGAACGCGTCGAACTCGTCGTGACCGCACACGGCAACCCCACCACCCCTCGCCCTCAACAGGACAGGTGCGCTGAGCCGCCCGCTACGTGTAACGATTGGGTCAAGACTGCTCGATGGGAGTAATGGACCGCGTTGCCTCGGTGACGGCTCGTGACCAACGAGCGTGGCCGGCTCCGCGCCCGGCGACGCCGAAGTCCGCGAACGGCGGGTTCCGGACACGCGGCCGGCCCGGCACCGACTGCCGCGTTTCGATCACGACCGAGGCGGAAACCCGCATCGGACAGCAGAAGCGGACCGGTTGCGGCCGGCCCGGAGCCGTCCGGCGGCCCGCGGGGTTCGCCGATCGGGTGACGTGATCGACATCGAGATCCCCGGAAGAAAGGCGTACTCTCATGTGTTGCAGTCTTGGTTGCCCGGAGGGTGAGCCGGGGACCGAAGCCAAAACCCCCTTGACCCAGGCGGATGCGCTCGCGCGCCCGCCGGAGTTAAGTCGGTTGACGCGCCCCAACAATGGGAAGCAGTAAGAAGTAGCGAGAAGGAGGTGAACGAAGGAAATGGAAGCCACGATGACGGGCTGGGCGGAACTCGCGGCCTGCAAGGACGAGGACCCGGAACTGTTCTTCCCGATCTCCGAGATGGGCCCCGGCGCCCGGCAGACGGCACAGGCGAAGGCCGTGTGCGCGCGCTGCCCCGTGCGCGCCGAATGCCTCGGCTACGCGCTCGACAACGGCCTTGACCACGGCGTCTTCGGCGGCACCACCGCGGACGAACGCCGCCGGCTGGTCCGCACCGCGCCGGAGCGGCACCGAGTGGCCTGACCGCCTGCCGGTGACCTCTCCCCGGCGGCCTCGAGCAGCACCACCGAATACGGAAGAAATCCGATTCCGGCCGTGTGCGCGCCCGGGTGGGTGATTCCCTGTGAATCACCCACCCGGGCTTTTTTTCACCGCGCGAAAACTATGCGCCGTTTTGCATCGTTCCCGGCGGCCCGTGGTCATCGCGGGCCTCCCGGCCAGGTCTCCGGCAGCGCGAACGCCGCCGCCGTGGCCGACTCGAACGCGGCCATCGCCGTGATCGACCCGGCCTCCACGGTGAGCAAGGTGACCCCGAACCACCGGTGATCGTGCTCTCCTTGGCGCTTCAGGTAGGTCGCCACAGCGGGCTGGCGGTTGGCGTGCACCGGCACCATCCGGAACCGTCCGACGCACTCCGGCGACGCCGGGTCCAGCGAAAGCGAGAGCGCCCGGACGATCGAAGCGCGGCTGCCGAACCACAGCGTGTACGGCGGCATGATCGCCTGGGCGTCTTCGTGCAGCAGCCGGGCGACCGCGGCCGGGTCGCCGGCTTCGTACGCGGCGATGAACCGCTTCAGCAGCGCCGTTTCCTCGGCCGTCGAGGCGCCGACCGTCCACTCTGCACGCCGGGCGGGCAACCGCTCACGCAGCGTCGCCCGCGCCCGCTGGAGCGCGCTGTTCGCCGACGCCACGCTCGTCTCCAGCGCCGCCGCCGTCTCCTTGGCCGGCCAGCCGAGCACGTCCCGCAGGACCAGCACCGCCCGCTGGCGCGGCGGCAGGTACTGGACGGCGGCGAGGTAGGCCAGCTCGATGGTCTCCCGCTCGACGACGGCGTTGTCGGGAGCCGCGCTGTCGAGCAGCCGGTCCGGGTACGGCTCGAGCCACGGCAGGTCGGCGGCCTCGATCGGGCCGGCCGGCTCCCCGGCCGGGCCGAGCTGGTCGGGCAGCACGCGCCGCGGACGGCGGGCGAGGACGTCGAGGCAGGCGTTCGTCGCGATCCGGTAGAGCCAGGTGCGCACGCTCGCCCGGCCCTCGAACCCGTCCCGGGCCTTCCAAGCGCGCAGGAACGTCTCCTGCGTGAGGTCTTCGGCGTCGGCCAGTGAGCCGAGCATCCGGTAGCAGTGCACCTGGATCTCCCGGCGGTGCCGTTCGACCACCGTCTCGAAGTCGCCCGCGTGACCCACCCCCGCACGCTAGCGCACCCGGACTGGAAGACTGTGGCGAAACCGGGGCCTCGCCCCGGGCCGGGGGCGCCGCCACCCGGAACCCCCGAACGAAAGTGCGGTCATGAGCGGAACGGTTCTGGTCCTCGGCGGACGCAGCGAGATCGGCCTGGCCGTGGCAAAACGCCTGGTCAGCGGCGACGTGCGGCGGTTCGTGCTGGCCGCCCGGCCGGGCACGGACCTGACCGCGGAGGTCGCCACCTTGCGCGAGGCCGGCGCCGAGACGGTCGAGACCGCGGACTTCGACGCCGACGACCTCGCCGCGCACGGCCCGTTCCTGGAGAAGGTGGCGGCCGAGCACGGCCCGCTCGAGACCGTCGTGCTCGCCTTCGGCATCCTCGGCGACCAGGAGCTCGCGGAGCGCGACGCGGCCCACGCCGCCGCGATCGTGCACACCGACTACGTCGCCCAGGTCGGCGTGCTCACCCACGCCGCGAACCTGCTGCGCGCGCAGGGACACGGCCGGCTCGTCGTGTTCTCGTCGGTGGCCGGGATGCGCGTGCGACGCGCCAACTACGTCTACGGTTCGGCCAAGGCCGGCCTCGACGGCTTCGCGAGCGGCCTCGCCGACGCGCTGCACGGCTCCGGCGTCCACCTCCTGCTCGTCCGGCCCGGCTTCGTGATCGGCCGGATGACCGAAGGCATGACGCCCGCGCCGTTCTCCAGCACCCCGGATCAGGTCGCCGAGGCGACGGTCGCGGCGCTGCGCCGGGGCCGCGGGGTCGTCTGGGTGCCCGGAATGCTCCGGCCGGTCTTCTTCGGAATGCGCCTTCTGCCGCGGGCGATCTGGCGCAAGCTGCCGCGGTGACGCGATAGCCCGGGCCGCTGTGGCCGGTGCCACAGCGCTTTCCCGTACGCAGATCCCTACCCTGCGTGGCAGAAACCGGCCGATGGGCCGGATTTCGCTCGGCCGATCGGGCAGCGTCACAAGCTTTCAACAACTTTCTCAGCTGATTCCCAGCTAACGCGGTGATCCTCGAAGCAGGGGAACCACAGGGAAGCAAGGGGAAAGCCGTGCTGTTGTCGTCGCGGGGGCACCGGATCGGCCGCCGGGTCACGCTCGGCGTCGTCTCGACGGTGGTGCTCGGCGCCACCGGCTACCTGTGGACGCAGCTGAGCTCGCTCGACGACGGCATCGTCACCGCCGACGTCATCCCGCCGGCCGCGCAGATCGACACCGAAGACACCCCGCCCGGCGAGCCGCTGAAGGTCGCCCAGAACATCCTGCTCGTCGGGATCGACGCGCGGACCGACACGTACGGCAACCCGTTGCCGCAGAACGTGCTCGACGCGCTGCACGCCGGGAGCGGCGAAGACGGCGGCGACACCACCGACACGATGATCGTCGTGCACATCCCGGCGGGCGGCGCCGCGGCCACCGCGATCTCGATCCCGCGTGATTCCTATGTGGACATCGCGGGCGGCTACGGCAAGCACAAGATCAACTCGGCCTACAGCCGCGGCAAGAACGCCGCGATGTCCGGTTTGCGCGCTCAGGGGCTTTCCGGCGCGCAGCTGGAGGTGGCGGCGAACGAGGCGGGCGCGAAGACGGCGATCCAGACGGTGGAGATGTTCACCGGGCTGACGATCAACCACTACGCGGCGATCAACCTCGCCGGTTTCGACGCGCTGTCGCAGGCTGTCGGTGGCGTCGAGGTCTGCCTCAAGGCGCCGGTGCACGACAGCTACTCCGGTGCGGACTTCGCGGCCGGCCCGCAGACGCTCTCGGGTGCCCAGGCGCTCGCCTTCGTCCGCCAGCGCCACGGGCTGACCAACGGCGACCTCGACCGCATCGCCCGGCAGCAGGCGTTCCTGTCGGGGATGGCGAAGAAGGTGCTGAGCGCGGGCACGTTCACCGACCCGGCGAAGCTCGGTTCGCTGGTCAGCGCGGTGCAGGGCGCGGTGGTGCTGGACAAGGGCTGGGACATCCTGAGCTTCGCGCAGCAGCTGCGGGGGATGACCTCGGGCGCGATCGCGTTCGCCACCATCCCGGTGCTGAGCCTCTCGCTGGCCACGCCGTCCGACGGCGACGCGGTCAAGGTCGACCCGGCGCAGGTCCAGCAGTTCGTCCGCACGGCGATCAGCACCGCGGCCGTGCAGGCTTCGGGCGACGACCCGACCGGCGGCGTGAAGCCGGTGGCCGCCACCGGCACGAGGACGCCGGACACTGCGTCGAACACCGCGCCGAACCCGAAGCAGCCGGCGACCAGTACGGCCGCCGGCTGCGTGAACTAGCCGGTCACACGAACGCGGACTGTCCCGTGATCGCCTTGCCGACGATCAGGGTGTTCATCTCGCGCGTGCCCTCGAAGGAGTAGATCGCCTCGGCGTCGGCGAAGAACCGCGCGACGTCGTATTCGAGCACGATCCCGTTGCCGCCGAAGATCTCCCGGCTCCAGGCGACGACCTCGCGCATCCGCGCGGTGACGAACGCCTTGGCCAGCGACGAGTGCTCGTCCCGGAAGATCCCCGCGTCCTGCAGACGGGCCAGCTGCACCAGCATGCCCCAGGAGGCGGTGATGTTGCCGAGGCTCTTCACGAGCAGGTCCTGCACCAGCTGGAAGCGGGCGATCGGACGGCCGAACTGCCTGCGCTCCTTGGCGTAGTCCAGCGCGAGCTCGTAGGCGCCCACCATCACGCCCAGCGCCTGCCAGGCCACGCCGCCGCGGGTGGCACGCAGGATCTCGGCGACGTCGCGGAAGGAGTTGATGCCCTGCAGGCGGTTCTCCTCCGGGACGCGCACGTCGGTCAGGGTGATTTCGGCGTTTTCGACGATCCGGAAGGCCGTCTTGCCCTGGATCTTTTCCGCCACGAAGCCCGGCGTGCCCTTCTCGACGACGAAGCCCTTCACGTGGTTGTCGTCGAGGTCACGGGCCCACACCACGACGTAGTCGGCGAAGGTCGCGTTGCCGATCCACTTCTTGGCGCCGTTGAGGACCCAGCTGTTCCCGTCACGCTTTGCGGTGGTGCGCATGCCGCCCGCGACGTCCGAGCCACCGAGCGGCTCGGTCATCGCGAACGCGCCGATCTTGTCCATCGCGGCCATCTCCGGCAGCCAGCGGTCGCGCTGCTCCTGGCTCCCTCCACTGTGGATGGAGTACATCGCGAGTCCGTTGTGGACGCCGAAGAACGTGGCCACCGAAGCGTCCGTGCGGCTCATCTCCATCGCCATCATGCCGGTGAGCAGGTGGCTGACCGCCGGCCTGTGCTCGCCGTAACCCTCGTAGGGCAGGCCGGCGAGACCGCTCTCGCGGAACATCCCGATGAGCTCCTTCGGGAAGGTGCCGGCCTCCCAGTTCTCGTTCACCAGCGGCTTGACGTCGTTCGTCATGAACTCGCGCGCCTTCACGAGCAGCTTGCGCTCCTCGTCGCCCAGCAGCGTCTCGTAGTTGTAGAAGTCGGCGGTCAGCTGGCCTTCGAGTGCTTCCACGGACATGTCAGTTCTCCTCCACTGCGGACAGGACGGCGAGCTGCTTGCGGTCGCGCGTCTCGGCGAGTTCCGAGTACGTGGAGGAGCCGTAAGCCTTTTCGACAGCTTCGATGAGCTGTTCCTGCTCTTCGGGGCGCTGGCTGGGGGTGCCCAGCTCGGCCCACATCTTCTTCATGGACTTGCCGATGTGCTCGGCCATGTGCCGGTAGCCGCCGGGGCCGCCACCGAGGTGCGAGCCGAGGAACGGCCCGACCGTGGCCCAGCGGATCCCGAGCGAATTCGTCATCACCTTGTCGAGGTCCTCCGGCGTCACGACACCCTGCTCGACGAGGTAGATCGCCTCGCGGCTGAGCGCGTTCTGCAGCCGGTTGCCGACGAAACCGGGGATCTCCTTGCGCTCCACGACCGGGGTGCGGCCGAGTGAGGTGTAGAAATCGACGGCCAGCTGCACGGACTCGTCGCTGGTGCGCTCGCCGGGGACGACCTCGACCAAAGGGATCAGGTGCGGCGGGTTGAACGGGTGTCCGATGAGGACCCGGCTCGCGTCTCCCAGCTCCCCGGTGAAGGCCGTGGAGGGGATGGCGCTCGACGAGCTCAGCAGCAGCGCGTGCGCGGGCGCCTCCTCGACGAGCTGCCGGAACAGGTCCTTTTTGAACTCGACGTTCTCCGGCCCGTTCTCCTGCACCACGTCCGCGTCCCGCACGGCTTCGGTGACGTCGGCGGCGATGTGGACGCGGCTCGCCAGCTCGTCGGCCGTGGTGCCGAGGTGCGGGGCGAACCGGGCCAGTGCCTGCGAGACGGCCTCGGCGAGGTCAGGGCGGGGGTCGGTGACCCGGACGGTCAGGCCGTGGTGGGCGAACAGCGCCGTCCAGGACAGGCCGATGGTGCCGGCACCGATGACTGCCGCGTTCTTCATCGCTGGGCTCCCTTCAGGTAGTCGAAGACCGGCTTGACCGGGGCGAGGGTCAGGTCGGTGCGGAGGTGGCTCGCGGAGACGACCTCCAGCACGGGCAGGTCGGCCAGCGGGGCCAGGACGTGCTGGAACAGCTGGAGCCGGGCGGGGCCGGTGTAGGCCTCCTTGACCACCACGTCGGTGATCTCGGTGCGGACCAGCTCCTGCACCCGCGGGGCGCCGTCGTAGCCCGGGATCGTCTTGAGCATGAACGTCGGCACGGTGATCTGGCGCTCGGCCTCGCGTGCGTCCAGCTCGTGGTGCTTGTAGCCCATGGTCGCGGTCGCCACCCGGAGGGTCCCGTGGTCCAGGGTGCCGACGAGGACGCCGTTGTCGACATAGAGCTTCGGCGACCCGACGGTCTTCGGGTAGGCGCTGACCTCGCGGCCGGACGCCGTCGCCGGGAAGTTGTCGAGGTACATCGCGTGCAGGTACTCGCCGCGCTCGCCGTCGAAGCTGACCTCGATCGCCTGGCCGGACTCGGTGTACGGGCCGTAGCCGGAGACGTCGCCCATCTTCATGACCTCGAAGCGCACCAGCGGTTCCTCGACCCGCAGCGGCTCCGGGACGACTGCGCGCAGGGCGTCGGCGTCGGTGCGGTAGACGATGTTGAGGTACTCGCGGTCGGTGAACCTCGGGACCACGGGCGCGAACGCCGGGGCGGTCAGCGGGGTCGTCACGTGCCGGCGGACTTCTTCGATCTTCATTCGCCTGTCCACTTCGGAATGCGGCGCTCGGCGAAGGCGGTCATGCCCTCGCGGACGTCGTTCGACTGCATCAGCTTCTTGATTTCCTCGCGCTGCACGGCTTTCGGATCCGCGGCCCGCACAATCTTCTTCACGGCGGTGAGCGCGAGCGGCGCGTTCTCCGCGAGCTTCTCGGCCAGGCCGACCGCGACGGCGGCGGCGTCACCGGGCGCGGTCACGCGGTTGACCAGGCCCAGCTCGCCGGCGCGGCGGCCGGTGACGGGCTCGCCGGTGAGCAGGAACTCCATCGCCAGGTGGTGCGGGATCCGCTGGGGCAGCCGGATCACCCCGCCACCGGCGGCGATCAGGCCGCGCTTGACCTCGGGGAGGCCGAACGTCGCGTCTTCGGCGGCGACGATCAGGTCGCAGCCCAGCGCGAGTTCGAACCCGCCGCCCATGGCGAACCCTTCGACGGCGGCGATCAGCGGCTTGGCGAGTTCGGCGTCGGTCAGGCCGCCGAACCCGCGCCCGGGGATTTCCGGCGACTCACCCTTGAGGGCGGCTTTGAGGTCCATCCCGGCGCTGAAGGTGTTCTCGGCGCCGGTGAGGACGCCGGCCCGGAGCGTGGGGTCGCTCTCGAGTTCGTCGAGGGCGGCGGCCAGCTGGGTCGCGACGGCGGCGTTGACCGCGTTGCGGGCCTGCGGGCGGTCGATCGTGATCAGCAGGGTGCTGCCGATCCGTTCGGTGCGTACTTCACTCATGACTTTCGCTTCTTTCAGAGTTCCGCGAGGACTTCGGCGGTGTCCTGGCCGGCCAGCGGGGCCAGGCGGCGGATCGAGCCGGGCGTCGCGGAGAACTTCACCGGGATGCCGACCGTGCGGATGGTGCCCTCGCTCGGGTGCTCGACGGTGTCGAGCAGGTGGCCGTCGCGGACGTACGGGTCTTCGTGGGCGCGGTCCAGCTCGAGCACCGGGGCCATCGGGATGCTGTGCTTCGCGCAGACTTCGGCCCACTCCTCGGTGGTCAGCGCCGGGGCGCACGCGGCGATCTGCTCGGTCAGCCACTCGTTGTCGGCCCGGTTGATGGCGTCGCCGTTCACGCGCGGGTCCGCGGCGAGGTCGGGGCGCTCGGCCGCGGCGAAGAAGTCGCGGAAGTTCTGCGGGTTGTAGGGGATGACGCAGGCGAGGCCGTCCTTGGTGCGGACCGCCGCGTGGCCCTTCGTCATCGACAGCGCGAACCCGGTGGGGCTTTCGGCCGGCTCGAAGGTGTGGCCGGCGAGGTGCTCGACCAGGTTGAACGCGATCAGCGTGTCGGTCATCGGGATCTCGATCTGCTGGCCCTGCCCGGTCTTGTCCCGGTGGACCAGCGCGGCGAGCACGCTGTAGGCGATGGTCAGCGACGACACCTTGTCGCCGATGATCGTCGGCAGGTAGACCGGCTCGCCCAGGGCCCGGTTGGCCACGTCGACCAGGCCGGAGGAGGCCTGCACGGTCTCGTCGTAGGCGGCGTTGCCTGCCTGCGGGGAGTCGCCGCGGAAGCCCTGCGCGTGGGCGTAGACCAGCCGCGGGTTGCGCGCGGCGACGTCGGCGTAGTTCAGGCCGAGGCGGGCCAGCGCGCCGGGGCGCATGTTGGTGATCAGCACGTCGGCGGTGTCGATCAGCTTCAGCGCCTGCTCGCGCTCGGTCTCGTCCTTGAGGTTGAGGGCCACGCTGCGCTTGTTGCGGTTGACGTTGAGGTTCAGCGCGGTCATGCCCGGCGTGGTGCGGTACTCGCCCACCCGCACGGTGTCGGCGGGGGACTCGATCTTGATCACGTCGGCGCCCAGGTCGCCGAGGATCTGGGCCGCGTACGGGCCCATGACCACGGTCGAGAGATCGATCACGCGCACGCCGTCCAGAGGTCCGGTCGTCATCTTTCCGTCCTTTCGCGCCTTGCTGTTTCGCTCTACTTGCGAACGTAGGCGCGTCCGGCTGGAAAGGGAATGATCATGATGCGAACAATGGTATGACTCTGGTGGTCATACCATTGTTCTAGCTGCTGAGCGGTTCGGCGAAGATCGCTTTTGCGGCGTCGACGAGCTTTTTCAGGTCGCCATCGACGCGGTCGCGGCGCCAGAGGAGGCCGGTGTCCAGCTGGGGGCGGAAATCCGTGAAGGGGAGCACGGTGACGTTGTCGAGCCGGTAGCCGTGCATCGGGCTCTTGGCGTCGAGCATGGAAATGGAGAAGGCCTCGCCGCTGGAGATGATTTCGGACGTCCCGCCGTACCCGGTGTTGGTCAATCGAATGCGTTTCTTGACGCCGAGCTCGTTCAATTGGTGATCGAGCTGTTCGAAATAGGCGGGGACGATTTCGCCTGGTGAGGCGACGTACGGGAATTCGGTGAGCTCGGCCAGGCTCACGGAGTCCCGCCCGGCGAACAGGTCGGCGGGCACGACGGCACCGAGCCGTTCGGTCATCACGGGCAGCTGCTCCAGCGCCGGATCGGTGACCGGCAGCCGGGCGAGGGTGAGGGCCAGTTTCCCGTCGTGCACGCCCTGCACGAGATCGGCGCTGGTGCCGGGCCAGCGCTTGAGCTCGTACTGGTCCTTGACCCGCTCGGCGAGGGCGTTGACGCGTTCCCGCAGATCGGGGTGCACCCCGGCGGGCATGCCGAGGAAAAGGGTGCTGCGCTGCGGCTTCGCCGCCTCTTTGAGCTTCCACGGGATGGCGCTGACCTGCTCGAGGACGTCCCGCGCAAGCGGCAGCAGCGCAGCCCCGGCTTCGGTGAGCGTGACGTGGTGGGTGCTCCGGTCGAACAGCTGCTGCCCCAGCTCGTGCTCGAGGTCCTTGATCCGCTGGCTGAGCGGAGAGGCGGCCATGTGCAGCTTCCGCGCGGCCGCGGAAAAGTTCAGTTCCTCGGCAACCGCGACGAAGTACCGCAGGTGCAACATCTCCATCCCCCGACCCTAACCACCCGACCCTCCAGACACGCGAGTCGTCCATCCAGGTACGAGAGTCGTCCCTCCAGGTACGAGTGTCGTCCCTCCAATCACGAGTGATGCCCCCTCAATCACGCGAGATGCCCCTCCAATCACGCGAGTTACGCGCCCAATCACGTGAGTTCCGTCTCCGATCACGCGAGTCCCGTGTACCGGACCGGCGAACTCGCGTACCTGGACGGACGACTCGCGTACTCAGATGGACGACTCGCGTGCCTGGAGGGTCGGTCGGTGTGATCCGGGGCGCATCTCGCGTGATTGGGGAGCGATCTCGCGTGATTGGAGGGGCGACACGGGTCAGGGGGTGAGGGGGAGGGTGAGGGTGAAGGCGGCGCCGCCCTCGGGGGCCGGGCCGGCGGTGAGGGTGCCGCCCATGCGGGTGACCAGGGCGTGGACCAACGCGAGGCCGATGCCCGAGCCGACCGGACGGCGGTCGCGGTAGCGCGCGTTCAAGACCCCGCGCTCGAACGCCACCGGGTAGTCCTCCGGCGCCAGGCCAGGCCCGCCGTCGCGGACCGCCAGCGAAGCCGACGAACCGGACACGACGAGCGCGAACACCATCGGCGCCCCCGAAGGGGTGACGCGCAGGGCGTTCTCCGCCAGCCCGTCGACCACCTGACGCAGCCGGCGCGCGTCCGCCAGCACCAGCACCGGCGAAGGCGGCGCGGAGACGGAAAGCGAAACCTCCTCCCGCGCGCACCGCAGGGCCCACACCTCCGCACAGTCGCGCACCAAAGAAGCCAGGTCCAGCGGAGCCATGTCCAGCCGGAACTCGTCCGCGCCCAGGCGGGCCAGCTCCAGCAGGTCCTCGACCAGCCGCGAAAGCCGCGCCGCCTCCCGCTGGATCGTCTGGCCGGCCCGGACCGCGTCGGAGCCCGAGGCGACGCCGTCCGCGATCGCCTCGGCGAAGCCGGTCACCGCCGTCAGCGGGGTCCGCAGCTCGTGGGACACCGACAGCAGGAACTCCCGCTGCCGCGCCTCGCTGACGGCCAGCGCGTCGGCCAGCGAGTTCAGCGACCCGGCCACCTCCGCCACCTCGCGCGGCCCCTGCACCGGCACCCGCACGTCCCGCCGCCCCGCCCGCAGCGAGCCCGCGGCCAGCGCGGCCCGGCGCAGCGGGCGGCCCAGCAGCCGGCCCGAGACGAAGCCCGCGACCGCCGCCACCAGCAGCCCGATGCCGAGCGCCAAGAGGATGTTGCGCACCAGCGCCCGCTGCGTCGCCTGAGCGTTCCGCGCGGGCAGGACCAGCGCGAACGCCGCCCCGCGCGTACCGACCACCCGCGTCTCGACCAGGTACTGCGCCCCCGCGACCGTGACGCGCTGCGACTTGTCGGACCCGAGACCGGCCTTGACGGCGGCCTGCACCGCGACACCGTCCCCGAGCGGCTGCCCGCCCGCCCGGCGGACCACCACCGAGATGCCCTGCCCGCGCACGACGTCGGCCACCTTGCCGGCCCCCAGCCGGTTGCCGATGCCCGTTTCGTCCAGTTGCGACGCCATGACGTCGGCCTGCGCGGACAGCGACGACTGCAGCACGTTGTCCGCCGTCGTCCGGATCAGCCGGGACGCGACCAGCCCCGCCACGATCACCGCGACGCCCGCGACGGCCAGGCACACCAGCGTGATCCGCCCGGCCAGCGAGCCCCGGAACTTCATGCCGGATCCGCCGCGTACCCGATGCCCCGCACCGTCCGGATCGGACTCGACGCGCCGAGCTTCGCCCGCAGCTGAGCCACGTGGACGTCCACCGTGCGCGTCCCCGCCGCCGCGGCGTACCCCCAGACCGCGCTCAGCAGCTGGTCGCGCGAAAGCACCTGCCCCGGGTGCCGGAGCAGGTGCGTCAGCAGGTCGAACTCCGTCGACGTCAGGGAGATTTCGACGTCGCCCGCCCAGGCGCGGCGGCTGGTGAGGTCCACCCGCGCCCCGCCGACGGTCAGCACCGAGGCGACCGGTGTCGCCCCGGAGGCCCGGCGCAGCACCGTCCGCACCCGGGCCGCCAGCTCGCGCGGGCTGAACGGCTTGGTGAGGTAGTCGTCCGCGCCGATCTCCAGGCCGAGCAGGCGGTCGAGCTCGTCGTCACGGGCGGTGACGAACAGCACCGGCGTCCAGTCACCGGCCGCGCGCAGCGCCTTGCAGATCTCGATACCGTCCATTCCGGACAGTCCGATGTCGAGCACGATCGCCACCGGCTTGAGGCGCCGCACCGCGTCCAGCGCCCGGCCGCCGTCGGCCTCGACGTGCACGCCGAAGCCGTCGCGCTTGAGGTAGAGCGCCGCCAGCTCGGCGATCGCGGCCTCGTCCTCGACCACGAGGACGAGGCCGCGTCCCGGTGACCCCATGCCTGCTCCCGTCTCCACCGTCACTGACGGGGAGACGCTAGCCGGTCAGGGCGAGCCATCGCTGTTCATGTCCGACTCGATGCCGTTCAGCGTCGACTCGATCCCGCTCAGCTCGCCGGACGGCGAAACCGACGACGACGGCGCGCTGTCCGAAGGCGAGCCCATCAGGTTGTCGCGGCAGCCCGAGCAGCCGAGCGCGATGAGCGCGGCGGCCCCGACCGCTGCCGCGATCCGCGCGCCCCTCACTTGGCCGGCTTGCAGTGCGCGGACGCGAAGGCGTCGAGCTTCTGCTTGGCCGCGTCCAGCTCGCCGATGCGGCCCTGCCGCTTGGTGGCGCGCTGGTCCAGCTGGTCGGCACGGGCGGTGTGCCCGGCCGCCCGCTGGTCGGCCGCGCGCGCCTTGAGGTTGGCCACCGAGCCCTTGACCTCGGCGCCGCCGTTGATCCGCTTCTTCAGGTTGTCGGCCTTCTTCTGCAGCTTCGGCACCCAGTCCGAGCAGACCTGCTGCGACTCCTCGGGGCTGAGCGTGATCGGTGCCACCGGCGTCGGCGTCTCGGCCGAAGCCAGCGGCGCCGCCACCAGCAGGCAGACCGCGCTCGCGCCGCCCGCCAGCGCCAGCCGCGTCCAGGTGGTTCCTCGCATCTTCTCTCCTCGTATCCGTTCGGGGGTACGAGGAGAACTCTGGCCGGGCGGTGTTCGGAGGTCGTCCGCCTAGTGTTCGGGCTTTGTAAGGCCGACGGTGACCGACGTTCGCGCGAGGTCGAACGTCAGCGTGTCGCCGAGGCGCGGCAGCGCCGGGTCGAACAGCAGCCCGTCGGTGCCGCCGAGGAGCAGCCCGAGCCGGTGCCCGGCCGGGACGACGTGGTCGAGCGCGGTGAGGTCGAACGTCATCGAGTACGCCCGACCGGGGACCAGCGGTTCGCCGTGCCGCAGCGACGCGTGGTGCCCGAGGTCGGCCCAGCCGGCCGCGACGATCCGGTGGTCGACCGGCACGACGTCGGCGGCCGTGTCGAGGAAGCACGCGCTGTCGCCCTCGGCACTGGCGCCCCAGCACGACCGTGTCGCGAGGTTGCGCACGCCGCTGCCGTACTCCGCGGTGTTGCGCAGGTCGGCCGGCCCGTAGTCGACGAGCGCGACGCCGACCCGGGCGGCGGCCTGGTCCGACGACGCGGTGATCGTCACCGATGGCGACCCGGCGAGCCGCACCGGCGCGGGGAGGACGGGACCGGTGAACTTCGCGGCCGACACCCCGGCCGCCCACTGCTCGCGGCTGACGCCGGGGTCGTCGACGACGGCCGCCGTGCCGGACCCGGTCGGCCCCAACGTGCCGTCGGCCGACGGGCGGAAAGTCGCCGGCAGCGTGGCGGGCGGCCAGCTCCGGACGTCGGTCCAGCGGTCCGGCGCGGTTTCGAGGTGCACGGCGGGCTCCCGCTCGACGCCGTTGCGCAGCCCGAGCAGCCAGCGGTCGAACCAGCGGTGCAGCGTCTCGACCCACTGCGCCCGCTGCAGGTCGAAGGGGTCGGTGTGGCCGGCCTGGCTCAGCCACGCCTTGCGCGGGACGCCGGCCCGGCCGAGCGCGGCCCAGTAGCCGGCGAACTGGTTCGGCGCGACGACCCAGTCCCCGAAACCCTGCGCGATGAGCACGCTCGCCTGTCCGGGGCGCGGGACATAGTGCACGCTCCGCCAGTAGTCGTTGTAGTCCCCGTTCGTGCCCGCGCGCGCCTTGACGTCCGCTTCGAACGGCTGGCACAGCTCGGCGGCGCGCTCGTTGTAGGTGAAGGCCGACCCGGTGTTCTCCGGCGTGGCCAGTGGCGCGCCGTTCGCGACGAGCTGGGCGTAGTTGTCCGCCACGCCTTCGATCGGCACGATGGTCTTCAGCCCGGCGACGCCCGAGGCGGCCATCCCGATCGCGGTGGCGCCGTCCTGCGACTTGCCGATCGCGCCGACGTCCCCGGTGGCCCAGCCCGCGGTCACCGGACGCCCGCCGTCGGGGGCGTCGAAGGCCTTCGCCCGCCCGTTCAGCCAGTTCACGACCGCGTTGCCGGAGCCGACGTCGTCGAAGCAGCCGGACGACCGGTTCGTCCCGCCGACGTCGGCCAGTACGACGGCGTAGCCGCGCGGCACGAAGTAGTTGTCGTAGAACAGCGGGAACTGCTGCGGTGTGCCGTCCGGCGCGTACGTCTTCTTTTGCTGCTCGTTACCGCGGCCGCAGCACGCGTAGTACGGGCTGACGTCGAGGATCACCGGCACCCGCACGCGCGCGTCGGGCCGGATGACGTCGGCGGCGATCCGGTCGGGCTTGCCGTCGTGGTCGTTGTCCGTGCCGGTTTCCACCCACGCCGTCTCACGGATCGCGTCGGCGTAGGAATAGACCGGCCGGCTTTCCGCGGCGGCGGCCGGGGCTGCGAGCCCCGCGGTCGTGAGCAGAGCGGCCAAGAACCCCAGTATCAGTCGCATCCGGACAGGGGATCACGTTTTTTCGTACATCGCCAAGAACTTCTCCATCGCGGCGTCGACGGCTTCGCGGTCGCCGGTCGTGACGAGGTCGAGCAGCAGCCCGCGGGTCACGGCGAGCCCGAGCCGGGCGTGGGCGGGCCGGTCGGCCTCCGGGACGCCGAGCCGGGCGAGCCGGGCTTCGATGGGGCCGAGCCAGTCGTCGATCACGCCGTCGAGGAACTCCGCCGTGCCCGGGGCGCCACCGAGGGCCTGGCCGTAGAGCTGGAAGAACAGCTTTTCGTTGGCGCGCAGGTCGTCGTCGGAGAGCCGGCGCCAGAAGTCCACCGGATCGAGGTCGGCGAGCGCGGCGCGCTGGCGGGCTTCCACCTCCCGCGCCACCGCCGTGAGCAGGCCTTCCTTCGACCCGAAGTGGTAGATCAGCATGCGGTGGCTGGTGCCGAGGTCCGCGGCCAGCGCCCGCAGGCTCCGGTCCGCGCCGCCGTGGTGGGCGATGTGGTCGATCGCCGCGTCGAGCAGCTTGGCGCGCGGGCTTGTGCCGATCATGTACCGGATGGTACACGTACCAAATGGTACAAAGAATCTCGGTGCACGCCTCCTCGGCCGCTTCGGCCGCCGATCTGTACGCGCTGCTGCGGGACGGCGCGAGCTGGCCGGAGTGGTCGCCGCTGGGGTCGTTCGAGCTGGTCCGCGAAGGGGAAGGCGAGCCGGAGGGGCTCGGCGCGGTCCGGTTGTTCAAGACCAACGGCGTGCGCTCGTACGAACGGATCGTGGCGCTCGAGCCGGGCCGCCGGTTCGGCTACGCGCTGGAGCACGGCCTGCCGCTGCGGGACTACGTCGCCTACGTCGATCTCGCCCCGCGCGACGGCGGTACGGACATCCACTGGCACTCGACGTTCACGCCGAAGATCCCCGGCACGGGCTGGTTCTACCGGTGGTTCCTCGGCGCCTTCATCAAGCGGGTGGCCGCCGGACTGGCCGGTGTCACCGCCTGATCGGCGTGTTACTCTCCCCGGGAGAGTGAGGAGACGCCGTGGGGCCCGATCCGTACGACCGCAACTGCCCGACCCGCCAGCTGCTCGACCGGATCGGCGACCAGTGGACGGTGCTCATCGTCGGCGCGCTCTCCGGCGGCCCGCTGCGGTTCACCGAGATCGGCCGCCGCGTGGACGGGATCTCCCAGAAGGTCCTGACGCAGACGCTGCGCAGCCTGGTCCGCGACGGCATCCTCACCCGCACGGCGTACCCGACGATCCCGCCGAAGGTCGAGTACGAGCTGACGTCCCTGGGCCGCAACCTGTCCGAGCCGCTGGACATGCTCGACCGCTGGGCCCGGCAGCACATGTCCTCGGTCCAGGAGGCCCGGGACGCCTACGACGCGGAGCACACGCCCGCGTCCGCGTAGCCGCCCACTGGACAGCTCCTGGACAATCCGTCCCGGTACGGGTTCGTTCGTCCCGCCCGCAGGGACACTGTCGCGGTGCTCAACGAGACCGTCCCGGCGCCGGGCTGGGGAGTCGTTGTCCTCACCGCGTTGTTCGCCTTCGCGGTGTCGCTGACCGCGCTCACCACGGCACCCAACGGACGGCGCAGTCTCTTGCGCACGGGGAACGTCCTGGCCGCCATCTTCCACGAAGGCGGCCACGCCGCGGTGAGCCTGCTGACCGGCGGCGACGTCTCCCGCGTCGCCATCGCCGGCACCGGTGGCGGTGCCACCCACCAAAAGCCCGACTCGGCGCTCGGCGACGTCCTGGCCACCGCCGCCGGGTACGCGATGCCGCCGCTGGCCGGGCTGGGGGCGGCCGCGCTGCTGCACCGCGGCCATGTGTCGGCGGTGCTCGTCCTGACCCTCGCCGCGCTGGTGTTCATCCTGCTGTTCACGCGGGATCTGCTCACCCTCGTCGTCCTCGTCGCGGTGGGGGCGGTCGTGTGGTCCGCTCTGCGCTACGCCCCGGGGTGGCTGCGCACCGCCATCGCGTACGCCGAAGCGTGGCTGCTGCTGATCAGTGAGCTCGGCGGCGTGCAGATCCTCGTCCTGAACCGGCGCCACAACGGGTTCGCCGGCCAGTTGGACGACGCGGCAGCGCTGGCCAAGCGGACGAAAATGCCCTCACCCCTGTGGATCGTCGGGTGGTTCGTGCTCAACGGCTGGGCGTTGTGGCACGCCGTCCCGCTGCTGTTCGCCTAGCGCGGCACCAATCCCGCCTCGTGGGCCAGCAGCCCGGCCTGCGTCCGGTTCGCGCAGTCCAGCTTCACGAGCATCCGCGAGACGTAGCTCTTCACCGTCGCCTCGGCCAGGTGCAGCCGCGCCGCTATGTCCGCATTGGACAGTCCGCCGCCCAGGCAGGCCAGCACGTCCCGCTCGCGTTCGGTGAGACCCGTGATGCGCCGTCGCGCGTCTTCGCCGCGTTCGCGGCCGTCCGAAGACAACGCCACCAGCCGGCGCGCGGCCGAGGGCGACAGCACCGTGTGGCCGTCCGCCGCCACGCGGACCAGGCCGATCAGGTCCTCCGGGGGCGTCGACTTCACCAGGAAGCCCGCGGCGCCCGCGCGCAGCGCCCGGATCACGTAGGTGTCCGCGTCGAACGTCGTCAGCGCCACCACCGCCGGCGGGTCCGGCATTGCCGTGATGCGCGCGATCGCCGTCAACCCGTCGACGCCCGGCATCCGCAGGTCCATCAGCACCACCCGCGGCCGGTGCCGGACCACGGCCTCGACGGCTTCGGCGCCGTCGCCGGCCTGGGCGACGACCTCGATGTCGTCCGCCGAGCCCAGGATCGTGCGCAGGTGCGCGCACACCATCGGCTCGTCATCGACCACGAGCACCGGGATCACAGTGCGTGCCTTCCGCCGTCGGGACGTAGGCGGGCAGTATCGCACCGACCCCGAACCCGCCGCCGGGTCGCGGGCCCGCGTCGAAGCGCCCGCCGACCAGTTCGACGCGCTGCCGCAGCCCGGCCAGCCCGGCGCCGGACCCGCTGCCCGCCAGCGCCGGGTCGACCGGGCGCGTGGCCGCCGTGCTGGTCACCGAGACGTCCAGGCCACCCGGGTGGTAGCGCAGCGACACCGCCGCGGACGCGCCCGGCGCGTGCTTGCGCACGTTCGTCAGCGCCTCCTGCACGAGCCGGTACGCGGTGCGCGCGACCGTCGGCGACACCTGCGCCGGGTCGCCGTCCACCACGAGGCCGGTCGCCACCCCGACCGACCGCGACTCCTCGACCAGCCGCGCCGGGTCGCCGGGCTCGGCCGGGCTGAGCGTCCGGGGCCCGGTCTCGGCGCCGTTGCGCAGGACGCCGACCAGGTCGCGCAGTTCGTCCAGGGCCAGCGCGCCTTCCCGGCGGATGTCCTCGGCCGCCGTGCGCGCGGCCGGGTCGGCCGACGTCACGCCGAGCGCGCCGGCGTGCAGCACCATCAGGCTGAGCCGGTGCGTGACGACGTCGTGCATCTCGCCGGCGAGCCGCCGCCGTTCCGCCGCCCGGGCCTGCTCGGCCAGGAGGTGCTGCTCGCGTTCGGCGCGTTCCGCCCGGTCGCGCAGGGACTGGAGCAGCTGCTTGCGCGCCTCGACGTAGAGCGTGATCGCGACCGGCAGTGCGGTGCTGAGCAGCCCGAACGGCGTGACGGCCCAGCTCGGCGCCCACGGCCGCATGGCCACGACCGCGAGGATCCCGGCCAGCCACAGGACGGTCCGCCGGTCCAGCACCCGCACCAGCTGGGCCAGCACCACCGGGGTGATGGTCGGCACGGTCGTCAGCGCGATCGGGTTCACCGGCACCAGCAGGCCGGGGGCGAACAGGTCGGAGGCGAGCATCGCGAACGCCGCCGCCGTGACGAGCCCGGCCACCAGTGCCGGGAACCGGAACAGCAGCACCAGCGACAGGTCGCAGACCACCTGTAGCACCAGTCCGGCGGCGGGGCCGAGCACGCCGGTGGTCCGGTCGCCGAGGACCTGGTAGAGGACGTTGAGCCCGGTGAACACGACCGCCGGCAGGAACAGCCAGAAGCCGTCGGTGCGGCTCGGCCACAACGGCCCCCGGGCGGTGGTCACGCGGTCACGGTAACCGCCGGCGCGGGCCGCCGCCCCGGATGCGCAACTTTGGTTGCGCCCGGTCGTGCCGGTGCGCAACGTTCGTCGCCGCGATCACCTTCGTCGTCCGGTATCGCCGGTGCCCGGGGAACCGGTGGACTGGGGACACACGACGAGGGACGGATGTGAGATGAGCGAGCTGTCCTTGCCCGCCCGGGCCTACCTGCTGGCGTGCGACACCGCACGCGACCGGCTGCCGGACCGCGAGCGGGTGGCCTTGCTGGTCCGCGCGGCGGCGCTGACGGACCTGGTGCTGCGCGGCCGGGTCGTCGACGACGGCGGCCGTCCGGCGGTGACCGGCGACGGCGGCACCGGCCACCTGGTGCTCGACGACCTGCTCGCCGAGCTCGCCGCCGACCCGCACCCGGCGTGGCGTGCCCGGGTGCGTCGTGGCGCCGGCGGGACGCTGCAGTCGCTGGAGGCCCAGCTCGACGCGGCGGGCGTGATCGCGCTGCGGACGTCCCGGGTGCTGGGGCTGTTCCCGCGCCGCCGTCCGGAGGTCCGCGAGCCCGCGGTGGCGGCCGCGCTCCGCGACGAGGTGCGGGCGGCCGTGCGGGGGGACGCGCCGGTGCCCGCGGACGTCGCGGCGCTGACGTCGCTGGTCGCGGCGGTCGAGCCGGCGGCGGTGCTCTCGCGGGGTGAGCGCCGCCGCCACCGCGACCGGCTCGCGCGGCTGGACGAGCAGGCGGGCGCCGCGGCCCCGGCCGTGCGCAAGGTGACCCGCGAACTCCGCGCCGCCCGCACGGCCCGCATCGCCGCGGCCTCCGGCGGTGGTGGCGGCTGACGCCGTGTCGACCTCCTGATCACGCGTGCCGACCCCGGGATCACGCGTGTCGACCCTTCCCACCCGCCCGGTTCGGGTCCGGAGGGTCGACCCGCGTGATTGAGGAGCCGGCACGCGTGATTGGGGGGACGACACGACGTCAGGGGGTGAAGAGGCGGTTCAGGTAGTAGTCGACGGTGGCGATGGCTTCGGCCGGGGTGCGGTGGCCCATCAGGATTTCCGAGCCCTGAGAGTCCGCGATCGCCCACAGCAGGGCGGCTTCGGTGGCCGGGTCGGCCGAGGCGGCGACGTCGCCCGCCTCCTGGGCCTGGCGGACCTGGCCGGCGAAGAAGTCCAGGAGTTCCGGCATGCCTTCGCCGAAGGCCTTCGCCATCGCCGGGTCCGCCACCGCGCGGATGAAGTACGCGACGCCGATGAGGAAGTCGGCCTCGCTGTCGGGGTCGCGCGGCAGGATCTCCACCAGGCACGCGCGGAGGATCGACCGCGGTGTCGGCGGGCCCGCGGCCAGGACCTTCGCGGTGATCCGCTCGCTGCGCAGCCGGTGGCGGTGCTCGAGGGCGTACTTCAGCATTTCGTCCTTGGTCCTGAAGTAGTGCTGCACCGAGCCCATGGACATGCCCGCCTCGGCCGCGACCTGGCGGAGGCTGACGCCTTCCAGCCCGGCGCGCGTGGTCAGCCGTTGCAGCGCCTCGGCGATCTGCACCCGGCGCTGCTCGTGGTCCACCTGTTTGGGCACGTCCGCTCCTGTTGTCATGCGATCGCATTGCGAAAACGGGAGCTTCGCCGTTACGATGCGACCGCATTGTAAAACAACCGGAGAACGACCTGGGGGGTCCGGTGGAGACCGGAAAACCGCGGCTGCGGCCGCCGCGCCACGCACTCGACCGCCGCGCGATCGCCTGGTGGCGCACGCAAGGAGCGCTGACGTTCGGGCCCGCGGTGCTCGTGCTCGCCGTCCTCGGCCTGCTGATCCCGCCGGCCGCGTGCTGGCTGCTGGTCCCGGCGGCCGTGCTCGCCGTGCTCGGTGCCGCGTGGTGCGCGGTCCTGCCGCGGTGGTGGTTCGGCCTGCACCGCTGGGAGGTGACGGACACGGCGGTGTACGCGCGCTCGGGATTCCTGTGGCAGGAGTGGCGGGTGGCGCCGCTGTCGCGCGTCCAGACGGTCGACACCCTGCGCGGCCCGCTCCAGCAGCGCTTCGGCCTCGCGACGGTCACGGTGACGACGGCCTCGGCCCGCGGCGCGGTCCGGCTCACCGGCCTCGACGCGCAGGTCGCGGCCGACGTGGCCGAACAGCTGACCGAACGCACGGGCGCCACGCCCGGGGACGCGACGTGACCGGCGGCGGCGCGCACGTCCCGGGTGGCGAAACCGGCTCCCGCGAACCGCACGCCCGGGCGGTCGAGGACCGGCGCAGTCCCGCCGCGGCCGGCTGGCGACGCCTGGACCGGCGCGCGATCGGCGTCGCGGCGATCCTCATGGCCGGCGTCGCCGTCTCCGCCGGCACCCCGGTCGCCATCGGCACCCGGGCCCTCTGGCTCGTCCCGGCCGCCGCGCTCCTCGTCGGCGCGGGCGTGCTCGCCGAGTACGTCCGCTGGCGCCACACCCGCTTCCGCTGCACGGCGGAACGCCTCGAGATCGAATTCCGCTTCGTCGTCCACACGCGCAAATCCCTGCCGCGCGACCGGATCCGCACCGTCGACCTGACGGCCAACCCGCTGCACCGCGCGTTCGGCGTCGCCGCGCTGTCCATCGGCACCGGGCAGCACGACCGGATCGCCCTGTCCCCGCTCGCCAGGGCGGACGCCGAAGCCCTGCGCGCCGAGCTCCTGCACCGGCTCCCGGAACCGTCCATCCAAGACGGTCCACTCGCGACACTCGACCCACGGTGGATCCGTTACGCCCCGGTCTCGTTCGTCGCGCCGGCGCTCGGGTTTGCCGCCTTCGGCACACTGTTCAAGATCGCGGACTGGTTCGGTGCCGGCGGCGGGCTGCTGAAGTGGCTGCTCCACCTCTTCGGCGACCTGCCGCTCGCCGTGAGCATCCTGCTCCTGCTCGTCCTGGCGGTGGTCGCCGGCGTGGCCGGTGCCGTCGGCCTGTTCGCCGAAATGTGGTGGCACTACCGGCTCGACCGCGAACCGGGCGGCACCCTGCGCGTCCGCCGCGGGCTGTTCACCACCCGGTCGACCACCGTCGAGGAACGGCGCCTGCGCGGCGTCGAACTGGTGGAGCCGCTCGGCGTCCGGCTCGCCGGTGCCGCCCGCGTGGACGCCATCGCCACCGGCCTGCGGCGCGAGGACGACAAGACCGAGGCCAAGACCCTGCTGCCCGCGGCGCCGAAAGCCGTCGCCCACAACGTCGCCGCGCAGGTGCTGGGCGAGCGCGTCGAAACGGCCGGGCTGACGCCGCACCCGGTGGCCGCCCGCGGACGACGCCTGCGGTGGGCCCTGCTCACCGCGCTCACGCCGGTGCTCGTCCTGGTGCTGCTCGGCGCGCTGCTCACCGACGTCCTGCTGGTGCTCGCCGCGGCCCTTGCCGTCGTCGCGCTGCCGGTCGCGGTCCTGCTCGCCCTCGACGCCTACCGCGGCCTCGGGCACGGCCTGCGCGGCCGCCACCTGGTGACGCGCGCGGGCTCGGTCCGGCGGAGCACGGCCGTGCTGAGCCGGGACGGGGTGATCGGCTGGACCGTGAAGCAGTCGGTGTTCCAGCGCCGCCGCGGTCTCGCGACGTTCACCGCGACCACCGCGGCGGGCTCCGGCGCCTACGCGGTCCGCGACGCCGATGCCGCCGAGGGGCTCGCGTTCGCGGTCGAAGCCGTCCCGGGTGTGCTGGCGCAGTTCGCTTCGGTGCCCGCCGAAGCGTCGCGGGCCTAGGTTCGGACCATGGACGAATTCCGTGCCCTGCACGTCCCCGGCTCGCCGCTGCTGCTGCCCAACGCGTGGGAGTTCGGCGTCGGCGCCTTCCTCGCCGCGCAGGGCTTCCGCGCACTGGGCACGACCAGCCTCGGCGTCTCCGCGGCGGCGGGGGAGCCCGACGGCGCCCCGTCGACGCGCGACGCGACCGTCGCACTCGCCACCCGCCTGGCGCGGCTGGACGTGCTCGTCAGCGTCGACGTCGCCGACGGCTTCAGCGCGGACCCGGCCGCCGTCGCCGATCTCGCGGCCGAGCTGGCCGGCGCGGGCGCGGTGGGCGTCAACCTCGAAGACGGCCGGGCCGACGGCTCGCTCGCCCCGGTCGACGTCCAGTGCGCCCTGGTCACGGCGGTGAAGGACCGGGTGCCCGGCCTGTTCGTCAACGCCCGGACCGACACGCACTGGTCGGGCGACCGCTCGCTCGCCGAAGCCGAACGGCGGGTGCGGGCGTACGCGGCGGCGGGCGCGGACGGCGTCTTCGTGCCCGGTCTCGCCGAGCCGGACGGCGTCGAGCGGATCGTCGCCGTCGGCGTGCCGCTCAACCTGCTGTTCCTGCCCGGGAAGGGCACCCTGGCCGGGCTGGCGGAGCTGGGCGTCGCGCGGGTCAGCCTGGGGTCGCTGCCGTACCGGGTGGCGCTCGCCGCCGCGACCGCGACCGCGCTGGCCGTGCGCGACGGCCGTGACCTGCCGCTGACGCCGCCCTCCTACGCCGACGTCACGGCGCTGCTGCCGTAAATCGGGTGAGCCGGCCCGGCCCGATCTGCTTGGCTCGGGGGCATGCGTGCCTTCGGAACCGAGTTCGCCGCCCCGCCCGGATACCTGAACACGCCCAGCGTGGGCGTCCCGCCCGCACCGGTGGCCGAAGCCGTGGCCGGCTCGGTGGAACGGTGGCGGACCGGGGCGACCCGGCCGGGGGAGTTCGACGAGTACGTCTCGCGGGCGCGGGCCGCGTTCGCGCGGCTGGTCGGCGTCGAACCCGGGCGCGTCGCGAGCGGTGCGTCGGTCTCGCAGCTCGTCGCGAACGTCGCCGCCGCGCTGCCCGCCGGCACGCGCGTGCTCGCCGCGGAAGGCGACTTCACCAGCGTGACCTTCCCCTTCGCGGCGAACCCCGGTGTCACCGTGACCGAGGTGCCCCTGGACGTGCTGCCGTCGCGGGTCGAGGGCCACGACGTCGTCGCGGTGAGCGTCGTCCAGTCCGCCGACGGCCGGATCGCCGACCTCCCGGCGCTGCGGGCCGCGGCCGAAGCCGCCGGGGCGGCCGTGCTGCTCGACGCGACCCAGGCGGTCGGCTGGCTGCCGCTGGACCTCGGCTGGGCGGACTGGGTGGCCGGGGCGGGCTACAAGTGGCTCTGCGCGCCGCGCGGCAGCGCGTGGCTCGCGGTGCGGCCGGACGCCCAGGAGCGCACCCGCGCGGTCGCGGCGAACTGGTACGCGGGGGAGGACCCGTGGGCCACCGTCTACGGCCTCCCGCTGCGCCTGGCCGCGGACGCCCGCGCGTTCGACCTCTCACCCGTCTGGCTGGCCCAGGTCGGCTCCGCCGTGGCACTGGAGTACTTCGCCGGCCTGGACCTCGCCCAGGTCCGGGCGCACGACACCGGCCTCGCCGACACGTTGCTGGAGAAGCTCGGGCGGCCGCCGCGCGGCACCGCGATCGTGGCGCTCGACGCGGACCCGGAGCGGGTGGCCGCGGCGGGCGTCGTGTCGAGCGTCCGCGGCGGCCGGGTGCGGGTGGGCTTCCACCTCTACAACACGCTTGACGACGTCGAACGCCTCTTACCCGCATTCGAGTGAACCGCCGGGGGAGGGTGAACTACCGTATGCACCCGTGGTTGGTGCGCATTTCACCCCAGGCCCGTCCGACACGGCCCCGCTGGGCGCGGTGCCCCCGCAGCCCCGCCCGCCCGTGCCGGGACCGCCGGCTCGCGACAACCGGTCCGTGCTCCTCAAGGGCGCCGGACTGGTCGCGATCGCCGTCGTCTCCGGGCTGCTGTGGTTCCTGATCCGGCACGACTCGACCCCGGACAAGCCGGTCGCGCAGCCCCCGGCGCAGAACACCGGGCAGTTCAAGTTCACCAAGGTCGCCGGGCCGGAGAAGTCCGACGACTGCGTCGCGAAGTCCTACACCAAGACCAAGGAGTTCTTCCAGGACAACCCGTGCCGGTCGCTGGTCCGCGCGCTGTACACGACGGAGTCGGGCGGGGCGAAGGCACTGGTGTCCGTGGTGGTGGTCGGCATGCCGGACTCGGCGAAGGCGAAGGCGCTCAAGGCGCTGACCGAGAAGGACGGCACCGGCAACGTCACCGACATGGTGAAGGACAAGACGTTCACCGGCGCCGGCGCCCCGAGCGTGAGCAGCGATGACGCGGCGTACGCGTCGAAGGTCGAGGGCACGGACACGACGATCGTGCTGGCCGACTTCTACGCCAAGCACCAGGACAAGGACCTGATCGAGTCGATCGCCGACGACGCGCTCCGCCTCTCGGCCGACCTCCACCCCTGACCCGCCCCAAGCGCCCCGATGTGGTCTTCGGTGCGTTGAACCAGCACTGCGGCGCGAAGCGCCTCCATTGAGGGTGGTGGTGGGGGCATGGATGGAGCGCCCAAGGCGGCCGTCGGTGCGCTGGACGCAACCAAGGCCGCCTTGGGGCGCTTGAGCCGGGGTCAGCTCGACTGGCCGGGCATCGCGATCGCGACCGGCTTCGCGCCGGCCTCGGAGCGCCACGGCGTGCCTCGCCGCGAAGCCGCGACCAACGCGTGCAGCGCCGTGGTCCGCAGGCCCGCGTCGTCGGTGTGGTCGATCACCGCGAGCCACGCCGCCGCGCAGTCCGCTTCGGCCGTCGCCACCACCTGGGACGCCGACTTCGCGTCCGTCACCGGGTTCTTCGGCACGTACGCCGCCTCGGGTGCCACCGGGGTCGCCCCGGCCGCCGAGAGCGTCGTCTGCAGGTAGTCGCGGCGCAGGGCGTGTTCGGCCGCGCCGCTCTTCTCCGCGTCGCCGAATTCGCCCGGCAGGAACGCGCTGACCAGTCCGTACACCCACACGGCCGCGTGCTCGGCCGCCAGCGCCACCTGCAGCGGGTCCACCGCCTCCGGCGGCACCGCGCCGGCCGGGGCGGTGCCCACCTTCGGGGCGTCCTCGCCCGGACCCAGCGCCGGGGCGGTGCGCTGCAGCGCCGCGCAGCCCGCCGCCACCGCGGCGACCAGCCCGGCGCGGTAGCGCGGCAACCCGCCGACGAGGTCTTCGGCCTGCTTGCGCGCCGTCGCCAGCCGCTCCTTCAGGCCGCCCAGCGCCGCAGGGGCAGGCGGCGCCGGTGCCGGTGTCGGCTTGGGCCGGTTCAAGCGGTCCACTTCGGACTTGAGGGCGGCCGCGTGTGCCGCGCGCGCATCGGCCAGCTGGCCGGCGACGTCGGCGTCCGCGCCCTTGGCCAGCGCTCGTGCCGCGTCGGCGTCGGCCTGGGCGGCGGCCAGCAGCGGCTGCAGCGGGTCGGGGCTTTCGTCGTAGCCGGGCCCGCAGGCGGCGAGGGGGACGGCCAGCGCGGCCAGCGCCCCCGCGCGGAGGGCGGTACGACGGGTCAGCTCGGTCGGTCTTCCGGTCACGCCGCCCCATCCTGCCAGGCCCCGGGGCGGCCCCGCCGCTCGCGCGGGGTGAGCGGGCGACCGGATAAGCTGGTCCACCACCGACCCGACCACCCAGCCCGAGCAAGGAGACCCCCACGTGCCAGGAGAACTCGCCAGCCGGCTTCAGCCGATAGTGGCCGAAGCCGTCACCGCCGCGGGTTTCGACCTCGATTCGTTCGAGGTGCAGCAGGCCGGCCGGCGGCAGCTGGTCAAGGTCGTCGTCGACGCCGACGACGGTGTCGGGCTGGACGAGGTCGCCGAGGTCAGCCGCAAGGTCTCGGCGGCGCTCGACGAGAACGACCACGTGCTGGCGAGCGCCTACACGCTGGAGGTCACCTCGCCGGGGCTCGACCGCCCGCTCACCCAGCAGCGGCACTGGCGGCGCGCGCGGTTCCGGTTGGTCAAGGTCACCCCGGCCGACGGCGCGGCCTTCATCGGCCGGGTCGGCCACGCGGGCGAGCACGCTGCCCGCGTCCTCGAAGGCGGCAAGATCCGCGACGTCCGCTACGCCGACGTGGCGAAGGCGGTCGTGGAGATCGAGTTCAAGCAGCCGCCCGCCGAGGACCTGAAACTGCTCGAAGACGACGCGTCCGGCTTGATCGCGGCCGAGACGGAGAAGGGGTCGAAGTGAACGTCGACATCGCCGCGCTGCGGGCGATCGAACGGGACAAGGACATCCCCTTCGAAACGGTGATCGAGGCCATCGAGACGGCCTTGCTCACCGCGTACAAGCACACCGAGGGCCACCAGCCGCACGCCCGCATCGACATCGACCGCAAGACGGGCCTGGTGCGCGTGCTCGCGCACACGCTGACCCACGACGGCCAGGTCGACGAGGAGTGGGACGACACCCCGGAGGGCTTCGGCCGGATCGCCGCCACCACCGCGCGCCAGGTCATCCTGCAGCGGCTGCGCGACGCCGAGCACGAGAAGACCTTCGGCGAGTTCTCCACCAAGGAGGGCGAGATCGTCGCCGGCGTCATCCAGCGCGACGCCCGGGCGAACGCGCGCGGCATGGTCGTCGTCCAGGTGGGTGACACCGAGGGCGTGCTGCCCTCCGGCGAGCAGGTCGCCGGGGAGTCCTACGAGCACGGCAGCCGGATCAAGGCGTACGTGGTCACGGTCTCGCGCAGCAACCGCGGCCCGCAGATCACGCTCTCGCGCTCGCACCCGAACCTGGTGCGCAAGCTGTTCGCGCTCGAGGTGCCGGAGATCGCCGACGGCACGGTCGAGATCGCCGCCGTGGCGCGCGAGCCCGGGCACCGCACGAAGATCGCGGTCAAGTCCACCGTGCCGGGCGTCAACGCCAAGGGTGCCTGCATCGGCCCGGTCGGCGCGCGGGTGCGCAACGTGATGAGCGAGCTGGCCGGCGAGAAGATCGACATCATCGACTACTCCGAGGATCCCGCTCGGTTCGTCGGGAATGCCCTCTCGCCCGCGAAGGTTGTTTCGGTACGAGTCGTGGACGAGCGGGCGAAGACCGCCCGTGTCGTGGTGCCGGACTTCCAGCTGTCGCTGGCGATCGGCAAGGAGGGCCAGAACGCCCGCCTCGCCGCCCGCCTGACCGGCTGGCGGATCGACATCCGCAGCGACGCCGCACCGGCGGACGACGAGGGTGATCAAGACCACGCCCGTCCGCCGCGGCCCGCCGCGACAACCGGTTCGGCTGAGTGAAGGTCGAAGCGCTAGACTCAGGAGTGGTTCGAAGCCCGCGGCGGGTAGCCGAGCACCAGCCCCACCGGAATTCCCCGGTGCGGACTTGTGTCGGCTGCAAGCGGCGGGCATTGATCGGTGAGCTGCTGCGCGTGGTCGCGGTGGCCGGGCGGGTGGTCGTCGACGAGCGTCGGCGGCTGCCGGGCCGGGGGGCTTGGCTGCACCCCGACCCGGACTGCCTGGCCAAGGCCGAGCGGCGGCGAGCTTTCCCGAGGGCCCTGCGGGCTCCCGGGGCGCTCGACGCCCGCGAGGTCCGCGAGTACGTCGGGCGCACTGAAGCACCACGAACCCAGCACCACGAACCCGGGACGTCCCCGGGGTCGCGAGGAAGCAAGGAAGCAGGTCGACCCGTCATGAGTCAGCCGTGAAGCTGAAGCCATGAGCGTCAGACAATAAGGACGAGGTCAGCGGGTTTTCCGCCTGGCCTCCCCTAGATGAGGAGAGTTGTGCCAGGCAAGGCCCGCGTACACGAGCTCGCGAAGGAGCTCGGCATCACCAGCAAGGACGTGCTCGCGAAGTTGAAGGAACAGGGCGAGTTCGTCAAGTCCGCGTCGTCCACGGTCGAGGCGCCCGTCGCCCGTCGTCTCCGCGACGCGTATGCGCCCAAGGGCGCCAAGAAGCCCACCCCCGGCCCGTCGGCGCGCCCCGGCCCGCCGGCCGCCAAGCCCGGGCCCGCCGCCCCGAAGCCCCCCGCGCCTGCCCAGCAGGCTCCGGCGGCCCAGGCGGCGCCCGCTCCGGCTGTGTCGGCTACGTCGGCTCCGGCGGCACCCCAGCAGCAGGCGCCCGCGGCGGCGAAGCCGGCCACCCCGGGGCAGCGCCCCGGTCCGCGGCCCGGCCCGCGTCAGCAGCCCGCTGCGCCCGCACCCCAGCAGCAGGTCCCGGCCGCGAAAGCGGACGCGCCCGCCGCTCCCAAGCAGGACACCCCGGCCACGCCCCCTGTGTCCTCCTCGGGCGGCACCGGTTCGGTCGTCCCGCCGAAGCCGCAGGGCCCCAAGCCCGGCGGTCCCAAGCCCGGCCCGCGCACCCCGCGCGTCGGCAACAACCCGTTCGGCGTCGGTTCCGGCGCCCCGGCCCCGCGTCCGCAGGCTCCGCGCCCCGGTGGCGGCCAGGGCGGCGACAACCGGCCCCCGCGTCCCGGCGGTGGCGCCGGCGGTGACCGTCCGGCCCCGCGGCCGGGCGGTGGCGCCGGTGGCAACCGGCCGAGCCCGGGCAACATGCCCCCGCGGCCGAACCCCGGCATGATGCCGGGCCGCACGCAGCGTCCCGCCGGTCCCGGTGGCGGCGCCCGCGGTGGCCCCGGTGGCGGTGCCCGTGGCGGCCCCGGCGGCGGCGGTCGTCCCGGTGGCGGCGGCGGTTTCCGCGGCGGTCCCGGTGGCGGTGGCGGCGGCGGTGGCTTCCGCGGCGGCCCCGGTGGCGGCGGCGGTGGCGGCGGCTTCCGCCCGGGTGGCGGCGGTCCCGGTGGGGGCGGCGCCCCGGCCGGTGGCGGCGGCTTCCGCGGTGGCGGCGGCGGTCGTGGCGGCCCCGGTGGCCGTGGCGGTACCGCGGGTGCCTTCGGGCGTCCCGGTGGTCCCTCGCGCAAGGGCCGCAAGTCGAAGCGGCAGAAGCGCCAGGAGTACATGGACAACATGCAGGCGCCCAGCGTCGGCGGCGTCCGCCTGCCCAAGGGCCAGGGCGAGACGATCCGGCTGCCGCGCGGTGCCTCGCTGACCGACTTCGCCGAGAAGATCGACGCCAACCCGGCTTCGCTGGTGCAGGTGCTCTTCCACCTCGGCGAGATGGTCACCGCGACGCAGTCCGTGTCGGACGACATCCTCGAGCTGCTCGGCGGCGAAATGAACTACAACGTTCAGGTCGTCAGCCCCGAGGAGGAGGACCGCGAACTCCTGGAGACCTTCGACATCACGTATGGCGAAGACTCCGGCGAGGAAGAGGACCTGCAGGTCCGGCCGCCCGTCGTGACCATCATGGGTCACGTCGACCACGGTAAGACCCGCCTGCTCGACACGATCCGGAAGACGAAGGTCCGCGAGAGCGAGGCCGGCGGCATCACGCAGCACATCGGTGCGTACCAGATCGAGACCGAGCTCGACGGCAACCCGCGGCTGATCACCTTCATCGACACCCCGGGTCACGAGGCGTTCACCGCCATGCGTGCCCGTGGTGCGAACTCGACCGACATCGCGGTGATCGTGGTGGCGGCCGACGACGGTGTGATGCCGCAGACGGTCGAGGCGATCAACCACGCGCAGGCCGCCAAGGCCCCGATCGTGGTCGCGATCAACAAGATCGACAAGGAAGGCGCGAACCCGGACAAGATCCGGCAGCAGCTGACCGAGTACGGCCTGGTCGCCGAGGAGTACGGCGGCGACACGATGTTCGTCGAGATCTCCGCGCGGCAGAACATCAACATCGACGGCCTGCTCGAGGCGATCCTGCTGACCGCCGACGCCGCTCTGGACCTCCGGGCCAACCCGGACATGGAGGCCCAGGGTGTCGCGATCGAGGCGCACCTCGACCGCGGCCGCGGCCCGGTGGCCACCGTCCTGGTCCAGCGCGGCACGCTGCGCGTCGGTGACTCGGTCGTGGCGGGTGACGCCTACGGCCGCGTCCGCCGGATGGTCGACGAGCACAACGTCGACGTCACCGAGGCGCTGCCGTCGCGGCCCGTCCAGGTCATCGGCTTCACGTCGGTGCCGGGCGCGGGTGACACCTTCCTGGTGGTCGACGAGGACCGCGTCGCCCGGCAGATCGCCGAGCGCCGGTCGGCTCGCACGCGCAACGCGCTCAACGCGTCGCGCCGCAAGCGGGTCAGCCTCGAGGACCTCGACTCCGCCTTGAAGGAGACGAACAGCCTCAACCTGATCATCAAGGGTGACAACTCGGGTACGGTCGAGGCCCTCGAAGCCTCGCTGCTCCAGCTGGACGTCGGCGACGAGGTCGAGCTGAACGTGGTCCACCGCGGTGTCGGTGGCGTGACCGAGTCGGACATCGACCTGGCGACCGCGTCCGACGCGATCGTCCTCGGGTTCAACGTCCGCGCCCAGGGCAAGGCGACCGAGCGGGCCACCCGCGAGGGCGTCGACGTCCGGTACTACACGGTCATCTACCAGGCGATCGACGAGATCGAGCAGGCCCTCAAGGGCATGCTCAAGCCGGAGTACGAAGAGGTCGAGCTGGGCCGCGCGGAGGTCCGCGAGGTCTTCAAGTCCTCCAAGATCGGCACGATCGCGGGTTGCCTGGTCATGTCCGGCGAGATCCGGCGCAACGCCCGGGCCCGTCTGCTCCGCGACGGCACCGTCGTGGCGGAGAACCTGCCGATCAGCTCGCTGCGGCGGTTCAAGGACGACGTGGTCGAGGTCCGCGAGGGCTACGAGTGCGGTCTGACGCTCGGTTCGTACGGCGACATCAAGGTCGACGACATCATCGAGACGTACGAGCAGCGCGAGAAGCCGCGTTCCTGATGTTCGGGGCCGGGTGCGTGCGGGAAACCCCGCGCGCACCCGGCGCTTCCCTACTACACACCAAAATTTGCCTATGTTCGTCGGAGCTCTCGAGCTCGACATCCTGCTCGGCGACGTCCATTCGCTGAAGCAGAAGCGATCCGTGGTCCGTCCGGTGCTGGCCGAGGTGCGCAAGCGCTTCGCCGTATCGGTGGCCGAAGCCGGGCACACCGACCTGCACCGCCGGACCCTCATCGGGGTGGCCGTGGTGGCCGAAGGTGGCGAGCACGTCCGGGACGTGCTCGACTCGTGTGAGCGGTACGTGGCGAGCCGGCCGGAGTTCGAACTGCTCTCCGCCCGCCGCCGGCTGCTCGGTCCAGACGATTAGATCTTCCTAGGAGAACGACATGGCTGATCCGGCTCGGGCTCGCAAGCTCGCGAAGCGGATCTCGCAGATCGTGGCGTCCGCGATCGAACACGAGGTCAAGGACCCCCGGCTGGACTACGTGACCATCACGGACACGAAGGTCACCGGCGACCTGCACGACGCCACGGTGTACTACACGGTCCTCGGCGAGAAGCTGGACTCCGTCCCGGACTTCGCCGGCGCGGCGGCCGCGCTCGAATCGGCGCGCGGTGTGCTGCGCACGAAGGTCGGGCAGGGCACCGGCGTCCGCTACACCCCGACGCTGACCTTCGTCGCCGACACGATTCCCGAGGAGTCGAAGCGGATCGAGGACCTGCTGGCCAAGGCCCGTGAGGCCGACGCCGAGGTCGCCCGCCGCGCGACGGGCGCCCAGCACGCGGGCGACGCCGACCCGTACAAGGCCCCTCGCGAAGCCGAAGACGCCGAAGACTCCGCAGACGACGAGTTCGCGGAGGAGGAGAGCCGGGGCTGACCCGTGCTCTCCCGCCGCGGCTTGCTCGCCGGCAGTGCCTTGGCGCTGCTGGCGGGCTGCTCGCCGTCCGAGCCTCCGCCCGGACCCCCTCCGGTACCCGCGCCGACCCGGCCGTCGGGCGTGACCGAGCCGGTCACGGTCCAGCGCATGCGCTCGGCGGCCCGCGGCACCGACGTCGACCTGGTGCTGATCACCCCGTCCGGGGTGCCGGCCGCGGGGTTGCCGGTGTGCCTGGCCCTGCACGGCCGCGGCGCCCGGGCCCGGACGTTCCTCTCCCTCGGTGTCCCCGACGTCCTGACGGCGGCGGTCCGCGCCGGAACCCCGCCCTTCGCCATCGCGGCCCTCGACGGCGACCACTACTGGGTGAAAACCGACGGCCCGGACGACCCGCAGCGCATGCTCACCGACGAAGTCCCGGCCTGGCTGGCGGCCCGCGACCTGCGCCCGCCGTCGGCGGTGTTCGGCATTTCGATGGGCGGCTTCGGAGCGTTGCGGTTCGCCCGGGCGCACCCGGACCTGAAGGCGGTGGCCACGGCGAGCGCGGCGTTGTTCGTCAGCTGGCCGGACGCCCGCAGCCGCAAGGTGTTCGCGGACGAGGCGAACTGGCGGGACTCCGAGCCCTTGCTGCACACGGCAGAGCTGCGCCCCACCGGCCTCGGCGTGTGGTGCGGCGAGTCGGACCCGTTCCTGGGTGCGGACCGCAAGCTGGTGAAGGCCGTGAACCCGCAGGTGTCCCGCTTCTCGCCGGGCAAGCACGACGACGAGTACTGGCGGGGAGCACTGCCGGAGATCGTGAAGTTCGTGGGGGAGCGCCTGTCGTGACCTAAGCGACCATCGCGAACGCCCCGTAGTACTCACCCTCCTGCGTCCGGGTCCCGCTCCGGTCAGGGCTGACCTCGGCACCCACCCAGCCCTGGAACGTCCCCGAGTCGTCGATCACCTGCAGCATCGGCCGCACGTGGCTGTTCAGCAGGTAGCACCCGTCGTAAGACAGGCACTCGCACCAGAACTCGTAGCTGTTGCGCCGGCCGCCGAAGTCGCCGGTCAGGTAGTAGAACCGGCGGTCGCCCGTGTCGGCCAGCTTCTGCACGCACGCCGCGTAGCCGGGGGTGCTCGGTGTTCCGCAGCAGGACGCCGCGTCGCAGCCCGCTTTCTTCTGGACGTACCCGAGGCACGAACCGTCCGTGCAGGCGTTCCACGTGGGGCCCACGGTGAAGCTGCCCGCCGACCCGCGGGCCACGGTGGTGATCTTCTTGTTGTTCCAGCTCTGCGCCTCGTACACGTACGAACGCTGCGTCGCCCGGAGCGTGCTCATCGACGCCTTGCTGGTCTGGGCCAGCGAGGCGTTGCTGCCGTAGGCGTAACCACCGGTGATCGAGTACGTGTCGCCGACCAGCTGCATCCGGCCCAGGCCCGGGTGCAGCTCCGACACCGCCCAGGTCTCGCCGAGGTTCACCGCGGTCGTCGAGCCGTTGATCGTGCTGCTCGTCCAGGTGATCGCCACCTGGCCGGACGTCGAGTCGTAGTTGTACGTGCCGGTGAAGTGGCCGTTCGGGTCGCCGGTGAACCCGGGCGCGGTCTTGATCGGGCAGTTGTTACGCGGGTTGGTGCCCGGCTGGAACTCGCCGCAGTAGTAGACGTCCCCGCTGCTCACCGGGACGGGGTAGTCACGCTGGCTCCAGGTCCAGAAGTTGTGCTGGACGGCGTTGCTCGACGGGTCGAACACCAGGTAGCCGAGCCGCAGGTAGTTGCTGCCGACGGCGTCGGTGAACCCGGCGACGCTGACCACCCAGTTCTGCTTGCCCAGCGGCGTCGGCGCGGCGTGCGCGGCGGACGCGCAGAACACCAGCGTCGAGAGGACAACAGTCACGAACACGCCGAACCGGCGGAAAACCCCCATCTTCATGGATGGAGCGTAACTCACCAACGACTCAGCGTGAAGCGAAGAGAATCGCCTGGGCGACCTCGGCCCCGGGGTTCAGCAGCCACTCCGCGTCCACGGTGAACCCGGCCTCCCGCACCCGCCGCGCCAGCCACCACGGCTGCCGCAGGTGGACGTCGACCCGCATCGGGTGCCCGCCGTAGCCCGAGGTCTTCCGCCGCGTCCCCACGCCGACGTGGTAGCCGATCACCAGCAGGCCACCCGGCCGCAGCACGCGGTGGAAGTGGCCCAGCGCGACCGGCACCGCCTCGTCCGGGACGTGGATCAGCGACCAGAACGCCAGCACCCCCGCCATGGACGCGTCGCCGAGCGGGAGGTCCGTCATCGACCCCACCTCGAACCGCAGTTCCGGGTGGGCGCGCCGGGCCAGGTTCACCATTTCGGGTGACAGGTCGATGCCGGACGCGTCGACGCCCAGCGAAGCCAGGTGCGCCGTGAACTGCCCGGGCCCGCAGCCGACGTCGACCGCCGGGCCGTCGACCTCCGCCGCGAACAACGCCAGTGCCGCCCGCATGTACGGCTGCTTCTCGAGTGCGTCGGCCACGAACTCGGCGTAGCTCGAAGCCACCGTGTCGTAGGAGGTGGCCGTGTCGGCGAGCCAGCTCACGGGCGCAGACCGTCGAGCACCAGGGCGATCCCGTGCCGCCAGTCCTGTGCCGCCGCGGCCGCCGCGAACACCACCGCGAAGTCCACGAGCGCGAAGTCCGGGCGCAGCACGCCCGCGTCCTGGGCGCGCGAGACCACCCGCTGCATCCGGGAACCGTTGGCCTGCTTGGCTTTTTCCAGCCCGGACGCCGGGTCGAACGTCCGCGAGCACACCTCGGTGAAGCCGCGGTCGGAGACCTGCATCCGCACCGAACGCTCGACGAACAGGACGAAACCGGCCCACGGGTCCTCGCACGCGAGGGCCTCCTCGAGCACGGCCTCGGCTTCCTGCAGCGCCGGCAGGAACGCGGCCTCGACGAGGTCGGCCCGCGTCGGGAACCGGTTGTAGAGGGTGCCGATCGCGACCTCGGCGCGCCGGGCGATCTCGTCGAGCGGGGCGTCGACCCCCTTGGCGCCGAAGACTTCCCGCGCCGCCGCGACGAGCGCTTCCCGGTTGCGCCGGGCGTCCGCACGCAGGGGACGCTGCTCGACGCTCACGAACCGGAGTATAGCCGCGTACGCCTGAGCGGCCCGCCTGGTTGCCTCCTGATCGGAACCTCACAGTGCCCGCTTCGCGCGTCCGCCGGGAGCACAATGGTGGGTGGCGGGGGTCACCCCGCACCGAGACGGCCACCGAGGGGAGGTCGGCACCGTGCACTCCGATCTCTCCCCGTCCGGCCGCACCGGAGTCCTCCTGGTCGGCACCCGCGGGCAGCGGGGCCCCGGGGAGGTGCTGATCAGGATCAGGGGTGGCCTGGAAACCTTCCTTGCCTGGTCCGACACGGAGCTGCCGAAGGGCACGACCGTCCTGGTCGTGGAATCCCGGGGACGGCGCACGGTCGACGTCGTGGCGTGGGACGCCTCGGATCCCATTTCTGAGTGATTTCCAAAGGACAGCCGATGTTCGGTTACCGCGTGCCCGCTCCCAACGAGGCGATGCTGATCTCCGGGGGCAAGAGCAGCAAGGGCGCGTCGCCGTTCCGGGTCGTCACCGGCCACGGTGCGTTCGTCATGCCGGTTTTCCGGAAAGTCCGGTTCCTCACCCTCGCCATGTGCGAGGCGGAGGTGACCGAAGTGTGCGTGACCAAGCAGGCCATCGCCCTGACGGTGCGGGCGGTGATCGCGTTCAAGGTCGGCAACGACACCGAAAGCATCGTCAACGCCGGCCAGCGGTTCCTCTCCGACCAGGACCAGATGTCCGTGCTGACCGGCCGGATCTTCGCCGGGCACCTGCGGTCCATCATCGGGTCGATGACCGTCGAGGAGATCATCACCGAGCGGCAGAAGCTCGCCACCGAGGTGCTGGACGGCTCGGCGGTGGAGATGGCGAAGATCGGCCTGACCGTCGACGCGCTGCAGATCCAGTCGATCGACGACATGAAGCTCGGCTACATCGCCGCGATGGCCGCGCCGCACAACGCCGCCATCCAGCGGGACGCGCAGATCGCCCAGGCCGTGGCGAACCAGACCGCGGCCGAAGCCGAGCAGAAGTCGCAGCGGACGCAGGCCGAGTACGCCCGGCAGACGTCGATCGTGCAGGCGCAGTACCGCGCCGAGGTCGAAGCGGCGCAGGCCGAGGCCGCCCAGGCCGGCCCGCTCGCGCAGGCGAAGGCGCAGCAGGAGGTCATCGACGCGCGGACCGAGCTGGCCCAGCGCGAAGCCGAGCTGCGGCAGCAGCAGCTGGTCGCCGAGGTGATCAAGCCGGCCGACGCCGAGGCCGAGCGGATCCGCATCCTGGCGGTCGCCGAGGCGGAGAAGATGCGCATCCAGGCAGAGGCGGCCGCGTCGCACAACCGGGTCGCGCTCGACCGGATGCTGATCGACCAGCTGCCGCAGATCGTCAAGGAAGCCGGCCGGGGCCTGTCGGGGGCGAACGTCAACATCCTCAACGGTGCCGACGGCCTCGGCGAGATGGCCGCCGGGCTCGTCGGCCAGGGACTGTCCATTCTGGACTCGGTGAAGCGCGGCCTGAGCACGCCGCCCTCGCCCGCTCCCGCGGTGGCGCCGGTGGAGAACGGTCAGGCCCCGGCGGAGCTCACCCAGTAGGGCGGTGCCGGCTCAGGACGCCGGTTTCGCCGCGACGACCAGGTCGCGCAGGATGGCCTGGTCGACGCGGTGGGCGAACTCCTCCCACGGCCCGCCTTCGCGGACGTCCAGCCCGGCCTTCCGGAGCACCGCGACCAGCTCCTCCCGCGGCAGCACGGTCGTGTTCCAGGAGATCCCGAGCGCGCCGCCGGGCTTCAGCACCCGGGTCCACACCGGAACGGCCGCCGCGAGCAGGTCGCGCGGGCTGCGCTGCAACCCCGCCTCGCGGTGGCTCCCGTGCTGGACGCCGTACGGCGCGTCGGTGACGATCACGTCGCAGGAGTTCGCCCGCAGCACCTCGTCGGTCGTCAGCGTGTCGGCGTTGAAGTAGGTCAGCTTGCGCGTGTCGCCCGCTTTGTACGCTTCCTTGCCGAACGCGTACTCGATGTCGAGCCGGCGGCCGAGGCGGACCTTGTTGCGCCGCAGCTGGCCCGACTCGGCAGTGTGCTTCACGCGCTTGTTCCGCAGCCAGGTCTTGATGAACGCCTCGTACGCCTCGAAGTCCTTCGCGTCGACGTCCAGGCCGGTCGCGTGCAGGCCGTACATCATCGCCTGGTTCAGCGTGGTGCCGCGGCCGCACAGCGGGTCGAGCAGGTACTTCGGCCGGTCCGAGAACGGGTCCGCCGTCGCCAGCAGCGTCACGTTCACCAGCAGCTTGGTGAACAGCTCGTTCGTCTTGCCCGCGTACTTCTGGATGGTCAGCAGGTCCGAGTCGGCCTTGGCCAGCGGTGTCACGGGCACCGGGCGGAGGACGCCGTCACCCAGCTCGAACAGCGCGTACAACGACGAGACGTTCGACAGGAGCGCGAGATCGGCCTCGCCGAGCGGCGCCGAGCTGGTGAACCGGACGTAACCGACGCCACCGAGCTCGACCTCCTCGATCGCGGACAGCTCGGCCGCCAGGCCCGCGCCGAACACCGCCAGCTCGGCGCGCAGCAGCGCGGGGGAGGAGGCGGCGTAGACCCGGTTGGCCGACGGGTAGACCAGCATCGCGTACTCAGGCATCCCGCAGAGCGTAGCGTGACGCACTGTGACCCCTACTTCGGCGCAGGACATCCGGGACGCGGCGGCCCTGCTCGCGGCGGCCGGCGACGTGACGATCCTCGGCCACGTGCGGCCGGACGCGGACGCGCTGGGCAGCGCCCTCGCCCTCGGCCGGGCGCTGCTCCGGCGCGGCGCGAAGGTGCGTGTCTCCTTCGGCGAGCCCGACGAGGCCCCGGAGACGCTCCGCTGGCTCGACGAAGACGGCCTGCTGACGCACCCGGACGCCCTCCCGGACGCCGACGGCCTGCTCGTCTGCGTCGACACGCCGACGCCGAAGCGGCTGGGCCGGCTCGCCGGGCGCGTCGAGCTCGCCGGGGCGGTGCTGGTGATCGACCACCACGCGACGAACACCTTCTACGGCACCTGCCACGTCGTCGACGAGCGCGCCGAGGCCAGCGCGGTGCTCGTCTTCCGGGTCCTGGAGGCACTGGGCACCGAGCTGGACGAGCCGATCGCGCGCGGGCTGTACGCGGGGATCGTCACCGACACGAGCGGGTTCCGCCGGGCGAGCCCGGAGACGCACCGGATGGCGGCCCGGCTGCTGGAAGCGGGCGCCGACGCGGAGGCGATCGTGCGCCGGATCGTCGACGAGCGCCCGTTCTCGTGGCTGCCGATGCTGTCGGCGGTGCTGCGCGAGGCCCGGCTGGAGCCGGAAGCCGCGCAGGGCCGGGGTTTCGTGTACGCGGTGGTGTCCGCCGAAGCCGCGCGGACGGTGCGCGGCGAGGAGGTCGAGTCGGTCATCGACGTCGTCCGCTCGGTGCGCGAGGCGGCCGTCGCGGCGGTGCTCAAACAGGACCCGGCGCAGCCCGGGCAGTGGCAGATCTCGTTGCGCAGCACCGGGATCGACGTCTCGGCGGTGGCGGCGGAGTTTGGCGGCGGCGGGCACCGGCAGGCCGCGGGCTGCACCATCGCGGGCTCGGCTCCGGACGTCGTCGCCGGCCTGCGCGACGCCTTGGAGCGGGCGCCGCTGTTGTAGCGCGTCGGAGGGCGGGGCCGGAAAGTTCCCGGGTTCCCGCCGGTCAGAACTGTCGGTGGCGGCGGTTAGAGTCCGGTTCGTGGTGAATGTGGAGGAGACCGAGCGGGTCCCGGCGAAGCGCGTGCTGGGCCTGGCCGTGCCCGCGCTGGGGGTGCTGGCCGCCGAGCCGCTGTACGTGCTGGTCGACACCGCGGTGGTCGGTCACCTCGACGCGCTGTCGCTGGCCGGGCTCGCGCTCGGCGGCGTCGTGCTGGCCCAGGTGTCGAGCCAGCTGACGTTCCTGTCCTACGGCACGACGTCCCGCACCGCCCGGCTGCACGGCGCCGGCCGCCGGGCCGACGCGGTGCGCGAAGGCGTGCAGGCGACGTGGCTGGCGGTGTTCGTCGGGCTCGTCGTGCTGGCCGCGGGGCAACTCCTGGCCTGGCCGATCGCGCGGGTGCTTTCGGGCAGCGACGAGATCGCGTCCGCCGCGGTGTCCTGGCTGCGGATCGCCCTGTTCGGGGCGCCGCTGATCCTGGTCACCATGGCGGGCAACGGCTGGATGCGCGGGGTGCAGGACGCCGCGAAGCCGTTGCGGTACGTGCTGGCGGGCAACGGGATCTCGGCCGTGCTGTGCCCGGTCCTCGTCTACTGGGCCGGGCTGGGGCTGGAGGGTTCGGCGATCGCGAACGTCGCCGCGCAGGTGATCTCGGCGTCGTTGTTCTTCTGGGCGCTGGTGAAGGAGAAGGCCGGGCTGCGGCCGGACTTCAAGGTGATGCGCGCCCAGCTCGGCCTGGGCCGCGACCTGGTGCTGCGCAGCCTGGCGTTCCAGGCGTGCTTCGTCTCGGCGGCGGCCGTCGCGGCCCGGACGTCGACCGAGGCGGTCGGGGCCCACCAGGTGGTGCTGCAGCTGTGGACGTTCCTGGCGCTGGTGCTGGACTCGGTGGCGATCGCCGCGCAGTCGCTGGTCGGGGCGGCCCTGGGGGCGAACTCGGCCCGGCAGGCGCGCGGGGTGGCGTCGCAGATCACCGGGTACGGCCTGCTGATGGGCTGCTTCCTCGGTGTGCTGTTCGCGGCGCTGTCGTGGGTGCTGCCGCACGCGTTCACGTCCGACCCGGGCGTGCTGGCGGAGATCCCGCACGCGTGGTGGTTCTTCGTGGCGTTGCAGCCGATCGCGGGCGTGGTCTTCGCCCTGGACGGCGTCCTGCTGGGAGCGGGCGACGCAGCCTTCCTCCGCAACGCGACGCTCGGCAGCGCGGCGTTGGGCTTCCTCCCGCTGATCTGGGCGTCCCTCGGCTTCGGCTGGGGCCTCACGGGCATCTGGACCGGCCTCTCCCTCTTCATGCTCCTGCGCCTGGCCGCGGTCCTGGCCCGCTGGCGTTCCGGAAACTGGGCGGTGACCGGCGCCACCCGCCCCACGTGACGTGCGCCAACGGGAATCACCCGTGTGGAGTTGCCCCGGTGAGGCGGACACGGGGTTTTAGGCAGCTGAGGTTTGAGCGTAGTGGTTGGTTCGGGTTTCGGTTGGGGTGTGGTGGCCGACTGTGGAGTGCAGTCGGTGGTGGTTGTAGTAGCGCAGCCAGGTGAACA
>NZ_JBSGBQ010000021.1:0-163424 GCF_053601335.1 Amycolatopsis sp. NPDC004747 | reverse complement strand
GTCGCCGCGCCGGTGGGACGTCACGACCACGTCGTGGCCGAGGTCGAGGAGCGCGCGGGCGGTGTGGGCGAATCGGGCTTCGGGGTTGCGGAACGAGAGAACTCAGTCGGACTTCCCCGGAGAAGCCCCGTTGGGCTCCTTCTTCTCCGGCTCGGCCGGAGCCTCGGCCGCCGGCTCATCGGCCGGCGGCTCGGAAGGCTCGTCAAAACTGGCCGGAACCCGCTTGAGGTGCTTGGTCATCGACCGAACCAAAAAGGCCACCGCGATGAGAAACAGGATCAGCACCAAGAACCCGACCGGGGAGGACTTCCCGAAGTCCTCCCCCTGCCCGCCGTTGTCGCCGTTGCCCGGCTGCTGCGTCAGGACCAGGGCCGACGCGGTCACCGGAAGGGCCACGCCGGCCGGCAGCGTCAGACTCATGTGTTCACCTTCTCCTCGGCGCCGGCGATGCCGGCGAACAGGTCGTCCTCCGGCAACGTGCTGTCGACCAGCGACTTCACCAGCTCGTACTCCTCGGTCGGCCAGACCTCGCGCTGCATCTCCCGCGGCACGGCGAACCAGCGGCTGGTCGGGTCGATCTGCGTGGCGTGCGCCTTGAGCGCCTCGTCCCGCACCTCGAAGTATTCACTGCACTCGACGCGGGTCGTCACCCGCTCCATCACATCGCCCCGGTTCGGGTCCCAGTTGGCCAGCCACTCGGTGTACGGCGACTCCAGCCCGGCCTGCTTGAGCGCCTCGTCGAACAGCACCATCCGGGCGCGCGAGAAGCCGTGCATGTAGTACAGCTTGAGCGGCTGCCACGGCTCGCCCGCGTCGGGGAAGCGGGCCGGGTCCGGCGCCGCGTCCCAGGCCGCCATCGTCACCTCGTGGGTGCGGATGTGGTCGGGGTGCGGGTAGCCGCCGTTCTCGTCGTAGGTCGTGATCACGTGCGGGCGGAACTCCCGGATCACCCGCACCAGTGCCTCGGTGGACTCCTCCAGCGGCACGACGGCGAACGAGCCCTCGGGCACCGGCGGCAGCGGGTCGCCCTCCGGCAGGCCGGAGTCGACGAAGCCCAGCCAGCGCTGGCTCACGCCGAGGATCTTGGCCGCGCGGGCCATCTCCTCGCGGCGGATCTCGGTCATGTTCGCCAGCACCTCGGGCCGGTCCATGGCCGGGTTCAGGATGCTGCCTGCTTCGCCCCCGGTGCACGTGACGACCAGCACCTCGTGGCCCTCGGCGGCGTAGCGCGCCATCGTGGCGGCACCCTTGCTCGACTCGTCGTCCGGGTGCGCGTGCACGGCCATCATGCGCAGGCGCGGGTTGGCGGTGTTCCTCTGCTCGTCGGCGTCCACCATGCTCCGAACGACTCCCCTTCTGCCCTTATTCCGCGACCCACCTGCGGGCCGCCCACCCGGCGGGCGGATACTCGAGTCGTACCCGCGTCACCATTGTCCAGACGGGTACGACAAGAACGAGCAGGAGGCCCGGGTTGGCAGGCGGACCGGCGGAAACGGCAGCGCCCGCGCTGCTCGCGGACCGGTACGGCACCGGGCGCGCCACGCCGTCCCGGCGCTGGCGGCGCTGGCTCTTCCTGGCCGTCGCCCTGCTGGTCAGCGGCCTGATCGCCTGGGTCGCGTACGTCAATCTCGGCTCGGCGCCGATCGACGCCGAGCGCATCGCGTTCAGCGCGAAACCGGGCAACGCGATGGAAATCACCATCAACGTCACCCGCGACGACGACAACCGGCCGGGCGTGTGCGTCGTCCGCGTCCGCGACAAGACCGGCGCCGAGAGCGGCCGCAAAGAGCTCCTGATCCCCGCCGGCGCGAAGTACAGCAGGATGAGCACGACGATCAAGAGCATCGGGGAACCGGTTACTGCAGACGTCTTCGGCTGCTCGTACGACATACCACGCTATCTGTCAACCCCATAGCGGCCAACGGGGTGAACCGCGCGCTCAACGCCCGGAGCGCGGGGAAATAACGGGCGTCGACCTCTCGCGCCGTGATACTCTGACCCCTCAGCACGGCCCGCGACGGGCCGTGTTTTTCCTTTATCTCAGCCACGCGGGCAACTGCGCCCGCGTGGGCCGGCTTGAACACGCAAGCCTGGCAGGCCCGACGAGGAGATGGTGACCGTGAGCGACACCAAGGTGACCTGGCTCACCCAGGATGCCTACGACCGGCTCAAGCACGAGCTCGACGAAATGATCGAGAATCGGCCGGTCATCGCCGCGCGCATCAACGACAGCCGCGAGGAGGGTGACCTCAAGGAAAACGGGGGTTACCACGCGGCTCGCGAGGAGCAGGGCCAGGCCGAAGCGCGTATCCGGCACCTGCAGGAGCTGCTGCGCTCGGCCAAGGTCGGCGAAGCGCCCGCGAACGACGGCACGGCCGGCCCCGGCAAGGTGCTCACCGTCCGGTACGAAGGTGACGACGAGGACGAGAAGTTCCTGCTCGCCACCCGCGAGGAGGGCGCCGAAGGCGAGCTCGACGTGTACTCCCCGGAGTCGCCGCTGGGCAAGGCCCTGCTCGGCGCCAAGGAGGGCGAGTCCCGCGAGTACGAGCTGCCCAACGGCAAGGTCCAGAAGGTGACGCTCGTCAAGGCGGTTCCGTACACCGACGACAAATAACCCGGCTAGCGTGTCCTCCCGGATCCACATTCTGGGAGGACACCGCCGTGAGCACCGAACCGATCTGCCAGGCGTGCGGCATGCAGTACGCCGAAGCCCGCGACGACTGCCCGATCTGCCAGGACGAACGCCAGTACGTCCCGCAGTCCGGGCAGCAGTGGACGAACCTGTCCGCGCTCCGCGAAAGCGGCGCCTACACGCCGCGGATCGAGGAGCAGGGCCCCGGCATCATCGGCGTCGGCTCGAACCCGGGTTTCGCGATCGGTGAACGCGCGCTGCTGGTGCAGGCCCGCTCGGGCAACTTCCTCTGGGACTGCGCCGCGTACCTCGACGACGCCCTCGTCCAGCAGGTCCGCGACCTGGGCGGGATCACCGGCATCGCGATCAGCCACCCGCACTACTACACGACGATGGTGGAGTGGGCGCGGGCCTTCGACGTGCCGGTCTACCTGCACGAAGCCGACCAGCAGTGGATCGGCAGGCCCGACCCGGCGGTGAAGCTGTGGTCGGGCACCACCCTCGACGTCGCCGACGACCTGCGGCTGATCAACCTCGGCGTGCACTTCGAGGGCGGCACGGTGCTGCACTGGCCGGACGGCGAGAACGGCCAGGGAGCACTGCTCTCCGGCGACATCGTGCAGGTGATCCCGGACCGCACGCACGTCGGCTTCATGTACAGCTACCCGAACCTGGTCCCGGAGCGGCCGAGCGTCGTCCGCCGCGCGGCGGAGCTGCTGGCCGGCTACCGCTTCGAGGCGATCTACGGCGCCTGGTGGAACGCGATCGTGCGCACCGACGGCTTCGAGGCCGTCCAGCGCTCGGCCAAGCGGTACCTGACCCAGATCATCGACGAGGGCTGACGCCGCCCTCAGCCCCGCGCGGTCCGCTCCAGCAGGGGGCGGACCCGCGGCGGCACCGGCGTCGACAACGCGATCGACGTCGACGTGCGCAGGACGTCCGGGACCCCGACCACCTTGTCGATCACCCGCTGCAGGTCGTCGTTGCCCCGGGCCACCATGCGGACGAAGAGGTCGCCCTGGCCGGTGGTCGCGTGGACCTCGCACACCTCGTCGATCGCCGCCAGTGCCCTGGCGACCTCCGCACGACGGCCCTGGGCGATCTCCAGCACGGCGAAGGCCGTCAAGCCGTAGCCCATCGCCGCCAGGTCGAGCTCCGGCGGGAAGCCGCCGAGGATGCCGCGCTCGGTCAGGCGGTCGAGGCGGGCCTGGACCGTGCCGCGGGCGACGCCCAGCCTGCGGGCGCACTCCAGCACCCCCAGGCGCGGCGAGTCCGTGAGCAGCAACAGCAGCCGCGCGTCCAGTGCGTCGAGGTTCTCCTGCATTGCTCTCTTTCCTGCACAGGTTGTCCACTGTGACCGCCGATGTCCGGCAATGACCATGCACATTGTCCAGCAAAAACTGAGTCCATTGCACATCTTGCCGGACAAGGCCGATCCTTCGAGTATGACCCAGACTGCCGAACCCCAGGGTGCCCTCGACGACGTCAGCTACGACCAGCTGCGTCAGCTGGTCGGGCTCGTCGACCACGACGCCTCGACCGACCCGTTCCCGGTCAAGGCCATGGACGCGGTGGTGTTCATCGCCGGCAACGCCACCCAGACCGCCTGGTACTACCAGATCGCGTTCGGGATGCAGCTCGTCGCGTACTCCGGTCCCGAGACCGGGAACTACGAGCGCAAGTCCTACGTGCTGAAGTCCGGCTCGGCCCGGTTCGTCATCACCGGCGGGGTGAAGCCGGACTCGCCGCTGCTCGACCACCACCGCAAGCACGGCGACGGCGTCATCGACCTGGCGCTGGAGACCACCGACGTCGACAAGTGCATCGAGCACGCCCGCGCGCAGGGCGCGACCATCCTCGAGGAGCCGCACGACGTCTCCGACGAGCACGGCACGGTCCGCGTCGCCGCGATCGCGACCTACGGCGAAACCCGCCACTCGCTGGTCGACCGCACCCGCTACAACGGCGTCTACCTGCCCGGCTACGAGCCGCGCGAGAGCACGGTCAAGCGGCCCGAGGGTGCGCCGAAGCGGCTGTTCCAGGCCGTCGACCACTGCGTCGGCAACGTCGAGCTCGGCAAGATGGACTACTGGGTCGACTGGTACCACCGCGTCATGGGCTTCGTGAACATGGCGGAGTTCGTCGGCGACGACATCGCGACCGAGTACTCGGCGCTGATGAGCAAGGTCGTCTCGAACGGCAACCACCGGGTCAAGTTCCCGCTGAACGAGCCGGCCGTGGCGAAGAAGAAGTCGCAGATCGACGAGTACCTCGAGTTCTACGACGGCGCGGGCTGCCAGCACATCGCGCTGGCCACCAACGACATCATCGCCACGGTCACCGCGATGCGCGCGGCCGGCGTCGAGTTCCTCGACACCCCGGACTCCTACTACGACGACCCGGAGCTGCGGGCCCGGATCGGCAACGTCCGCGTGCCGATCGAGACGCTCAAGGAGCACAGCATCCTGGTCGACCGCGACGAGGACGGCTACCTGCTGCAGATCTTCACCAAGCCGATCGGCGACCGGCCGACCGTCTTCTACGAGCTGATCGAGCGCCACGGCTCGCTCGGCTTCGGCAAGGGCAACTTCAAGGCGCTGTTCGAGGCGATCGAGCGTGAGCAGGAGCGCCGGGGCAACCTGTAACAGCACGAACCGGCGAAGGCCACCATGGCGGACCTGCGGGTCCCCTATGGTGGCTTTTGGCGTCTTCCGGGAACCGACGGCGGCCCGGATCCGTCAGTGTGGAGAAGCTCAAGAGAAGGGGCCGTGATGCCGGACAGCATCGACGCCAGCGACGCGATGATCGACAACTGGACCAAGCGGCTCGAGGAGAACGCCGCCCGGTACCAGGCGCTGGCCGATCGCATGCAGGGCCAGACGGTCACCGAGCGGTCGAAGGACGGCACGGTCCAGGTCACGATCGATTCGCGCGGCTTGCTGAAGAACCTCGTCATCGCCGAGACCGCGGCCGGGAAGCGGATGGCCGAGGTGTCGGCGCAGGTCATGCAGCTGGTGCAGCGGGCGCAGGCGCGGATCCCGGAACTGCTGCAGCAGGCGATGACCGAGACCACCGGCACCGGCGACCAGGCCGCGGCGGAGATCGTCCGCGAGGCGCAGAGCACGTTCCCGGAGCCGCCGCCCGAGCCCGAGCCGGCGTTCCCGGAGCCCGACCGCGTCCGCCGGTTCCTGCCCGAGGACACCGACGAGCCGCCGCGGACCCCGCCCGGGCCGCCCGCGCCGCCGCCGCAGCCGCAACCGCCGCGGCGACGGCGCCCGGCCGACAACGACGACGAAGACGATTTCGGCGGACCGATTCTTTCCTGAGGGGGAACCGATGGCGGACGTGGAACTCAGCACCGACCTCACGGCGCACGCGAAGCAGCTCGACGCCATCGGTGACGGGCTGCAGCAGGCCGTCGACGCGGCGAACCAGGTGAGCATGCCGACCGACGCGTACGGCATCCTCTGCCAGCCGTTCCGGATGCTGCTGGATCCGGTGGAGCAGTACGGGATCGACGCGCTGAAGGACGCCGTGCAGGCGACGACGGCGGTGTCGGGCAAGGTCCGCGAGGCCGCGGCGGCGTACCACAAGTACGAATCCGGCGTGGCCGACGATCTCGACAAGTCCGCGGGCGGTGCGTGATGCCCGAGGGGAACCCGCTCGTCGTCGACGCGAAGAAGGACCCGGACGGGCCGGGCGCGTTCACCGCGGGCAACGGCGACTACGGCTGGGCCGGCGGCATCGGCATCGCCGAGTCGTCGATGGACGCGTTCAACGGCATCAAGGACGGCGACTGGGTTTCCGGCGGCCTGGGCATGCTGTCGCTGGCGGGCGAGATCGCCGGGGCGGCGATCGACCCGTTCGGGTACCTGATGTCGTCGGTGGCGTCGTTCCTGATGGAACACGTGCAGCCGTTGAAGGACATGCTGGATTCGGTGGCGGGCAACCCGCCGGTGATCCAGTCCTACGCGGACACCTGGGGCAACGTCTCGAAGGCGCTCGGCGAGCGCAAGACGGACTTCGACAACGCGGTCAAGAACGGCACGACGGGCTGGACCGGCGCGGGCGCCGACGCTTACCGCGCCTTCGCCGCCGAGCACTCGGACGCGTTGTCGGGCGCGGCGACGGTGGCGGGTGCGATCAGCACGGTCACGATGATCATGGGCCAGATCGTCTCGTTCGTGCGGGAAACCGTGCGGCAGCTGATCGCCGACCTGGTCGGCAAGCTGATCTCGTGGGTGATGGAGGAGGTCTTCTCCCTCGGCTTCGGCACCCCGCTGGTGGTGGCGCAGGCGTCGGCCGCGATCGCCGAGTGGGGCAAGAAGATCGCCGGGCTGCTCAAGAAGCTGACCGACTCCATCCGCCGGGTGTCGCCGCTGCTGTCGAAGCTGGTGGACATCTTCGAGAAGATCGCGAAGGTCTTCGGGAAGGTGCTGGGCAAGGTCAGCGGGCTGGACGGGCTGAAGGTCAAGGAAGGCGGCTTCGTCCGGAAGATCCCGAAGGAGGGCGGCGGAGTCCACACCCGAGCCCACGGCGGCGAGGGTGAAGGCTCCCACGGCGGCGACGGGGATTCCTCGGGCGGCGACGGCTCACACGGCGGCGAGGGAGATTCCTCGGCCGGCGGCGATGGCGAGTCCTCGCGCGGCGACGGCTCACACGGTGGCGAAGGGGATTCCTCCCCCGGCGGCGACGGTTCGCCGGGCGAATCCGGCCACGCCGACGGGGATTCGCCGAGCTCCGATCCGATGAACACGGACCAGGGCTCCCGCCGGAGTTCGAGCCGGGACGGATCCGGTTCGGCGGACGGGGACGGCTCGCCCTCGCGCCCCGGTGAGGGTTCTCCTTCGCACGCGGGCGACGGGGAGGGTGCGCCATCGGCGGCGCGGTCGGGCGACGGTTCCCCTTCCGGGGACGGTTCTCCCGCGCACGCCGGCGAGGGTTCCCCTTCGCACACCGGGGACGGTGCATCGTCGCGGACGGGCGACAGCAGCCCCTCGCGCACCGGGGACAACGCACCGCACCGGAGCGGGGAGAGCAACCCGGCGGTGACCCGCGACAGCGACAGCACGCCATCGCACACCGGCGACAGCAACCCGTCGCCGACGCGCGGCAGCGACAGCACCCCCTCGCACACCGGCGACAACGGGCCCTCGCCCACGCGCGGCAGTGACAACACGCCGTCGCACACCGGCGACAACACGCCGTCGCGAGCGAGCGACAACGCTCCCTCACACACCAGCGACAGCAACCCCTCGCCCACCCGCGGCAGCGACAGCACACCGGCGCACACCGGCGACAACACTCCCTCGCGCGCCGGTGAGAACGGGCCGGTCCGTGGTGGGGACAGTGGTTCTTCGCCCGCGCACTCCGGTTCGTCGCCCGGGGCTCGGGCCGATGCCGGTACGCACGGTGGGGCCGATACCCCCAGCAGTGCCGCGCCGCCCCGGGTTGATGGGGCCACCTCGGCCAGTGGGACCGCTCCGGCCGCTCCGCGGACCGGTGAGCCCGGGGTCGTTCCGCCTGCTCGGGGTGGGGATGGTGCCTCCGTCCCGCCGCAAGGTGGCGCGCCGATGACGGGTGGCGGTGGCCTGCCGCCCGCCGGCGCCGGTGGTGGTGGTGGTGGTGGTGGCCTCGGCGGTGGCTCACCGCGCACCGGTGGTGGCGGCTGGACCGGCACCCCGGGCAGCCCGGGCGCGCACGTCGACGCCCCCGGCCGTCCCCGCACCGGCGGCGACCTGCCCGGCGGCCGTCCGCGCACCCCGGACGCGCCCGCCCCCGCCGCCCGTGGCTTCGGCCCCGGCACCCACGACACCCACGCCCCGGGCACCCGGCCGCACGAAAACGGCCCCCACCAGAACAGCCCCCACCAGAACGGCCCGCACCAGAACGGCCCGCACGACGGCCCCGGTCCCCACGACCCGGACGGCGCCCCGCACCCCGGCGAGCCGCTCACCCCGGACGAGGTCAACGCGCGGCACGCCGAGAGCACGCCGTCGGGCAGCTCCTACCACGCCGGCGACCCGGAGATGGGTGACCTGCCGCACCGCGTCCACCCGGACCCGGACGGCCGCTACACCGTCGACGTGCACGTCACCCCGGACGGCCACGCCCGGATCGGCGACCGGCTGTACACCCCCGAAGAGTTCGCGGACATCCTGCGCCGCAACGGCGACTACGACGGCCGCCCGATCCGGCTGATCGGCTGCGACGCGAGCTCCAACGACTTCGCGCACCGGCTCTCGCGCGAACTCGACACCGAAGTCATGGCCCCGACGAAACCGGCGTGGACCGACTCGCACGGCCGTGTCTTCTCGTCCGACTACGAGATCGGCCCCGACGGCCGGATGCGGCCGCGCATCCCACCGGACGGCGAGTGGAACACCCACCGCCCGGACGGCTCGGTGCACCGCGCCGGCGAAGACGGCTTCGCGCCGGACACCCACCACGGCGACCCGCACGACGTCGACGCCGACAGCGCGCACAGCCGGGGCAAGGACCACCCCGACATGCACGACATCGAGGGCGGCTGGCAGGAACCGGAGTACGAGGGCCCGCACCCCCACGGCCGCCCCGAACCGGTGACGCTGGCTCCGGGCGAGCGGTTCTACGACCCGGCGAACCCACGGCACCTCGAACCGAACACGCGGTACGAGATCAGGGACTCCGACGGCCGCTTCACCCGCGTCTACACCAACGACGAGGTCCCGCCGCGGATCACGCACGTCGACGCGGACGTGCCGAACACCCGCGTCGGCCCCGAGCTGGACCCGAAGTTGCAGGTCGGCAACCCCGACGCCTCGCACCTGCTCGGCGACGTCCAGTACCGGGTCAACACCGGCGAAGGGCACTTCGAGTTCCGGACGGACGCGCACGGGCAGCCGGAGCTCGACCTCGACCACTTCGACCCGCCCGTCGACACGCCGGAGCGGCCGATCACCGAACGCCGGATCACCGGGTACGACCCGAGCCACGACGGCGACGGTCCCTTCGGGGCGACGCCGCCGGAAGACCTCCGGCCGAACAGCCGGTACGAGGTCTACTCGAGGGCACCCGACGGCACCGACCAGTGGCACGGCACCTTCTACACCAACGGGGAGAACCCGCCGCAGTTCACGCACATCAAGACCTGGCACGACAACGAACGCGGCATGATCAACCCCGAGACGGGTGACTCCCACACCCGGCACGACCAGCACGGGGGCCGTCCCGAGGGCATGCCGGTGCGCGGGGTCAAGTACGAGATCGGCGACATGCACTACCACTCCGACGCGCACGGCAACGCGGCCGTTTCGTGGGAGCCCGACTACTCCAGTCCGGCCCAGAAGCGGGTGGACGAGCGCGTGCAGCGCGAACTCGGGCACACCGGCCTGGCCGACCACCCCGGCAGCGACGTCAACCGCGGCGGCCACACCGCCGACCACCGCTCGGGCGGGCTCCAGGGCCGCCTCGGCATGGTGCCGCAGGACTACTACCAGAACCACAGCGTGAAGAGCGACCCGGACAACTGGCGGCGGATGGAGATCGACCGCCAGACGTTCGAAAACCGAGGTGGCGACCACGGGCCCGTGCGGGTCTACGCGGACGCGCCGTCGGTCGGGGAGACCCCCGACCGCCTGCACGTGATGTCCGAGAGAATCCACCCCGACGGCACCCGCACCTACAACTACAGGAGCTTCCGCAATGCCCCGAACCCAGCCCCCGTGGTACCCCCCACCCGGACCTGACCTGCGGGACGCGGAACCGGGGCAGGTGGTCCGCTGGATCGCCGGCTGGCTGATGGACGCCGCGCCGGAAGGCTGGCTGCGGATCGACATGACCGTCCGGCTGACCACGTCGGTCGAGGAGATCTCGCTGGCGGTCGTCATGCCGGACGGGAGCGCCGCGCGCATGGAACCGCCGCCCGACGTCAGCCCGCTGCTGCACGAGCTGCGGAAGAAGAAGTACTCGCCCGGCCGCGGGACCTGGCTTTCGCTGCGGATGACGGTCGAGCCGTCGGGGGCCTACCAGGTCACCTACAACTACGACCTCGACCCGCAGTGGGATCCGCCGGTCGAGACCGACGTCTACGACGAGGACTTCGAGGTCTTCCACCGCGACGAGGAGTGGCTGCCCGCCTGGTACCTGGAGAGCAAGGGCAAGAGCGGCGGGCGGAAGGCCTCCGAAGAGCCGAACGACCTGCTTCGCGACCTCAACGACCAGCTGGTGTTCGCGCTGCCGGCGGGCTGGGACTACCTGCAGCTGAAGTACCGCGCGGTCGGCGACCACGAGGAGTCCGGCGCGATCGTGCACACGATCACCGGGTCGACGTACCCGTGGACGCCGCCGGAGCAGGTGCTCGACCTGCTGCGCCGCCATCGCGCCGCCTCGCAGTCCGACGGCCGGGGCACGTGGGTGAGCGTGAAGTACGAGCTCAAGTTCCCCGACACGGTCAAGGCGCAGTTCAACACGACCGAAGAACCGGACTTCCAGCAGCCGCCGCCCGCCGAGGCGTACGCCGAGGAACTGCGGCGCTATCCCCGTTCCGAGCGGCGCACGCCGGACTGGCTGCGCCAAGGCGCCGAAGGGGCCTGACCATGACGCAGTCACCGGGGCCGCTGCGGCCGGAGCAGCAGCAGGAACTCGTCCGGCAGATCGGCGCGGTGCTGGCCGCGCAGCTGCCGCCGGGCTGGGGGCAGCTGCGGGTCGAGTACCGCGCCGCGGGCCGGCACGTCGAGGCCGACCTGCTGGTGACCGGCCCGGACGGGCGGCCCCGCGTGCTGCAGCCACCGCCGGAGGTCGTGCGGCTGCTCGGGGTGCTCCGGTCGGGGATGTACCAGCCGGGCGCCGGCACCTGGCTCGGCGCGATCCTGGTCTTCGAACCCGGGCAGCCGCCCGACGTCGACTTCGTGCGGCCCGACCTCGAACCGCCGTTCCGGCAGCAGCCGCCGCCGATCGGGTTCCAGGACGAGCTGCGGTTCTTCCCGCGCGCCGACGAGCACATCCCGGCCTGGCTGCGCGAGCGCGCCGGGCTGACCCCGCCGGCCGCCGAGGGCGGGGTGCGCACCCCGCGGATCTACGACGGCCTCGACGCGGCGGGCAAGCCGCTGGTCCGGCGCGCGCCGCTGATCCCGGCGGAAGCCGAGCGGGTGCTCGCGTACCTCGACGCGGCGCCGGTCATCCTGGCCTCGCGCAGCAACGGCCCGGACGCCTTCGCGCCGGACCGCACGGACGCGGTCCCGATGAACTTCCGCACCGACGGCGCCTGGGCCTGGCCCGGGGCGGTGGCGTACTACCTGCGTGAGCACGGCGTGCCGCCGGACCCGGACCTGGTCGCCCACATCCGGGCCCGCCGCTTCACCGCGCCGACGGAGGTCCCGGAGCCCGCCAAGGACCTGGCCTTGGCGGCGATCACCGGGGAACCCCGGTGACGTCGGGGCTTCGCCCCGGTCGGGGGCGCTGCCCGAACCCCAGGAAGCTGTCTCAGACCACCGTGTAGCCCGCGTTGGCCAGCGCGAACTCGACCTCTTTGCAGTGCTCGGGCCCGCGGGTCTCCAGCGCCAGCACGACGTCGGCCTCGCCGAGGTCGAGGCTGCCGGAAATGCGGGAATGCTCGACGTCCAGCACGTTCGCGCCCAGCTCGCTGACGCACGACAGCACGCCCACGAGCGACCCCGGCCGGTCCGGGACCCGCAGCCGCAGCCGCAGGTAGCGGCCGCCCGCCGTCATGCCGTGCTGGATGATCTGCAGCAGGAGCACCGGGTCGACGTTGCCGCCGGAGAGGATGGCCACGACCGGGGGCTCGAAGACCCCGGGGTGCTGCAGCAGGGCGGCGACCGTCGCCGCGCCGGCCGGCTCGACCACCAGCTTCCGCCGTTCCAGGCACAGCAGCACGGCCCGGGAGAGGAACTGCTCGGACACCGTCACGACGTCGTCGACCAGCGACTCGACGTGGGCGAAGCTGACCAGGCCGGGTTCGCCGACCGCGATCCCGTCGGCCATGGTCGAGGTCGAGCTCAGCCGCACCGGCGCCCCCGCGGCCAGCGACGGCGGGTACGCCGCGGCTTCCTCGGCCTGGACGCCGACCACCCGGACGTCCGGGCGCAGCGCCTTCACCGCCGACGCGACCCCGCCGACCAGCCCGCCGCCGCCGGTGGCGACCAGGACGGTCTTCACGCCCGGCACCTGCTCGAGGATCTCCAGGCCGACGGTGCCCTGGCCGGCGATCACGTCGGGGTGGTCGAAGGGGTGGATGAACACCGCCCCGGTCCGCTCGCCGAACTCGACGGCGGCGCGGAGCGTCTCTTCCAGGAGCGCGCCGTGGAGGTGGACGTCGGCGCCGTAGCCGCGGGTGGCGGCGAGCTTCGGCAGCGGGGCCCGCAGCGGCATGAAGACGGTGGACTTGGCGCCGAGCAGCGACGACGCCAGCGCGACGCCCTGCGCGTGGTTGCCGGCGCTGGCCGCGACGACGCCCCGCTCGCGCTCGGCCCCGGTCAGGCCGTGGATGCGCGTGTAGGCGCCGCGGATCTTGAACGACCCCGTCCGCTGCAGGTTTTCGCACTTCAGGTACACCGGACCGCCGTGGAGCTTGCGCAGGTCGCGCGCGTGCTCCATCGGCGTCACCCGGGTCACTCCTTTGAGGAGTTCCCGGGCGGCCTGGATCCGCTCGAGGGTGACGAGTTCCATGGGCCGGACTATGCCACTCAGGAACTCCACAGGTTGAGTGGACCGTGAGCCGGGTACCCTGGGTCGCGTCAACACACGGTAAACAAGGAGCAACCATGGCAGCGGGGAACGACGCGGACACGGCCCGACGGGCTCGCGCCACCCGCTCCGCCGGCCTGCTCCCGCTCGTGATCGGGCTGGCCTCGGCGGCCGCGTTGACGGGTGCCGCGTACTTCACCGTGGACAGCGCCTCGTGCGGCGCCCCGGCCCAGTACATCCGCCACGACAGCCACGTCGAGCTGGTCGGCGGCTGCGTCGACGGCGCGAAACTGCCGGCCGCCGGCACGTCCTCGACCGGCGGCGTCGTGCACGGCAACTACAACCCCTGACCTGGCGGGTTACCCCGATGTGCCGGGGGAACACGAAAGTGCCTTCTTCCGCGGGGTGCGGACGTGCCCGATGATCATCGGGTGACCACCGTTTACGAGCCGGGCCGCGGTCCCGGCCCCGCCAAGCCCACCGAAGAAGCGTCGAGCCTGCTGCTGAGTGCCCACAACCTGGGCGCGCTGGCCACGGTCAACCGCGGCGGCTTCCCGCACCTGTCCACGGTCGCCTACGCCTGGGACCCCGGCGAGCGCGTGGTGCGCATCGGGTCCACGGCGGGACGCGCGAAGGTCCGCCAGCTCGCGCGTGACCCGCACGCGTCGCTCTACGTCAGCAGTGCCGACCACATGGCCTTCGCCGTCGCGGAGGGCGTGGCCGAAGTGTCGCCGGTCAGTTCGGTGCCCGGCGACGAGACCGGGCGGGCGCTGCTCGCCATGCAGGCGCCGTTCGAGGACCCCGAGGCCGAGGCCGCGTTCCTGCGGAACATGGTCGAGGACCGCCGCGTGGTGATCACGCTCCGGGTGGAGCGGCTCTACGGCGGCGGCCTCGACGTCGGTGCCTGAGGCTCAGCCCAGGGCCGCCAGCAGGTCGGCCACCAGGTCGCGGCCGTCCTCGATGCCGACCGAGAGGCGGAGCAGGTCGGCCGGGACCTGGAGGGTCGAACCCGCCGTGCTCGCGTGGGTCATCTTGCCCGGGTGCTCGATCAGCGACTCGATACCGCCGAGCGACTCGGCCAGGATGAACAGCTTCGTGCGCGAAGCCACCTCCAGCGCGGCCTGCTCGCCGTCCACGTGGCTGAACGACACCATCCCGCCGAAGCGGCGCATCTGCTTCGCGGCCGTCTCGTGGCCCGGGTGCTCCGGCAGGCCCGGGTAGTAGACCTTCGCCACCTTCGGGTGCTTGACCAGCGCCTGGACGATCTTTTCGGCGTTGTCGCTGTGGCGCTCCATGCGCAGGGCGAGGGTCTTGATGCCGCGCAGCGTCAGCCAGGCGTCGAACGGGCCCGGCACCGCGCCCGCGGCGTTGCGCAGGTAGAAGAACTGCTCGCGCAGCTCGTCCTCGTTCGTGACGATCGCGCCGCCGACGACGTCGGAGTGCCCGCCGAGGTACTTCGTCGTCGAGTGCAGGACGATGTCCGCGCCCAGCGAAAGCGGGTTCTGCAGGTACGGCGTCGCGAAGGTGTTGTCGACCACCAGGCGGGCGCCGGCGTCGTGCGCGACCCCGGCCAGCGCCGCGATGTCCGCGATGCCCAGCATCGGGTTGGTCGGCGACTCGCACCAGATCAGCTTGGTCTCGGGCCGGATCGCGGCCCGTACCTCGTCGAGGTTCGCCAGGTCGGCGACGGTGTGCTCGACGCCCCACAGGCTGAGCACCTTGTCGATCAGGCGGAACGTGCCACCGTAGGCGTCGTTGCCGAGCACGAGGTGGTCACCGGGGCGGAGGGTACTGCGCAGCACCACGTCGGAGGCGGCCATGCCGGACGCGAAGGCCAGCGCGTGCCGGCCGCCTTCCAGCGAGGCCAGCGCCTCCTCCAGCGCCGAACGGGTCGGGTTCGCGGTGCGCGAGTACTCGTAGTCGCCCTCGCGGGTCCCGCCCACGCCGTCCTGCGCGTAGGTCGAGGTCTGGTAGATCGGCACGATCACCGCGCCGGTGCGGGGGTCGGGCTTCTGACCGGCGTGGATCGCGCGCGTCTCGAAACCCAGTACGGAGTAGTCGTCCACCATTGGTTCAGCGTACGGGCCGCCCTCGGCATTCCCGTCAGGTGGGATGGATCTCAGCGGCGTGTCCAGGTCCGGGTGGCCGGCAGGGCCGCGAGCACCAGCACCACGACGAGCGGCGTGGAGATGACGATCCCCCGCAGCAGAGGATCGGCCAGCCCGGTGGGGCCACCCACCACGAAGACGACGAGCCGGCTGCGGAGCACCGCGTCGACGATGGTGGCGACCACCGCCAGGCCCGCCGCGGCCAGGCACAGCACCCGGCCCGCCGCCACGCGCGCGAGCAGGGACACCCCGCCGAGGACGAGGAGCAGCCCGATGACCGCGTCGGCGATCTGGCCGGGGACCAGCAGGTCGCTTTGCCCCAGCCCCTGGACGACGCTCCACCAGAACGTCCCCAGCAGGAACCAAACGCCGTCGAGCAAGGCGAGCACCCCCGCCGCGATCGCCGTTCCCGCCCGGGGCGAGGCCGTGACCGTCACTCACCAGCTCCGGGACGAGTAGGCACCCTGACCGGACAGCGCCGGCACCACGGAGGCGCGGTAGCGCAGGTAGCGGAACGTCGGCGGCAGGAAGGCCAGGACCAGCACGAACACCGCCAGCGCCGCCAGCCCGACGCGGTCGGCCATGGCGAACCCGCCGTGGGTGAACATCGCGTCGGCGAAGCGGGCCGGCGGTACGCCGACCGACATCGGCTCGGTGAGCAGGGCGCCGATGGCCAGCAGCGCGCCCAGGCCGAGCAGGACCGCGCCCGCCGTCGCGCGGAAGAGCGTGGCCAGCGAACCGAGGAGTAGCACGAGTCCCGCGACGACGTAGGCGGCGAGGTCCACCAGCACCCAGCCCGGCAGCGCGCCGAGGCTGAATTCGGCCGGCATGTCGAGGAAGATCTTGACCGGCACGTATCCCGCGGCGACCGCGGCCGGAAAACCGAGCACGCCGGCGAGAACCGCCGTTACTCCGGATGGCCGAGCCGATGAACGCGAATGCGAATGCGCCACCGGGTAACGGTGCGGACCGGTCACAATCTCCCCCATCAGCCGAGCTCAGGACGACGGCGCTCACCCTAGTCGGAATCGGCCAAAACAGTCCGGAATGCGAACTAAATTCGGCCGGACGGCGGAACCCAAGATCATTTCTGTGCGGTAGTGGCAGAAATGCCGTCACGCGATCACCGGCAGTGGCGAAACCCCGCAATTGTCCTCTTCGGACAATTGCGGGGCCGGTGAAACGCAGCGTGCCCCGGAGCCGAATCGGCTCCGGGGCACGAGTGCTCGTCCTAGCTCACCACTGCTGCTGCGGGGGCTGGCCCGGCTGGCCGAACCCACCGCTCGGCGGGCCCTGCTGGCCCGGCGGCTGGCCCCAGCCCTGCGGCGGCTGACCCGGCTGGCCGGGCTGGCCCGGCTGGCCGTAGCCACCGGGCTGACCCGGCTGACCGGGCTGCCCGTAGCCACCGGGCTGCCCCGGCTGGCCGTACCCGCCCGGCTGACCCGGCTGCGGGAAACCCCCGCTCGACGGCTGCGGGAACCCGCCGCTGGACGGGTTGGGCCCGCCCGGCTGGCCGTAACCACCGGGCTGGCCGTAACCCTGACCCGGCTGACCCGGCTGACCGTACGGGCCCGGCTGCTGGCCGAACCCGCCCGGCTGACCGGGCTGCCCCGGCTGGCCGAACCCGCCCGGCTGCTGCTGCGGGGCACCGAAGCCGGCGTTCGGCGGGCCGCCGAACCCCTGCGGCCCGCCCGGCGCGGCACCGCCGCCACCGAGGCCGACGAACTGCTGCGTCGCCGGGATGAGCCCGGCCACGCCCACGATGAGGATCAGGATGCCCAGGAACAGCGGCGGAAGCCCGATGCCGAAGGTGTCCCGGCTGGAGGCGGAGCCGCCCAGCGCCTCGACGTCGGGCGTCATGCCGATCTTGAGCAGCAGGGCGAAGATCGTGAGCAGCGCGCCACCGGCGACGATCGCGATCGGGACGAACTTCTTGAGCCCGCCCAGCTTGCCCGCGAGCGCCAGCCCGACCCCACCGGCCAGCGAGAGCAGCGAACCCAGCAGGATCATGATCACGTAGAACCAGAGGGTGCCCGGGCCGATGAGCCCGGCCGCGTCGAGCGCCTTCTTGAAGATCTCCGAGTCCGCGCCCCCGACGAGCGTCGAGTAGTCGCTCGCGTCACCCATGTAGTTGAACGAGATGATGAGCGCGATCAGGCCCAGCAGGGCGACGATGCCACCGGCGATGTAGCCGAAGAGGGCGTTGCCGCCCGCGGACGGCGCGCCGAAGGGCTGCCCGCCGAAGCCGGGCTGCTGCGGGCCGCCGAACCCCGGGGCGCCGAAGCCCTGCGGCGGCTGGCCCGGCTGCCCGAACCCGCCCGGCTGCTGGCCGAAGCCACCCGGCTGCTGGCCGAACCCGCCCGGCTGCTGGCCGTACCCGCCGGGCTGCTGGCCGAAGGCCGCGGCCGGGTTGTCGGCCGCGCTCGGCGGCGGGGTGTACGGGATCGCCGGCGGCTGGGAGCCCGGGGGCACCAGCTGCGTCGAGTCCGCGACCGGGGCGTCGCCGCCGCCGGCCGGGTTCACCATCTGGGTCGCGTTCGCGTCGACCGGCGGCATCGCCTGGGTCGCGCCCGCCCCGCCGTCACCCGGCTGGACCGGCTGGACGACCTGGGTCGGCTCCGGCGTCTCCCCGAACGGCGAACCGCCGTGGGGCTGCGCGGGCTGCACCACCTGGGTCGGCTCCGGGCTGCCGAACGGGTCCTGCTGCGGCTGGGGGCCACTCGGCGGGCCCTGAGGTGGCTGGCCGCCACCCCACGGCTGGTTCGGTGGCTGCGGTGCACTCATGTGGGTCTTGAACCCCCTTGACGAGAACGCGAAAGTGCTCTATTCGGGCCCACGCTATCGGATGGCCCGGCCGGGCGCTCGTAACGCCCCTGCCGGGTCCGCCGATAAAAGCTCTCCGCGTCGCGTCAGCGACCGGCCAGGAAGCCCAGGAGGTCGTGCCGGGTGAGGACCCCGGCCGGCTTGCCGTCGACCAGCACGAGCGCGCCGTCGGCGCCCTCGAGCGCGGTCATCGCCGCACCCACCTGCTCGCCGCCGCCGATCGTCGGCAGCGGCGGGGACATGTGCTGCTCGAGCCGGTCGGCCAGCTGCGCCTTGCCGGTGAACAGCGCGTCGAGCAGGTCGCGCTCGTTGACCGCGCCGACGACCTCGGCCGCCATCACCGGCGGCTCCGCGCTGACCACGGGCATCTGGCTGACGCCGAATTCGGACAGGATCGCGATGGCCTCGGCGACCGTCTCGTTCGGGTGCGAGTGCACCAGCGCCGGCAGGTGGCCGCTCTTCTTCGTCAGCACGTCGGCGACCGTCGCGCCCGAGGAGTCCGGCGGCAGGAAGCCGTAGGAGGACATCCACGTGTCGTTGAACACCTTCGTCAGGTAGCCGCGGCCGCCGTCGGGCAGCAGCACGACCACGACGTCGTCCTCGGTGAGCCGCTCGGCGAGCTTCAGCGCGGCGGCGACGGCCATCCCGCAGGAGCCGCCGACCAGCAGGCCCTCCTCCAGCGCGAGGCGGCGGGTGATCTGGAAGGAGTCGGCGTCGGAGACCGGGATGATCTCGTCGGCGATGGTCCGGTCGTAGGTGTCCGGCCAGAAGTCCTCGCCGACGCCTTCGACCAGGTACGGGCGCCCGCTGCCGCCGGAGTAGACCGAGCCCTCCGGGTCGGCGCCGACCACCTGCACGGCACCGTCGCTGACCTCCTTGAGGTACTTGCCGGTGCCGGAGATCGTGCCGCCGGTGCCGACGCCCGCCACGAAGTGCGTGATCTTGCCTTCGGTCTGCGTCCACAGCTCGGGGCCGGTGGAGAGGTAGTGGCTCTCCGGGTTCTGCGGGTTGGCGTACTGGTTGGGCTTCCAGGCGCCCTCGATCTCGCGGACCAGGCGGTCGGAGACGTTGTAGTAGGAGTCCGGGTGCTCGGGCGCGACCGCGGTCGGGCAGACCACGACGCGGGCGCCGTAGGCCTTGAGCACGTTGCGCTTGTCCTCGCTGACCTTGTCCGGGCAGACGAACACGCACCGGTAGCCCTTGCGCTGGGCGACCATGGCCAGCCCGACACCGGTGTTGCCCGACGTCGGCTCCACGATCGTGCCGCCCGGGCGCAGCTCACCGGAAGCTTCGGCGGCCTCGATCATGCGCAGCGCGATCCGGTCCTTGACCGAGCCACCCGGGTTCAGGTACTCGACCTTGGCCAGCACGAGCGGCTTGAGCCCCTTGGTCAACGAGTTCAGCTTGACCAGCGGGGTGTTGCCCACGAGGTCTGCGATGTGCTCTGCGTACTCCACGACCGCCAGCCTAAACGGCCGCCCCGTGGCGCTGTCCACTCAACGTCCACTCGGCCGGACCGGACAGCGCGGCCATGACCCCGGGCGACCTCCGGGTGCGCGTCGGTGATGCCGGGCAGCGCGCGCGAGGCCGGGCCGCCCGGCGGGGACCTCAGGCGGCCACCAAGCCGCTCGTCCGCACCGGCACCGGCCCGGGGGCCGTCACACGCCGATCCGTCATCCCGTCCCAGAGGTTCGGCCCGGCTTCGATGGCCTTGCGGCAGCCGGTCCGGTGGGACGGAGACGTCCAGTAGTCATGCTGGGCCTTCATCGCCGGTTCACCTCCCGCGCGAAATGGCGACTTCTTCCTCGGGTGGGACGATCCTATCGGGCCGCCGGTTGCCCGGGTTCGTCCTTTCGTGCCAATTCCGCCCAGCCGGCCCCGTCGGCGATCGGCCGTTCTTCCCAGCCCGGCGGCCAGGCCCGCGGAAATCCCCGCTTCGCCCGCGCGCCCGCGAGCCGGGCCGCGGACTTCGTGCCGAAATCGGCCGGGCCCATGAAGGTGGCGCCGTTGAAACTTTCGCGATCGCCACCGAAAACGGTTCCGCGGAAATCGACGCGGTCCGTGAACCGGGCCTTGTTGAAGTCCGCCTTGGTGCGGAATTCGGTGCCGCGGAAGGAGGCCAGTTCGAGAAACTCCGCGTCGTAGCAGGTGATCGACCGGATCGTGCAGTGCGTGAGGGTCAGGCCGACCAGCTTCGCGCCGGAGAAGTCGAGGTCGGTGTCCGGCCAGAAGTCCCCGCTCGGCTGCTCCGCGCGGCCGGGACGCAGGTGCAGCAGGAGGATGCGCTGCGCGGCCTTGCGGACCTGCCGCTCCTCTTCGTCCTTCTCGGGGTCGAACGGCATCCGCAGGTAGGCGCAGAAGACGTTGACGATCGTCTGCCGGTGCTCGGGGTGCCCGGCGGCGAGCCGTTCCAGCGCGTACAGCCCGGCCAGCCGGACCGGCGCCTTGTCGCTGCCGAGCTGGTCGGCGGCCTTGCCGTACATCTCGGTGATCCGGCGCTCGGTGGCGTCGTGGTCCTTCTGCACCAGCTCGAGCTCGGCCGACCGCTGCCGCCGCGCGGCGAGCAGCAGGGCGGCGGCGCCCCCGGTGCCGACGACGATGTTGGCGGCGGTCTTCAGCGCGTCGAGCCGGGCCGAGTCCTCCGGACGGCCGCCGCCGAGCAGCGTCAGCAGCGCCGCCGCGGCGACCCCGGCGGCCACCAGCAGCCCGGCTCCCCACAGCACGATCGTCCTGGTCCGCAGCACCCGTTCGAGGTCGTTAGGCACGGCACCGGATGATGCCAGTGTTGCCTTGGTCGCGTTCGGCTTTGACCAAGGCGGCGGAGACGGCAGTATGTGAGCAACCGCTTAGCACGCCGATACGAGGATGTGTCCGCCATGCCCGAAGCCGTCATCGTCTCCACCGCACGCTCACCCATCGGGCGCGCCAACAAGGGCTCGCTGGTCAGCATGCGGCCCGACGACCTGACCGTGCAGATGGTCCGTGCGGCGCTGGACAAGGTGCCGCAGCTCGACCCGGCCGACATCGACGACCTGATGCTGGGCTGCGGCCTGCCGGGCGGCGAGTCCGGGTTCAACATGGGCCGCGCGGTCGCCGTTGAGCTGGGCTACGACCACCTGCCCGGCTGCACCATCACCCGCTACTGCTCCTCCAGCCTGCAGACCACCCGGATGGCCTTCCACGCGATCAAGGCCGGCGAGGGCGACGTCTTCATCTCGGCCGGCGTCGAGACCGTCTCGCGGTTCGGCAAGGGCAGCTCGGACTCCTGGCCCGACACGCACAACCCGCTGTTCGCCGACGCCGAGGCGCGCACCAAGGCGACCGCCGAATCCGGCACCGACACCTGGACCGACCCGCGCACTTCCGGGGACGTTCCGGACGTCTACATCGCGATGGGCCAGACCGCGGAGAACCTCGCGCGGGTGAAGGGCGTGACGCGCGAGGAGATGGACGAGTTCGGCGTCCGCTCGCAGAACCTGGCCGAGAAGGCCATCGCGGACGGCTTCTGGGCCAAGGACATCACCCCGGTGACCCTGCCGGACGGGACGGTCGTCTCGAAGGACGACGGCCCGCGCGCCGGCGTCACCGTCGAGGGCGTCTCCGGCCTCAAGCCGGTGTTCCGCCCGGACGGCCGCGTCACCGCCGGCAACTGCTGCGCGCTCAACGACGGGGCCGCGGCGCTGGTCATCATGTCCGACACGAAGGCGCGTGAGCTGGGCCTGACGCCGCTGGCGCGGATCGTGTCCACCGGCGTCACCGGGCTTTCGCCGGAGATCATGGGCTACGGCCCGGTGGAGGCGTCCAAGCAGGCGCTTTCGCGCGCCGGGCTGTCGATCGGCGACATCGACCTGGTCGAGATCAACGAAGCGTTCGCGGCGCAGGTCATCCCGTCGTACCGGGACCTGGGCATCGACCTGGACCGGCTGAACGTCAACGGCGGCGCGATCGCGGTCGGCCACCCGTTCGGCATGACCGGCGCCCGGATCACCTCGACGCTGATCAACTCCCTGCAGCACCACGACAAGCAGTTCGGCCTCGAGACGATGTGCGTCGGCGGCGGCCAGGGCATGGCGCTGATCATCGAGCGCCTTTCCTGATCCCGGACCTGACGAAGGCCTCCTCGCGCGCGGCGAGGAGGCCTTCGTCAGGTCCGCGGCTATTCGTTCGTCTTGACGCACATCGTCGTCGCCGGCTCCGGGTACACCGCGACGCGCGTGGCGTCGGTGCCCTCGCAGACGTTCTTGTCGGCCTGGCCCGTCACGACCTTGACGAGCTCGCCGTCCTTGGTCGGGTCGGTGCACGGGACCTTCAGGTAGCCCTTGGTCTTGGACGTGAAGTTCGCCAGGCAGTCGCCCTGCTTCGCGTTGATCATCAGGCACAGCTTGTACGCGCTGCGGCCGCTGACCGAGTAGGTGTCGTAGCCGGCGTCGGACCCGCCGGGACAGTCCGCGGAGGCGCTGTCCAGCTTCTTGGCGATCTTGACGTTCGCCTTCGGGTCGTTGCAGTCGGCCTTCGCCGGGTCGTCACCGCCCTGGGTGAACTCGGTGATGGTGAGGCAGTCGCCCGCGTTCGAGGTGGCCGGCGAGTTCTTGAAGGCCATGAACCCGACGACGACCAGCGCGATCACCACGACGGCACCGATGCCGCCGAGGATCAGGCCGAGGGCCTTCGAGCGCTTCGGCGGGGCCGGCGGGGGCGGGAAACCGGCCTGGCCGGGCGGGAACTGGCCGGGCGGCGGGCCGTACGGGCCCGGCTGGCCCGGCGGCGGGCCGTAGGGACCCGGCTGGCCGTACGGCTGCTGCGGCTGGCCGCCCGGAGGCGGTCCGTAAGGATCGGGCTGACCCACCGGCTGCTGGCCCCCGGGGGCCGGAGGGGGAACGCTCACTGGAACCTCACACATGTGAAATGAGAACCGACCCGGCACATCAAACACGCAGGGTGAGCGCCACCGGCAGCGGGGTCGGCAAATGCACGAATTACCCACAGAAAAGGCGCCCCGCCGATTACGGAGCGCCTTCACTGCGGAACTGTGAGCCAGGTTACTCGCGGAAGTACGAGAGCAACCGGAGGATCTCGAGGTACAGCCAAACCAGCGTGGTCATCAGGCCGAACGCGGTGTACCAGGCCCACTTCGACGGCATGCCCTCGCGGATCATCCGGTCCGCCTGGTCGAAGTCGAGCAGGAAGCTGAACGCCGCGATGCCGATGCAGACGAGGCTGAAGAGGATGGCGATCGTGCCGCCGCCGCGCAGCGGGTTGAAGCCGAAGGCCAGCGTGCTGATCAGGTTGAACAGCATCAGGATGGCGACGCCGACGGTGGCACCGACGATCCACTTGGTCAGCTTGGGCGTGACCTTGACCGCGCCCGTCTTGTAGACCACCAGCATGCCGATGAACACGCCCGCGGTGCCGACGATCGCCTGCAGCGCGATGCCGGGGTAGATCGCCTCGAACACGCCGCTCAGCGCACCGAGGAACAAGCCTTCGGCCGCCGAGTACGTCAGCGTCAGCGCGGCGCTGGGCTTCTGGCGGAAGATGATCACCAGCGAGATGACGAGCCCGACGACCAGGCCGGCGAGCATCGCGCCGAGGAGCGCGCCGGGGATCCGGCCGGTCTCTTCGATCTGGACCCGCGCCCAGATCGCCGTGACCACCCCGACGAGCAGCGCGACGCCGAGGGACATGCCCGTCTTGACGACGACGTCGTCGACGGTCATCGGGCGGTCGCCCTCGCCGGCGGTGGCCCGGCCCGGGTCGTACCCGGGCACGCCGCCCTGGGGTTGGTTGAAGCCCACCGGGGGCCCGTACTGCCCGTAAGTCTGGGTTCCGCCGCCGGGCAGGTTGCGGAACGCCGGGTTGCTACTGGAACGCACCTGATCCTCCTGGATCTGCTGCTTCTTGGATCATCGCTGCATCGGGTTCAACGACCGCCGCGGGCGCGCGGTTCCCGTCGAGTAAAGACGACTTTACTCGTCGGCAGCCCGCCTGCCTCGGACGACACGGTAAGCGACGGACATCACGACCGTTCGCCGACAGCCACCCGAAGAGCGGTACACAGTTTCGTCTCTTGGCGCAACGCTCACTTCGCGTGCTCGGATCTTCACCGAACGCGTGTCGGGGACTTGATCAGTCGTGTGACCTGCAGAGACGCCGGGCGCTGCCGCGCGTCGAACGAAGGAGCATTGACACCATGGGGTGGTCAACACGCCCGCGCGCGGGTGCACGCGTGCTCACCGGTCTCGTCGCCGCGGCCCTGCTCGGCACGCTTTCGGTGACAGTCGGCGCCGCACCGGCCTCGGCGGCCAGCCAGGAAGGCATCGGCTACGAGGTCAAGCCCGGCCAGAACATGACCCCGCGGCCGAGCCGCAACTGGCTCGGCTCGTACATCGTCGGCGGGGCGCAGGTCTTCTGCGTGAGCTTCCAGCTCAAGGCCCCCGGCACCGACGAGCAGTACCAGCCGGGCGACGAGCTGCTCACGAAGTGGGGCACGAAGCTGCCCGCCGACCAGGCGGCGAACATCTCCTACCTGCTGCTGCGCTACGGCGACACGAAGAAGCCGGCCGAAGCCGCGGCGCTCGCCCACCTGCTGCACTCGTGGACCGCCGCCCCGCGCACGGCGGCCGACCTGGACCCGTCGCTCGGCTACGACAAGATCGGCTACGACGCGCAGTACCACCTCGACCTCCTGCCCTCGGACGCCAAGGCAGCCGTCGACCAGCTGAAGACGGACGCCGAGGCCAACCGCGGGCCGTGGACGGCTTCGGTGACCACGCCGAAGGGCGACCAGCACCCCGGCGAGGCCGCCGAGTGGACGGTCACCGTGAAGAACGCCAAGGACAAGGGCGTCCCGGACGTCCCGGTGAAGCTGACGGCGACCGCCGCCACCCTCGACAGTGGGGACGGCGGGAAGGCGGACGCCGCGGCCGGGAACTCGAGCCCGCAGGCCGCCGCGAAGGACGTCACGCTCAAGACGGGCGCCGACGGCACCGTGACGGTGAAGCTGACCCCGACCGGCGACCAGCCGAAGCTGGTGGCCGCGTTGTCCGCTCCGGCCGACCGGCCGTACGTGCGCGTGCCGGTCGACACCAAGGTGCAGCGCGTGGTCTCCACTGGCGGCGAGAAGGAGCTGACCGCTCAGGGCGTCGTCAATGTCGCGAAGCCCGGCAAGGTCCAGGTGACCAAGACCGACGCGAACACCGGCGCCGGCGTCGGCGGCGCGGTCCTGCGGATCACCGGCAAGGACAAGACGTCCGCGGCGCTCGGCCAGGACGGCAAGCCGCTCACCGGGGCCGACGGCAAGCCCGTCGTCGTCACCACGGACGGCAAGACCGGCGGCGTGACGGTCGAGAACCTCCGCGCCCCGCAGGAGATCTGCGTGGTCGAGGCGAGCCCGCCCCCCGGCTACACGAACGCCTACGACCCGCAGAACCCGCCGTCGGCGTGCGGCACCGTGCAGCCGGGCGAGACGCTCGCCCTGACCGTGACGAACAAGCCGAACGAGGTGCCGCGCGCGATCCCGGCCGGCGACCAGCCGGTCGCGCAGGCGCGCGGGGTCGTCGAGACGAGCTACTCCGTGCCGGGGCTGGCCGGGCTCGGCCTGCTCGTGCTGCTGACGGCCGGGCTGGCCGGCTTGGCCGCGCGGCGGGCGTCCCGGCGGTAAGTGTGGCGGAGCACGACGGCGACTGGCGGGGCGAGGACTGGTTCGTCGACGAATGGCACCGGGGCGTCGGCTGGGCGGCCGCCGAGGACGAGCAGCCCGACGGCCGGTGGGAAACGCCAAGGCGCGGCCGCGGCCGGCTGCTCGCCGGCTTCGCCCTCGGCGCGGCGACGGTGCTCGCGGTGCAGTACGGCCCCGCCGTGCTCACCGCGGCGCCGACGGCCGTGGTGAGCGGCACGGCGCTGCCCGCCGCGGGTGCGGGCGGGGCCGCGGCCGCGGTGCCGTCCCCATCCCCGGCGGCCACCGCGTCCGCGACCCCGGCCGCACCGGCCGCGCAGACGCCGTCGTCGCCTTCCTCGCCGCCGGCGTCGTCCCCGCCGTCGCCACCTCCGCAGCGGCCGGGCACCGTCCGGCTGCCCGGCGGCGGGACGGCGACGCTGGTGCGCAAGGACCTGGGCCCGGGCGGTGAGCTGCCGGTGCCCACCGACCTCGGGCAGGCGACGTGGTGGGGCGCGTCACTCGACGCGGCCGGCGGGGCGAGCGTGTTCGCCGGCCACGTGAACTGGCGGGGCGCGACCGGGCCGTTCGCCGAGCTGTGGACCGCCAGGATCGGCACCGAAGTGACCATTGTGGACAGTGCGGGCAAGACCTGGCGGTTCCGGATCTCGCAGCTGGTCACGGTACACAAGAGCGATCTGCCCGCCCGCGCCGACAACCTGTTCGGCCCGTCCGGCCCGCACCGCGTGGTGCTGGTGACGTGCGGCGGCCGCTGGGTCGGCGGCTCGGACGGCTACGAGGAGAACCGCGTCGTGATCGCGGACCCCAGCTAAGTTACTCGTGGGTAACATCACGTTTCGAAACGGTGGTCGCGGGCGTCGCCATGCAGCAGAATGCCCAGGGTCAGGGCTGTGGGAGCGAGAGGTGTGAAGACGATGGCGACGTTCTTGGTGACCGGCGCGACCGGACTGATCGGGCGTCACTTCACCCGGTTGCTGCTCTCCCGCCCCGACGACGACCGCGTCGCCCTCGTGGTGCGCGCGTCCTCGCGGGCCAAGCTGGCCGCGTTGGTCGACCAGTGGCCGCACTCCGACCGCGTCACGCTCGTCACCGGCGACCTCGGCGAGCCGCTGCTCGGCGTGTCCGAAGCGGACCGGGAGCAGCTGCGCGGCGGCGTCGACCACATCGTGCACCTCGCCGCGCTCTATGACCTCACCGCCGACGACGAAGCCAGCATCAAGGCCAATGTGGACGGTACGCGGGCCGTCGTCGACCTCGCCGCCGACCTGCGCGCGGGCTGCCTGCACCACGTCTCCTCGGTGGCCGTCGCGGGCGACCACGAAGGCGTGTTCACCGAGGAGATGTTCGACGCCGGGCAGCGGCTGGTGACGCCGTACCACCGGACCAAGTTCGAAGCCGAGAAGATCGTCCGCGAGCAGACCGAGGTACCGTGGCGGGTGTACCGGCCGGCCGTCGTCGTCGGGCACTCCGAGACCGGCGAAATGGACAAGATCGACGGCCCGTACTACCTCTTCCCGGCGATCAACCGGCTCGCCGGCCTGCCCGACGTGCTGCCGGTCGTCGGCCCCGACCTCGGCGACACCAACATCGTGCCGGTCGACTACGTCGCCAAGGCGCTGCTGGAGCTGGTGGTCAAGCCTGGCCTCGACGGCCACGCCTTCCACCTGGTCAACCCGGAGCCGCAGCCGGTCGTCTCGGTGTACAACGCCTTCGCGCGGGCCGCGGGCGCGCCGACGATCACCGTGCAGCTGGGCGAGGGCCTCTCGAAGCGGATCGTCGGGCTGGTCAAGCTGACCGAGCACATCCCCGGCGTCACCATCGCGCGCGACGCCGTGATGGAGCGGTTCGGCATCCCGCCGGTGCTGCTGGACACGATGGCGTTCCCGTCGGTGTTCTCCTCGGCCGAGACGCGCAAGGCGCTGGCCGGCACCGTGGAGGTCCCGCGGCTGGAGGAGTACGCGCCGACGCTGTGGCGCTACTGGCGCGAGCACCTCGACCCGTTCCGCGCGCGCAAGCACGGCCCGCGCGGCGAGCTGGACGGCCGCCGCGTGATCATCACCGGCGCGTCCTCGGGCATCGGCCGCGCGACCGCGCTGAAGGTCGCCGCCGCGGGCGGGGTGCCGCTGCTCGTCGCGCGCCGCCAGCACGAGCTGGAAGAGGTCCGCGACGAGATCGTCGCCGCCGGCGGCACGGCGTCGGTGTACCCGGCCGACCTGACCGACGAGGACTCGGTGCACAAGGCCGTCGACGCGATGCTGGCCGAGCACGGCCGGATCGACATGCTGGTGAACAACGCCGGCCGGTCGATCCGCCGCTCGATCAAGCTGTCCTACGACCGGATGCACGACTACGAGCGCGCGATGGCGATCAACTACTTCGGCGCGGTGCGGCTGATCCTCGCGGTGCTGCCGCACATGTCGGAGCGGAAGTTCGGGCACATCGTGAACGTGTCGTCGATCGGCGTCCAGGGCATCGCGCCGCGCTTCTCGGCGTACGCGGCGTCGAAGGCGGCGCTGGACTACTTCTCGCGGATCGCGGCGACCGAGACGCACGGCGACGGGATCACCTTCACCACCATCCACATGCCGCTGGTGCGCACCCCGATGATCCGGCCGACGAAGATCTACGACGCGTTCCCGACGAAGTCGCCGGAGCAGGCCGCGGACATGGTGATGAAGGCCCTCGTCGAGCGGCCCAAGCACATCGGCACCCCGGCGGGCCAGGCGATCGGGCTGGCGTACACGCTGACGCCGGGCCTCACCGACGCCATCGCGTACCAGGGTTTCCGGATCTTCCCGGATTCGGCCGCGGCGGGCGGTTCGGGGCAGCTCAAGATCGGACGTGGCGAGAAACACCTCTCGCGCGCGGCGATGGCGCTGGCCCGGCTCTCGCGCGGCTTCCACTGGTGACTGACGGTTTCCGGGGTGCGGCCATTCCGGCGACACGGCGACACGTGTCGGTGATTCGTTAAGCCGGAAGGCGGAGGCGGCGGGTGCCCGGGTACGGTCGGGCCCATGGTTCCTGAGCGCGACCCCGCCGCAACCGCCCTCAACGGCCTCCTCCCCCTCCGTCGTGAGTACACCCAGGCTTGGCACGGCTTCGACCGCAACGAGGTCCGGCAGTACCTCGACCACGTCGAAGCCCAGCTGCGCCGGGTGCTCAGCGAACGCGACGCCGCGGCGGCACAGGCCGCCGCCGCGACCCGCGAGGCCGAGTCCGTCCGGCAGCAGGTCGCGGCGCTGGAAGCGCGCATCGAGGAACTCAAGAAGCCGCCGGAGCGGCTGGAGGACCTCGACGAGCGGATGCAGCGCACGGTGACGCTCGCGCAGGCCCGCGCCGACGAGATCATCAAGCGGGCCGAGGTGGCCGCGGAGAAGACGTGGGCGTCCTCGACGGAGGCGTCGACGAAGCTGCGTGAGCGGTACTCGAAGCTGGTCGCGGAGCTGGACAAGCAGGCCGACCTGCTGCACTCCGAGCACGAAGCCGCGCTGGCGGAGACACGCGCCGAGGTGCAGCGGCTGACCGTCGAGGCGGCCCAGCGGCGCGAGCTGCTGGACAACGAGGCGGAGCGGAAGCGCCGGAAGCTCGAGCGCGAGTTCGAGGCGTCCCTGGCGGCCCAGAAGGCGGCGCTGGAGAAGCACGTCGCCGACCAGCGCACGGCGAGCAAGAACCAGGCGGAGCGCCGGCTCGCGGAGGCGACGGCGGAGGCGAAGCGGCGGCTCGACGAGGCGACGGCGGAGGCCAAGCGCCGGCTCGACGAGGCGACCACCCAGGCGGCCCAGCGGACGACGGCGGCGAACCGGAAGGTCGAGCGGCTGGCGGAGATCCGCGAGCAGGCGCGCAAGAGCCTGGCCATGGCGGAGGACATCCTCAACCGCAGCGAGACGCAGCTGGCGACGCTGCCGGAGGAGGCGGTGATCCCGCAGGCGTCGAAGCTGGTCGGGGGCGACGCGGAGTCGGCGACCACGCCGGCGGCGCCGGTCGTGCCGGTGGTCCAGCCGTCGATCCCGAAGTCGGCGAAGCCCGCTCCGAAGCCCGCGGCGGCGCCGAAGCCGGCGCCTCAGGCAGCGAAGCCGGCGCCGCAGGCGGCGAAGCCGGGGAACACGCCGGCGAACTCGAACGGCCCGGCGACCAAGCCGGCGAACGGCAACGGCTCGAACGGCAACGGCGCGAAGCCGCTGTCGCCGTCGGGGAGCAAGCCGGGCAACTGAGCGTCCGGCAGGACCATCCGAGAAGGCCGCGTTGCGGGACTCCTGGGTCCCCGGCGCGGCCTTTATCGCGTGAGCGGCCCCCAGCCGAGCGCGCGCTGCGAAGCCCGCAACCCGCGCGCGTGGAGGGGCCCCCCGGTTTTTACGCTACCGGCAGGCACCGACAGTTTCCGGCGCCCGGGAGCCGCGCGCTTTCAGTTGTGCACAGCTCTCAGTTGCGCACAACTCTCAGTTGCGCACAGCTCTCAGCTGTGCACAGCTCTCAGTTGCGCGCGGTCCGGGGCCACGGGTTCGCCGACTCCAGCTGGGCCGCCAAGCCCAGCAGCAACCCCTCCCCACCTGGGCGGGCCACCAGCTGCACCGACGTCGGCAGCCCCGACACCGCCGAGCGGCCCGCCGGGACCGTGATCGCCGGGTAGCCCGCGAAGTTCCACTGGCCCGTGAAGCCGGCCAGGCGCGTCGACGGCAGGACGTTCGCGAGCCAGCCGCGCTCGTGCCAGCGTCCGGCCTTCACCGGCCAGTGCGACAGCGTCGGCGTCAGCAGCACCTCGTGCGACGCGAAGAACTCCTCCGCCCGGGAGACCCACCGGTCCCGGGTCCGCGAGCGGAGCAGCCCCGCCCGCTCGACCAGGCGCCCCGCGCGGACGTGGGCTCGCGTCCGGCGCTGCAGCCGGGCGACGTCGAACTCGCGGGCCTGGGCCGCCGGGCCCGCCAGCCAGCGGGCCGTCATGCCCAGGACCATGGTCGCCGGGTAGCGCGGTGCGGCGGGCTCGATCGCGTGGCCCGCCGCCGCCAGGTGGCCCGCCGCCGTCGAGACCGCCGCCACCAGCTCCTTCGGGACCGGCGTGTGCAGCAGCGGCACCGTCGTCGTCATGCCGATGCGGACCGGGGCCGGCGTGGGCACCGTGGCCAGCTCCGGACGGGAAGCCAGCACCGACAGCAGCAGCGCCGTGTCGGCGACCGTCGTCGCCAGCGGGCCGTGCACCGACATGCCGAACCAGCCGCCCTCCGCCAGCAGGTCCGCGCCCGGCTTCAACCCGACCAGGCCGCACATCGCCGCCGGGAGGCGGACCGAGCCCATGCCGTCCGAGCCGTGGGCCAGCGGGACCAGCCCCGCCGCCACCGCCGCCGCGCTGCCGCCCGACGAGCCGCCCGCCGCGTACGTCGGGTCCCAGGGGTTGCGGGCGATGCCGTCCGGGGTGTCGCTCATCGGCCAGATGCACAGCTCCGGCACCCGGGTCAGCCCGACGAGCACCGCGCCCGCCGCGCGCAGCCGTCCCGCGATCACGCCGTCCGCCTCCGCCCGCGCGGCGGGGCCCGCCTGCGAACCGTGCGACGCGTACTCGCCGGCCACCTCCGTGACGTCCTTGACCGCGACGGGCACCCCGGCCAGCGGCAGCGTCGCGAGACCCGGGCGCGCGGCGACCTCCGCGGCTTCCTTCACCGCCTCCTCGGCCCGCACCCGCCGGAAGGCGCCGATGACGCCGTCCGCCGCGGCGATCCGCTCCAGCGCCTCCTCGGTGACCTGCACCGGATCGAGCTTCCCGGCCCGGACGGACGCCGCGATCTCCACTGCCGTGAGCACCATGATCGGACCCTAGCCCACGAAAAGGTGACAGCGGCAGAGAAAACGTCTCAGATAGCGCCCGCTCGCAGAGCGTAGGCGACGGCGTGGGCGCGGTTGTTCAGGCCGCAGCGCGTCATCAGCCCGTAGAGGACGTTCTTCACGGTCCGCTCGGAGTAGCACAGCTTCGCCGCGATCTCCTCGGTCCCGAAGCCCTCGGCGACCAGCCGCAGCACGTCGCACTCGCGCGCGGCGAGCCCGGACAGCGTGAGCCCGTTCGGCTCCAGGACGTCCTTGCGCATCCGCTGCACCTGGGCGAGCAGCGCGCCCTGCAGCCGCGGCGGCAGGTTGGCCGTGCCGTCACCCGCGGCGAGCACCGCCGTGACCAGCTCGGCGCCGCCCGTCTCGCGGCGCGGCAGGATCGCCACCACGCCGCACTCCAGCGCCGCCATCAGGTCGCTTTCGCGGAAGTGCTCGACGACCAGCACGACGTGGGACGCCTTGGCCGCCCGGATCTCGCCGAGCACGGCCTCGGTGACGTGGTCCTCCATCACCAGCAGCACGTCCGGCACGAGGTCGGTCAGCCGGACGTCGGGATGGTTGTCCAGCAGGCTCACCGCGCCGGCGTGCGTGATCGGGTCCGAGGCGAGGACGCTCACTTCGACGGGCTTCATGGTGGCAGTGTGGACGGCGGATCTTCACGCCTTCCCTATTCCGCCTTCACGCCCGTGAAGACAGCTCCCCGAAGGCCGCCCGCGCCCGCTCCAGGCACCCCGGCATCCGGCCGGCGGCGCGGGCCCAGTCGCGCTTGGCGCGCCAGTACTCCTCCCGCGCCTCCGGCGGCCAGCAGGCCAGCTCGGGCTCGACCCGGGCCTCCAGGTCGGCCAGCAGCTCGCCGAGCTCCCCGGTGATGGCGCCCATCCGGTCCAGCACCAGGTCGGCGAAGCTGAAGTCGAGCCGCGTCACGGCAGGCGCGGCCGCGGCATCGGGCCGCCGGTCGCCTCCAGCAGCTGCGCCAGCCGCGACAGGATCACGTCGAACTCCTGCTCCCAGTCGCTCATCGCCTGGCCGAACCGCACCGACGCTTCGCCGCGCCACGACGCCTGCACCATCGCCATTTCGCTGTTGACGTCCCGCAGGCGGGACCGGGCGCCTTCGAGGGCGGACGCGAAGCAGGCGGCGGCCCGCTGCATGTCTTCGGTCGGCACGTCTCCGGTCGACGCTGTCGCCATGCGGGGCTCCTCTCCGGCCCCCCGAGGGTGGCGCACGCTCCCGCGGCGCGGAACCCCGCGTGTGTGCCCTTGCCCGAATGTCCGCCATCCTTGCCTGCCGGTTCACGACGTCCGCGTATGCTCACGGCAGGCATCCGGCGCGTGACGATTCGTTCACGCACGAAAGGAGACCGATGTCGGCCGCGGACGGCTCCGCACCGAGACTCCAGCTGCTGGGCCCGATGAAGGCCTGGCAAGGCGAAACCGAGCTGGACCTCGGCTCCGCGCACCGCCGCACGGTGCTCGCCGCGCTGGCGATGCACCCGAACCGCACGGTCTCGCGCGAAGAGCTGATCGACGCCGTCTGGGGCGAGGCGCCGCCGCAGAGCGCGCAGGGCTCCATCTACACCTACGTTTCCGGGCTGCGGCGCGCGCTGGAACCCGACCGGGCCAAGGGTGAAGGCCCGCAGCTGCTCGCGTCGATCGGCTCCGGCTATTCCCTGCGCCTGGCCGCCGAAGCGATCGACGTCCACCGCTTCGAAGCCCTGCGCGAGCAGGCACAGCGCCGGCACGCCGCCGGCGATCTCCGCGGCGCCCGCGAGGCCTTCGACGAGGCTTTGGCGCTCTGGCACGGCGTTCCGCTGTCCGGCCTGCCCGGGCCGTTCGCCGCCGCCCAGCGGGCCCGGCTCACCGAGGTGCGGCTGGCGACCGTCGAGCGGCGCGCCGAGGTCGTGCTGGAATCGGGCGGGCACACCGAACTCGTCGCCGAACTGACCGCGCTGACCCGCGAACACCCGTTCCGCGAGACGTTGCGCGGGCTGCTCATGCGCGCGCTGGCCGGCGCGGGACGCCGGACCGAGGCGATCGCGGTGTACGCCGACTTCCGCGACCGGCTCGTCGAGTCCTCGGGCACCGAACCCGGCCCGGCCCTGCGGCGGCTGCACGACGACCTCCTGGAGAAGCCCGCCCCGGCGCCGGCACCGCAGCCCGCGCCGGCCGCGCGCCCGGCACGGGTGCCGGCCGCGGCGCTGCCGGAGCGGGCGGAGATCTTCGTCGGCCGGGAGGCCGAACTCGGCAGGCTGCGCGAAGCCGTCGACGGCCTCGGCGACGGCGTGGGCCGGTCGGTGTGGCTGGAAGGCGAGCCGGGCAGCGGCCGCACCGCGCTGCTCGCCGAAGTCCTCACGATGGCGCTGGACCACCATCCCGCGTTCGCCGCCGCGGACGCGCTGGACCAGCGGTTCTCCCTGCGGCCGTTGCTCGACGCGCTGGGCGTGCACCCGCGCACCACCGACCCGCGCCGGGCCGCACTGGCCGCGCGGCTCGCCGAGCACCCGGACGAGGACCCGGTCGACGAAGTGCTCGCGCTGGTCCGCGAGCTGTGCGCGGAGGCGCCGCTGGTGCTCGTGCTCGACGACCTGCAGTGGGCCGACGACGCCACGCTGCGCGTCTGGCGCTACCTGAGCCGGGAGACGCGGCAGCTGCCGTTGCTGCTCGTCGGCGCCTGCCGTCCGGTACCGCGGCCTGCCGCGCTCGACGACCTGCTTGACAACGATGACATCACCGCATTGGTCCTGCCGCCGCTGGCCGAGGAAGCCACCCACGAGCTGGCCACCGAGCTGGCCGGCGCGCCGCCCGGGCCCGGGCTGCAGCTGCTCGTGTCCTACGCGGCTGGAAACCCGCGCTACACCAGGGAAATCGTCGAGACGCTGCTCGCGCAGTCGATGATCGTCCTCGACGGCGTCCACGCGCACCTGGACGGCAATTCGTGCCAGACGATCCCGTCGCCGCTGGGCTCGCGGATCACGCAGTACCTGAGCTTCCTCTCCAGCGGGACCCGCGACACCCTCCGCTGGGCCGCGTTGCTGGGCCGCGAGTTCTCGCCGGCGGACATCGCCGTCGCCACCGAGCGGCCGCCGACGGCGCTGATCGGCGCGGTCGACGAGGCGATCACCTCCGGGGTGCTGGTCGAATCGGGCGACCGGCTGGCGTTCCGGCACCCGCTGGTGCGCCGCGTGCTCTACGAAAAGACGCCCGCCGCGATGCGGGTCGCGCTGCACCGGCAGCTGGCCGAGGCCTTCGCCGCCTCGGGCGCGCCCGCCGAACGCGTCGCCCAGCAGCTCGCCGCCGCGCCCGCGCAGGTGGACCCGTGGGTCACCGGGTGGCTGCTGGAGCACATCGGGACGGTCGCCACCGAGACCCCGCGGGTCGCGGTCGAACTGCTGCGCCACGCCGTCACCCAGGGCGCGCTGCCGCCGGACGCGCGGGAGACGCTGACCGCGACACTGGCCCGGCTGCTGTTCTGGCTCGGCCGGGAGCCCGAAGCCGAGGCGCGCTCGGTCGTCGCGCGGACGTCCGACAGCAGGCGCGCGGCCGAAATGCGCTGGATCCTGGCCTACGTCTACTACCGCCGCGGCGACTTCTCCGAGGCGACCGCCGAGCTCAAGCGGACGCTCGACGACACCGACGTCCCGGAGATGTGGCGCGGGCGGCACGAGGCGCTGCTGGCGACGCTGGAGAAGCTGGGCGAAGCGACGGCGCTGGCACCGGCCGGGCTGCACCCGCTGGACGACGCGGCACTGGCCGTGCCGAACCTCGACAGCCTCGAGGACGCCGCGGAGCCGCTCGACGCCGCCCGCCGGATCGCCGCCACCCGTGCGGTGCCCGGCGAGATGCACCTGGCAGGCGCAGTGCACTACTACTGGCTGGGCCGCTGGCCGGAGGCACTGGCCGAGCTGGACGCGGTGATCCGCGACGGCGCCGAGACGGCGTCCTACGTCCTGCGCAGCCCGGGTTCGGCGTTGCTGGTGCACGGCGTCGGCGCGCTGATCGCCGGGCACCGCGGCGAACCGGGCCAGGCCAGGACCCACCTCGACGCGGCCGACCGGCGGCAGTGGCCGCCGGGGCTGGAGCCCGACGGCGGCGACTTCCTGCTCGCGGCCCGAGCGCTGCTGGCCGAGCAGGAGGGCAGGCCGGAAGCGGCGCTGGCGGCGTTGCTGCCGCTGCTGGAGGACAACTACCCCCCGGCGGCCCGCCACCAGTGGCTCCCCGACCTGGTGCGGCTCGCCTTGTCGCTGGGCGACCGGCAGCGCGTGGAAGAGGCACTGCGCCTGCTCGAGCCCGACGGCGAGATCCCCCCGGCGCACGCGGCGGCGGCCGCGCACTGCCGTGGCCTGGCGGCCGGCGACCCCGGACCGGTCCTGACGGCGGCCGGGCACTACCGCGCGGCCGGTCGGCTGCTGAAGCACGCGAAGGCTACCGAGGACGCAGCGATCCTGCTGGCGGAGTCGGGCGAGCTGACGGAGGCGCGCACGGCGTTCCGCGCCGCGCTGACGGCGTACACGGAGATGGGCGCGGTGTGGGACGTGCGGCGCGCGGAGGCCCGGATGGGCCCGTTCGGCATCCGGCGCGCCCCCGCGGCCCGGTCCCGAGCCACCGCCCCAAGCTGACCCTCGCCCCAAGCGCCCCAATGTGGCCTTGGTTGCGTCCAGCGCACCGAAGGCCACATCGGGGCGCTTGAGTCGCGCAACCTTGGCAGGGGCTGCCGCGTCGGTAAGGTCACCGGAGTAGTCGGTACCGAGATGTCCCTGGGGGAAGGGGTCTGGGGCGCAAGTCCCAGAGGGGACGGCAACGACATGCCAGGGGATGCGGATCCCGGCTTGCGGGTGGGCGTGCTCGGCCCGCTGCGGGCCTGGCGCGGGGCGGCCGAAATCGGCCTCGGTCCCGCCCGTCAGCGCGCCATCTTCGCGGTGCTCGCGGTCAACGCCGGCCGGCCGGTTCCGCGGACCGAGCTGATCGCCGGGGTGTGGGGGGATTCCGCGCCCGCGAGCGTCGAAGGCAGCGTCCACACCTACGTTTCCGGGCTCCGCCGCGCCCTCGAACCGGACCGGTCGCGGTGGTCGGCCGCCAGTGTCCTCGTGTCCGACCCCGCCGGGTACTCGCTGATCCTGGGCGAAGACGCGCTCGACGCGGCCCTCTTCGAACGGCACCGCGAACGCGCGCAGCGGCACCTCGAGCAGGGCGATCCCCGAGCGGCGGTCACCGACCTCGACGCCGCTCTCGCGCTCTGGCAGGGCGAAGCCCTTTCCGGCGTCCCCGGCGGGTTCGCCGAGCGGCACCGCGAATACCTCGCCGAACTCCGGCTGAACACCCTCGAACGGCGGGCCGAAGCCGTGCTCGCCCTCGGCGGGCACCTCGACCTCGCGCCGGAACTGGCCGTGCTGGCCGGCGAACACCCCCTGCGGGAGTCGCTGCGGGAGTCGCTCATGCTCGCCCTCTACCGCAGCGGACGGCCCGCCGACGCCCTCGACGTCTTCCGCGACGCCCGCGCCACCCTCGTCGCGGAGCTGGGCGTCGAACCCGGGCCGGCGCTGCAACGGCTCCAGCGGCAGATCCTCGCCCAGGACCCGGCGCTCGACGCACCCGCGGCGCCGGTCGTCGTCACCGGGCACCGGCTGTTCGGCCGGGAAACCGAAATGACGAAGCTCGCCGGGCTCGTCGCCGACGTCCGGGCCGGGCGCGGGCGGGCCGTCTGGATCGAGGGTGAGGCCGGGATCGGCAAGTCCGAGCTGCTCACCAGCTCGCTGCCGGACGGGCCCGGCTTCCAGCGGCTCTGGGCGGCCGCCGACGAGCTGAGCACCCGGTTCCCGCTGCAGGTCGTGCTGGAGTGCCTGGCGATCGACGTGCATTCGCCGGACCCGCGGCGCGCACGGGTGGCCAACGAACTTTCCGGCGAGGGCCCGGCGCGGCGCAGCTGGGGCCCGGCCGACCCGGTGCTCGGCGCCGTCGACCGGCTGCTGGCACTGGTCGACGAGCTGTGCGCGCAGTCGCCGCAGGTGCTGGTGCTCGACGACCTGCAGTGGGCCGACGAAGCATCCGTGCTGGTCTGGCACCGGCTCTGCGCGGCCACCCGGCAGCTGCCGCTGCTGCTGGTGGCCGCGACCCGGCCGGCGCCGGACCGCGCCGAGCTCGCCCAGCTGCGCCGCGGCGTCCAGGCGCGCGACGGGGTCGTCCTCGACCTCGCACCGCTGACCGGCGAAGACGTCGGCAGGCTGATCGAGGACCAGCTCGGCGTGCCGCCCGGGCCGGGCCTGCGCGAGCTGGCCGCCCGTGGTGCGGGAAACCCGTTGTACGTCAAGGAAATGGTCGACGTCCTGCGGCGGGCCGGCGCGGTGGCGGTGAGCGACGGCCAGGCCGACATCGACGACCCGGCGGAGTTCGAGGCCCCGCCGTCTCTGGTCGCCGCGGTCGACCGGCGGCTGGACTTCCTCACCGCGCGGACGCAGGAAGTACTGCGCTGGGGCGCGCTGCTCGGCATGGAGTTCGCCGTCGGGGACGTGGCCGCGGTGCTCGGCACCCGGCCGTCGGACCTGCTGGCGCCGCTCGAAGAAGCCGTCACGGCCAACGTCCTGATCGACACCGGGACGCAGCTGGCGTTCCGCCATCCCCTGCTGCGCCAGGCGCTGTACGACCGGCTGCTGGCTGGGACGCGGGCGGCGCTGCACCGGCAGGCTGCCGAGGCGCTCGCCGGCATCGGCGCGCCGGTGAAGCGCGTCGCCGAACAGCTGGTGGCCGCACCGGCCACAGTGGACGAATGGGTGCTGGACTGGCTCGCCGCGCACCACGCCGCGGTGTCGACCCGGGCGCCGCTGATCGCCGTCGAGCTGCTCGAACGCGCGCTGGCCGCGTGCGCCGCCACCGACCCGCGCCGGGAAACGCTGCTGGTCGCGCTGGTCAAGGTGCTGTTCCGGCTGGAGCGCAGCCCGGAAGCGCTGGCGCGGCAGGCACTCGAAGCCGCCACCGAGCCGGACGCCGTCGAGGAGATGCGGCACGTGCTCGCGGCACTGCGGCACCGCCGCGGGGACACCGAAGGCGCCGTCGCGACGCTCGCCGGGTGGGTCGACGACCCGGCTGTGCCGGAGCTCTGGCGGGTCAAGCACCGTCAGCTGCTGGCGAACTTCCGCCGCGGCAGTCTGTCCGATTTGGACGCCGCGGAGCAGGCGGCGCACGAGACGAAGGCCCTCGCCGGCGGCGACCGCTACCTGACCGCACACGCGCTGCAGTCGTTGTGGCTGGTCGATTCCGTGCGCCGCGAGCACGAAAGCGCGCTCGCCCACATCGACGCGGCGATCGAGGCCGTCGGCCACGAGCACGAACTGGCCGACCTGCACCTCGACCTGCTCGACAACCGCGTGTTCACGCTGCAGAACCTCGACCGCCTGGCCGAGGCGGGTGAGGCCCTGCGCGCGGCGGGCGAAGTCGCGGCGCGGCACGCGCTGCCGGTCGGGCTGCAGGTGTCGGCCGCCGTGCACCGGTACTGGGAAGGCCGCTGGGACGAGGCACTGGTCGAGCTGGACACGGTCATCGAGGACGGCCCGGCGATCACCTTCTACGGCCTGCGCGAGCCTGGCCCGGCCGCGCTGCTGCTGCACGGTGTCGCGGCGCTGATCGCGGGCCGCCGCGACGACCGGGCCCAGGCCGCGGCCCACCTCGACGCGGCGGAGGAGTACGCGCCGGCGACCGGCGCCGAGCGCGAGAGCTTCGACTTCCTGCTGGTGGCCGACGCACTGGCCGCCGAGCAGCGCGGCGACCGGGCCCGCGCGCTGGCCGTGCTGGAACCGATCCTGAACCCGACGTACGCGCAGATGATGCTGCGGCACCAGTGGCTGCCGGCGTTCGTGCGGCTGGCGATGGAGCAGGACGACGTCCCCCGCGCCCGCCGGGCCTTGGCGGTGTGCGAGGAGGAAGCGGCGAAGGAGCGACGCCCGGCGCGGGCGCACGCGGCGGCGTCGTGGTGCCGCGGCCTGATCGACGAGGACCCGGCGCCGGTGCTGACCACGGCCGAGCACTTCCGCGCGGTCGGCCGCCGCCCGGAGCTGGCCTCGGCGCTGGAGGACGCGGCCGTGCTGCTGGCGCGCGCGGGACGGCTGGACGCGGCGCACGCGGCGTTCGAGGAGGCGGCCGAGCTGTACACGGCGCTGGCGGCCCGCTGGGACCTGCGGCGCGCGGAAACCCGGCTGCGCCGGCTCGGCGTGCGCCGGGGTGCGCTGTTCTCCCCGATCCGGCCGGGCCACGGCTGGGAATCGCTGACGCCGATCGAGGTCCGCATCGCCGGTCTGGTCGCGGAGGGCCGCTCCAACCCGGACATCGCGGCCGAGCTGTCGCTGCCGCGGCGGACGGTCCAGGCGCACGTGGCCCGGCTGCTGGGCAAGCTGGAGACGCCGTCACGCTCGGGCGTCGCCGACGCCGTTCGACGGCGCACCTAGCGCGTTGGCCTTCGCGACCCGGCCGAGGAAGCGGCCCGATTCCTTGACCGTCCGCCGCTGCGTCTCGAAGTCGACGTGCACCAGGCCGAACCGCTGCGTGTAGCCCATCGCCCACTCGAAGTTGTCCAGCAGCGACCAGGCGAAGTAGCCGCGCACGTCGACGCCGGCGCGGATCGCGTCGTGGACCGCCCGCAGGTGCTCCATGAAGTAGTTCACCCGCGCCGCGTCGTACACCCGGCCGTCGACCACCTGGTCCACAAAGGACGCTCCGTTCTCGGCCACCACCAGCGGGAGATCGGTCCGCGAAGCAATCCACGTCAGCAGCGAGGTGAGCGTCGACGGGGACTGCTCCCAGCCGAAAGCGGTCAACGGCGGCCGGGCCGGCAGGACGTCCATGCCCCGCAACGTCGGCAGCGGGCAGTTGCTCGGCGCCTGCGGGTCCTCGAGCGGCGTGACGCGGGCCGGGGCGTAGTAGTTCACGCCCAGCCAGTCGAGCGGAGCCGCGATGACGTCGGTGTCGCCGTCGCGGACGCACTCGGCGAACCGGCCCGCGGCCGCCACCACGTCCGCCGGGTAGCCGCGGCCCAGCACCGGGTCCAGGAAGAACCGGTTGTGGATGCCGTCGAACTTCCGGGCCGCCTCCGCGTGGGCCGGTGACGACCCGTCCGGGATGGCCGGTGCGAAGTTCAGCGCCAGCGAGAACTCGTGCTCCGGCCCGGCCAGCGCGCGGGTGGCCAGGCCGTGCGCCAGCAGCAGGTGGTGGGCCGCCACCAGCGCCGTGTCGTGGTCCTGGACGCCAGGTGCGTGCACGCCGCTGCCGTAGCCGAGGAACGCGGCGCAGAACGGCTCGTTGATCGTCGTCCACTGGCGCACGCGGTCGCCGAGCGCGGCGTGCACCACCGCCGCGTAGTTGGCGAACCGCGCGGCGGTGTCCCGCAGTGGCCAGCCCCCGGCGTCTTCGAGGGCCTGCGGCAGGTCCCAGTGGTAGAGCGTCAGCACCGGCACGACGTCCCGGCTCAGCAGCTCGTCGACCAGGCGGTCGTAGAAGGCGAGGCCGGCCGCCGACGTCGTCCGGCCGTCCGGCATCACCCGCGGCCAGGCGACGGAGAAGCGGTAGGCGTTCAGCCCCAGGTCGGCCAGCAGGCCGATGTCCTCGGGGTAGCGGTGGTAGTGGTCGCAGGCGACGTCACCGGTCGCACCGCCGAGCACCTTGCCTTCGGTCGCCGCGAACTCGTCCCAGATGGACCGTCCGCGGCCGCCCTCGGCCACCGCGCCCTCCACCTGGTAGGACGCGGTCGCCGCGCCCCACAGGAAGCCCGTCGGGAAGGTCATACCGGTGCCCCTTTCAGGATGCCCCGCACGATGTGGCGGCCCAGCAGCAGGAACAACGCGATCACCGGCACGACGGCGACGGTCGCGCCGGTGAGCATCAGCGCGTAGTCGGTGTAGTAGCCGCTGGCCAGCTGCGAAAGGGCGACCTGCACGGTCGGCGTCTCGTTGGGGTCGAGGACCACCAGCGGCCAGAAGTAGTCGTTCCAGGTGGCCATGAACGTCAGCATCGCCAGCACCGCGGCCGGCGCGCGCAGCGCGGGCACGGCCACGTGCCAGTAGGTGCGCAGGATCGAGCAGCCGTCGACGGTCGCGGCGTCGACGAGGTCCGGGCTGATCGCGTTCTCGCACGCCTGGCGCATCCAGAACACGCTGAAGGCGCTGACCAGCGCGGGCACGATCACCGCCTCCAGCCGCCCGTACCAGCCGAGGTCGCCGACGACCAGGTACAGCGGGATGACCCCGAGCTGCGCCGGCACCATCGCCGAGCCGACGACCAGCAGGAACAGCGTGTTGCGGCCGCGGAACCGCAGCCGCGCGAAGGCGAACCCGGCCAGGCTCGCCAGCACGACGTTGGACACCATGACGGTGCCCGCGACGATCAGCGAGTTCCCGATGGCCGGCCAGAAGTCCACGGTGCCGAACACGCGCCGCACGTTCGCGGCCAAGTTCCCGCCCGGCAGCAGCAGCGGCGACGTCTCCCCGATCGCCGCGTTGTCGCGGGTGGCCACGACGAACGACCAGTACAGCGGGAAGACGGAGGCACCGAGCACGCCGGTCAGCACGGCGTACACCCAGCCGCCCGGCCGCCGCCGCGCCGTCACGCCGCCCTCACGAACCGGCGCACCAGCCGGTAGTTGACCAGCGCGAACAGCGCGCAGATCACGAACATCACCCAGGTCAGCGCGGCCGCGTAGCCGGCGTCGAGGTGCGTGAACCCCTTTTCGTAGAGGTACATGACCAGCGTCTGGAACTGGCGGTCGTTGCCGCCGGTGCCCGCCGAGCCGCCGGCGTCGAACAGCTGCGGCTCGGCGAACAGCTGCAGGCCGTTGACCGTGCCGGCGATGGCGGTGAAGGCCAGCGCGGGCCGGATGCCCGGCACGGTGATCGACCAGAACGTCCGCCACCGCGAGGCGCCGTCGAGCTCGGCGGCCTCGTACAGGTCGCCCGGGACGGCCTGCATCGCGGCCAGGTAGATCAGCGCGTTGTAGCCGGTCCAGCGCCAGAGCACCATGCTCGCCACGGCGACGTGCGACGTCCAGGTGGTCGCCCGCCAGTTGACCGGCGGGATGCCGAACCAGCCGAGGACCTCGTTGACGACGCCGTAGTCGCGGCTGAACAGCTGCCCGAAGACCAGCCCGACGGCGACGACGGACACGACGTTCGGCAGCAGCACGCCGGTGCGCCACCAGGTCGCCGCGCGCAGCGGCCGGTCGAGCAGGGCCGCGATGCCCAGGGCCAGCAGGAATTCCGGGACGGCGGCGAGCAGGAAGATGGAGACCGTGTTGGCGAGCGCGTTGTAGAAGTGGGCATCGGTGAGCAGGTCGCCGTAGTTGGCGAGGCCGAACGCGCCCTGGTCGCCTTCGAGCAGGTTCCAGTCGTGCAGCGAAACCCACGCCGTGTACAGCAGCGGGAAGGCGCCGAAGACGACGAACAGGCCGAAGAAGGGCGCGACGAACAGCAGCGGCGTGGCCTTGCGGTCCCATCGGGCGAGCCGGTGCGGCACGAGCGGCTACTTCAGGGCGGCTTGGGCCTGCTGGACGGCTTCGGTCCAGGCCTGGTCGACGGTGTCGGTCTTTTCCTCGATCCGCCCGAGCGCGCGGCCGAACTCCGGCCGGACGTCGGCGTCACGCAGGCCGCGGTAGTTCGGGCGCAGCTGCTCGGCCGAGGCGGCGAAGATCCGCCCGATCGGCGCGTCGCCGAAGTACGGGTCGGTGTGCGCGACGACCTGCGGATCCTCGTAGACGGCGGGCTCGCTGGGCAGGATGCCGTCGGAGAGGAAGAGTTTCTTCTGCTGTTCCGGGGCGGTCAGCCAGCGGGCGAGCTCGTACGCTTCCTTCTGGTGGCTGCCCTGCTTCGGCACGGTCAGGAACGACCCGCCCTGGTTGCCGCTCCGGCCGGGCACGGTGGTGACGTCCCACTTGCCGCGGTTGGCGTCCCCGCCGGCTTCCTTGATCTGGCTGAGCATCCACGCGGGACAGGCCACGGTGGCGAACGAACCCTGCTTGATCGCCACGTTCCACGCCTGGGTGAACGTGGTCGCCGCCGCCGTCTGCCCCTTCGCGGCGAGGCCGCCGGAGAGGAAGAAAGCCGTGCGCACGCTCGGGTTGCGGTCGGCGATGAAGGAGTCGTCACGCTGGGAGAAGTAGTTCTCCGGCGACTGGTTGAGCATCGCCGTGTAGACGGTCCCGGCGGAGTCGGCGAACTTCACGTTCGGCGTCTTGGCGGTGAACCGCTCGGCGGTGGCGGCGTAGGCCTCCCAGTCCGGCATCAGCTTCGCGACCTCTTCGCGGCCGGTCGGCAGGTCCGCGGCCTGGAACAGGTCACGCCGGTAGCAGAGGGCGAGGCTGCCCATGTCGGTGCCGAGGCCCAGCACGAAGGCGCCGTCGGTGCCCTGCGCCCACTTCCACGGCACCCACTGCTTTTCCAGCTCGCGGGCGCCGTAGCCGGCGAGGTCGGCGAACTTGTCCTTCGCCTTCCGGTACTGCGGCATGTACTGCTCTTCGATCGCGACGACGTCGGCGGCACCGTGCCCGGTGGCCAGCTGCGTCGCGAGCCCCTTGTGGTGGGTGTCGAAGTCGGTGACGCGGTTCTGCACCGTGATGTCCGGGTGCAGCTTTTCGTACTCCGCGATCAGGGGCGCGTAGCCGAACTCACCGAAGGTCGCGATGGTGAGCTTCGTCTTCCCCCCGGCGTCACCCGGAGTGCAGGCGGCGAGCGGGATCAGCGCGGCGACCACGATGGCGGTCCGGCGGGCGATCGTGCGCAACAGGCTTCCTCAGATCACACCGGCCCGCACGGCGTACGCGACCGCGTGCGGCCGGTTGCGCAGGTTGAGCCGGTTGGTCATGGCGTAGATGACGTTCTTCACGGTCCGCTCCGAGTAGCAGAGCTTGCCCGCGATCTCGGCAGTGTCCCAGCCTTCGGCCATCAGGCGAAGCACATCCACCTCGCGCGGCGTGAGTGCCGCGCCGCCGCCCTCCTCGGCCAGGGCCTCGACCTGCTCGCGCAGCGGAGCGGTGCGGCCCCGCGCCGCGGCGAGCACGCTCTCGGTGAGCCGGTCGAGCGCGGTCCGCGGCAGCACGGCGGAGACGTGGCATTCGGCCAGCAGCCCGACGTGCGCGGGGTCGACGTGCCCGGCGACCAGCACGATCGCGGCCGGCGACTCGGCGGACGCGGCCCGCAGCGCGGCGACGGCCTCCCGGTCGACCTCCCCGACGGCGAACACCAGCACGGCCGCCTCGCCCCGGCGGGCACGCGGCAGGACCAGCAGCTCCGGGCGGGCCTTCAGGTGGTTGATCAGCCCGGTCAACGCGATCGGGTCGGACGCCCACGCCGCCACTCGCACCTGGTCCATCGAACCCTCCTCCGCCCACGACGAATCCTGACTCCGGCCAGTGTGCTGAGGCCGCCTTCATGAATTCTCTAACGTCGGCGAGGCCATTCTTCACGCCGTGAAGTTGGACCGTCGACTACGGTCGGGGGGCACGCGACCGAGTGAAGGGACCGATGAACCGCCGACATCTAGCCGCCCTCGGGGTGGCGTTTTCCATCGTGGCCGGGTGTCTGCTGGTCGTGGGCCTGCAACCGGAGACCGTGTCCGGGCTCGCGGTGCCCATGACCTCCGCTCGGCCTGCTCCTCCGCCGGTGGCGTCTCCTCTCTCTCCTTCCGCGCCCACCTCGCGCCTCGCGCGGCCGGGCGACTGCTCGGGGCTGGTCGACGGGCTCGACGACCGCGCCCAGGTCGCGCAGCTGGTCGTGGTCGGTGTCTCCGGTGACAACCCGGCGGCCACGGTGTCCCTGGTGCGCGACCACCAGGTCGGCGGGATCTTCGTCGGGGGTAACGCAACAGCGTTGTTGAAAGATCGCTCGCTGGCCGCCGTCCAGGCCGTGGCCAAGGTGCCGGTGGCGGTGTCGGTGGACGAGGAGGGCGGTCGCGTCCAGCGCATCGACGACCTCGACGGCGACCTGCCCTCGGCCCGGACGATGGCCGCGACGAAGTCCCCGGACGAGGTCCGCGCGCTGGCCGCCGAGCGGGGCCGCCAGCTGCGCGCCCGCGGGGTGACGGTGGACTTCGCCCCGGACACCGACGTCACGGACGCCTCGGACGGCGACGTGATCGGCGACCGCTCGTTCAGCCCGGACCCGGCCCGCGTGAAGACGTACGCGAAAGCGTTTGCGCAGGGCCTGCGCGACGCGGGTGTGCAGCCGGTGCTGAAGCACTTCCCCGGGCACGGCCACGGCTCGGGCGACTCCCACAAGGGCACGGTGGTCACGCCGCCGCTCGACAAGCTGCGCGCGCTCGACCTGGTGCCCTACCGCGGCCTGGCCGACTACGGCCCGGTCGGGGTGATGGTGGGCCACCTCGACGTGCCGGACCTGACCGACGGGGTCCCGGCATCCGTTTCGCCGGCCGCGTACCGGCTGCTGCGCGGCGAGTTCGCGTTCACCGGGCCGGTCGTGACCGACGACCTCGGGGCGATGAAGGCGATCACGGCGCAGTACCCGCTGCCGGAGGCGGTGCTGAAGGCCTTGCAGGCCGGCGCGGACCAGGCCCTCTGGTCCTCCGGGGGGCGGGTGGACGAGGTGCTGGACCGGCTGACGAAGGCCGTGCAGACGGGTGAGCTGCCGAAGGCGCGGGTGCAGGAGTCGGTCACGCGGGTGCTGCGGGGCAAGGGGCTCTGCTGAATCCTCTCGGTGCGGGGCCGACCGCGCCGGGATCGATTTCGGTTGCGTGGAACGGATTGTCGTCGCCATATCAACGACGGTACCGAACAAGAGTTCGAACGTCATCGCTGGATCGAGTGAACATCGACAACGGGCTTCGGCGAACTTTTCCGTTGCGCCACAAGGGAAATCGCAGCGCGGGCGACGTGAGAAGCCCCCGATTTCCACGCTACCGCAGACCACCGACGAAACCGCGGCACGCGCACAGCCGGAAAGCCGAGCGGATCACGCCTAAACTCGGGCGGCGAGCACACCCGGACCAAGGAGCGGCATGGCGGATCTCGGCGGTACCTTCACCCTCGGCGGCGAACTTCCCGTGACCCGGATGGGTTACGGCGCCATGCAGCTGGCCGGTCCCGGTGTCTGGGGGCCGCCGAAGGACCACGACGCCGCCGTTGCCGTGGTGCGGGAAGCCGTCGAGCGCGGGGTGACCCACCTCGACACCAGTGACTACTACGGCCCCCACACCGTGAACGCCCTGCTCAAGGAGGCCCTGCACCCCTACCCCGAGTCGCTCGTCATCGTGACGAAAGTCGGGGCCCGGCGGAGTGCCGACAAGGGGTGGCCGCCCGCCCTGTCGGCCGCGGACCTCACCGAAGCCGTGCACGACAACCTGCGGAACCTCGGCGTCGACGCGCTGGACGTCGTCAACCTGCGGCTCAGCAACGCCGCCGGTGACTACCCCGTTCCGATGTCGCTCGCCGAACCGTTCGGGGTGCTCGCGCGGCTGCGGGAGCAGGGGCTGATCCGGCACCTCGGCCTCAGCCACGTCAGCGCCGAGCAGCTCGACGAAGCGAAGGCCATCGCGCCCGTCGTCTGCGTGCAGAACCAGTACAACCTCGCGCACCGGGAGAACGATCCCCTCGTCGACAAGTGCGCCGCCGAGGGGATCGCCTTCGTTCCCTACTTCCCGCTCGGCGGGTTCAGCCCGCTGCAGTCGGGGGTGCTCGACGACTGCGCCGCACGGGTCGGGGCCACGCCGATGCAGGTCGCGCTCGCCTGGCTGCTGCAGCGGTCGCCGTCGATGCTGCTGATCCCCGGGACGTCGTCGCCCGCGCACCTGCGCGAGAACCTCGCCGCCGCCGATCTGGAACTGCCCGCCGACGTTCTCGCCGATCTGGACCGGATCGGCGCCGCCTGATCGCTACGCTGAGCGCCCGGACAGGCACGAGAACGGAGAAGCCGTGGCGGAGTGGGGCGATCTGGTCGCTTACATCAGGGAGTCGTACCGGGTGGTGCGCGACGAGCCCGACGAACTGCGCATCCGCCTCGTGTTCGGCGACGATCCCGACACCGAACAACGGGCCCAGATCGTCGTGATCGCCCGCGAGATCCTCGACCAGCGCGAGGACTGGGTGCAGATCGCCACCCCGTTCGCCCGGCACGAGGAGGTCGACCTCCTCGAGGTGCTGACCGAGGTCGGCGAGGCGATCGTGGTGGGCGGGCTCGCGGTGATGGGCGAGCACGTGGTCCTCCGGCATTCGCTGCCGCTGATCAACCTGGACATCAACGAGTTCACCGACCCGCTCGAGCTGGTCGCCGGCGCGGCCGAGCTGCTGGAACAGCAGTTCACCGGCCGCGACGACTACTGAGTTACCGGGGCGGAGCCTCCGGCCACCCGGTCCCCCTGGCGAGAGCTGAGCGGCACCACCGCGACGGCGGCGGCCACGGCGAGCGCGGCACCCAGGCCGAGCGCCGCGGCCGCCGTGCCGGTGCCCAGGTAGAGCCCGCCGAGAAGGGCGACCCCCAGGGTGCCGCCGAGCTGCTGCACCGCGTTGAGCAGCCCGGCGGCCGAGCCCGTCTCGTGCGGCCGGACCCGGTGCAGGGCCGCGCTGAAGAACGGCACCGTGAACGTCCCCATCCCGAGCCCGCACAGCCCCAGCGCCCACGGGTACGCGCGCACCCCCACCGCGAGCGCGGCGAGGATGCCCGCCACCAGCAGCGCGAGCCCGGCGAACATCACGCGCGCGCCGAACTTCGGCACCAGCCGGGCGCCGGCGAAGTACGACGACACCGCGAGCCCGGCCGAGAGCGGCAGCAGCGTCAGGCCCGCGGTGCGGACGTCGGCGCCCAGCCCGAGCTGCAGCTGCATCGGAACGACCTGCATCAGGCCGGTCATCACCGCGAAGAACAGCAGCGAACCGGCGAGCGCGGCCGGGAAGCCGCGGTTCGCGAACAGGCTCGGCTCGACCAGCGGCGCGGCCGCGCGACGCTGCTGGAAGGCGAAGACGACCAGCAACCCCGCTCCGGCGGCGAGCAGGCCCCAGTTCCTTCCCGCCGGGTCGATCAGCGGGTAGACGAGCAAGCCGGCCCCGGCGGCGACGAGCGCGGTGCCGGTGACATCGAGCCGGGGCCGGGCGGCGGCCCGGTCCTCCCGCAGCAGCCGCGCGGCGAAGAGCACCGCGAGGCCCAGCGGCACGTTCACCAGGAACGCCGCCCGCCAGGAGATCGCCTGCGTCAGCAGCCCGCCGAGCAGCGGACCGGTGACCGCGGACAGGCCCATCACCGGCCCGATGGTGCCCAGGGCCTTCGCCCGCTCGTCGCCGTCGAAGAGGGCGCGGATCAGGCCGACGGTCTGCGGGATGATCAGCGCGGCCGCCGCGCCCTGCAGGGCGCGAGCCCCGATCAGGAGCCCGGCGTCCGGTGCGGCCGCGCAGACCAGTGACGCGAGCACGAAGCCGCTCACGCCGAGCTTGAACACCCTGGCCCGGCCGAGGATGTCGCCGAGCCGGCCGCCGGTGACGAGGAAGGCGGCGAACGGCAGCGTGTAGGCCGCGCTGAACCACGGGACGTCGGCGGCCGGGCCGGGCAGGTCGGCGTGGATGGCCGGGCCGGCGACCTGCACGATCGTGGCGTCGAGCAGGTTCATGGCCTCGGCGACGAGCAATACGGCCAGCGCGGCCCAGCGCCGCCGGTAACGCGTCAGGGTGGGCACGGGGGTCTCCTTTCGTCCGGCGCCCACCCTGGCTTTCGGACGGTTTGCCGTTCCAGCCACAGCGGCTATTCAGCAGATTTCTTCCACCAGGTTCGGTTCAATGAGGAATATGACCACCCTGGACGCCGTCGATCGCGCGTTGATCCACGCGCTGCACATCGACGGACGGGCGCCGTTCACGAAGATCGGAGACGTCCTCGGCGTCTCGACGCAGACGGTGGCGCGGCGCTACCGCCGTCTCCGGGCCGAAGCGTCGCTTCGCGTCGTCGGCCTGCCGGATCCCCAGCGGGCGGGGCAGGCGGAGTGGATGGTCCGCCTGACCGCGACGCCGCACACGGCGCAGGACCTCGCCCAGGCGCTGGCGCGCCGCGCAGACACGGCGTGGATCAAGCTGATGTCGGGCGGCACGGAGATCTGCGTGAACGTCAACACGCCGTCGGCGAGCGACCACGGGCTGCTGCTGCGGGACATCCCGCGCACGGCGAGCATCACCGCGGTCTCGGCACACCAGCTGCTGCACCGCTACTTCGGCGGCCCGACGGCGTGGCTGGGCCGCGCCAACGCCCTCGACGCGGCGCAGGTCGCGGCGCTCACCCCGGCCCACGACGGCCCGGGCAAGCCGCTGACCGGCAACGACGCGGCGTTGATGGCGGCGCTGCAGCGTGACGGCCGAGCGGGCTTGGCGGAGCTGGCGGCGGCCACCGGCTGGTCGGCGGCGACGGTGGCGCGCCGGCTGGCGGATCTCCGGGCGGGCGGCACGGTGTTCTTCGACCTGGAGATCGCCCCGGAGCCGCTGGGCGCGACGACGCAGGCGTTGCTCTGGATGGCGGTGGCGCCGGCGCAGCTGGACCGGGTGGCCCGGACGCTGGCGACCCACCCGGAGCTGGCGCTGGTCGCCGCGACGACCGGGCCGGCGAACCTGGTGGCGCAGGCGCTGTGCCCGGACGCGGCCGCGCTGCACCACTACCTGACGCACCGGCTGGGGGCCCTGGCGGCGATCCGGACGCTGGAGACGGCACCGGTGCTGCGGACGGTGAAGGCGGCCGCCTCGCGCTGAAACGTCCTATGTGGACTTGACTTCGACCAGGTGGTCGAGCATGCCGCGCACGGCTTCGAACTCCCGGACCTCCTGGCGGCAGTCCGGGCACGCGGCGAGGTGCCGCTCGACCCGGGCCGCTTCGGCGGCCTCGAGCAACCCCAGGCTGTACGCCCCGAGGTCGGTCCGGTCGTACCGGCCCATGGATCGCGTCTCCGTTCCGCGTCCCCGCGAGGGAACGCCCGCACTACCCGATGCCTCCAGGGTCCTGAGCCGGACGCGCCACCGGCGGAGTTCCGCGGATTTCTACCCGAACGGCCGACAACTTCGGAGGGCAAACAGCCCATGTGAGTGACAGCGACGGTCACGCATTTCACCCGGCCGAACACGGAAAGCTTTTGTGCGACGAACTTCACCGATTCGGCGTCATGGGTCCCCCGCTCGCCCGTCGGACTGGCGTCGGGTCGGGATTTTCCCGCCTCGACCTGGGAGAGAAGGCGATCCGAAACGAGGAGAGCGATGACCGTACGGAGCCACCCGGCGGACGACGTCGTGGATGAGGTCGGGGTGTGGCTGGCCGGAGAGTTCGCGGGGCGGCTCCCCGCCTCGGAGATCGACCGCGTCGTCCGGACGACGCGGATCGACCTCGAAGGGAGCATCGCGCCGGAGGAGCTCGGGGAGATGCTCCACCGGCTGGGCCGGGCGAGGCTGCAGCGCATCCTGCACGTCGTCCCGGCCGCGCAGCTGAGGATCCCGCAAGCGCGGTGACGTGCCGGGCGGGCACGCGGCAACGGAGCCGCGTCGCCCGCCCTGCGGCAGACCCGTTCTCCGGGCACCGCTCGACAGCACCCATCTGGCCGCGGAAGGCCTCCACCCGGTGCCCGGTCTCGCCGGCGAAGAACCGGCTCGGCGGAAAATCCCGGACCGGGGGAAGTTCGCACACAACCCTTGCCCGCGACGCCCGGCAATCTTGACTGGACTAGACCAATCTGCTCTAGTGACCGGTGTCACGTTCGTCTCGGCCGGATGAGCACCCCCCACCCCTCGACGCCGGGCGCCTGCGCGCCCGGGTTCCGTCGTGGCCGAAGGAGTGAGCGAGCCTTGAGAAGACGTCTTGTCGCGGTCCTGTCCGCTGTTGCCGCCGTTGCCGGGCTCGTGTTCGGCGTGCCCGCCGTCACCGGGCACGCCTCGGAAGCGGCCGCCGCCTCGTGCAGCGCGCCGAACTGGGTCGCCGGGCAGTGGTACGACGTCGGCGCGGTCGTGCGCTACACCAACGGCGGCTACTACCGCGCCAAGAACGCCAACCCGGGCTACGACCCGGTGATCAGCACCTGGTACTGGGAGCCCTACAGCTGTGACGGTGGCGGCGGCACCTGCAGCTACCCGAACTGGGTGGCCGGGCAGTGGTACGACGTCGGCGCGATCGTGCGCTACACCAACGGCGGCTACTACCGCGCCAAGAACGCCAACCCGGGCTACGACCCCGTCATCAGCACCTGGTACTGGGAGCCCTACAGCTGCGGCGGCGGCACCGATCCCGGCAACCCCGGCTCGTTCGTCGTGAGCGAAGCGCAGTTCAACCAGATCTTCCCGGGCCGCAACTCCTTCTACACCTACAGCGGCCTCACCGCGGCCCTCTCGGCCTACCCCGGCTTCGCCACCACCGGCAGCGACACCGTCAAGAAGCAGGAAGCCGCCGCGTTCCTCGCCAACGTCAACCACGAGACCGGCGGCCTCGTCTACATCGTCGAGCAGAACACGGCCAACTACCCGCACTACTGCGACTGGAACCAGCCCTACGGCTGCCCCGCCGGCCAGTCCGCCTACTACGGCCGCGGCCCGATCCAGCTGAGCTGGAACTTCAACTACAAGGCCGCCGGTGACGCGCTCGGCATCGACCTGCTCGGGAACCCGTGGCAGGTCGAACAGAACTCGGCCGTGGCCTGGAAGACCGGGCTCTGGTACTGGAACACCCAGAGCGGCCCCGGCACCATGACCCCGCACAACGCCATGGTCAACGGCCGCGGGTTCGGCGAAACCATCCGCAGCATCAACGGTTCCATCGAATGCAACGGCGGCAACCCCGCCCAGGTGCAGAGCCGCGTCGACAAGTACCGCCAGATCACGTCGATCCTCGGCGTCGACCCCGGCGCGAACCTGTACTGCTGAGACGACGGGCGGGCGGGGCGAGCCCCCGCCCGTCCGCTCAGCCCGGGAGCCGGCCGGCGATCAGCCGGATGACCGCCGCGGCGTGGTCGTTCAGGTAGAAGTGGCCGCCCGGGTACGACTTCAGCTCGAACCCCGCCGACGTCCGCTCGGCCCACTGCCGCGCCTCGGCCTCGGTGACCTTGGGGTCCTGGTCGCCGACCAGCGCCACGATCGGGCAGCCGACGTCGGGGCCGGGGCGGTAGCGGTAGAGCTCCGCGGCCTTGTAGTCGCTGCGCAGCGCGGGCAGCACCAGGCTGCGGATGTCCTTGTCGTCCAGCACCCACGCGTCGGTCCCGCCCAGCCGCTTGACCTCGGCCAGCAGTGCGTCGTCGCCCTTTTCGTGGACCCGCTCGTCGCGGTACGCCGACGGCCCGCGGCGCCCGGAAACGAACAGGGAGTGCAGCTTCGTGCCCCCCGCTTCGAGCCGTCGCGCGACCTCGAAGGCCAGGCTGGCGCCCATGCTGTGGCCGAAGAACGCCACCGGCCCGGTGACCTCCGGGGCCAGCACGTCCGCCAGCCGGTCGGCGAGCACGAACAGGTCGTCCACCGGGGTTTCGGCGTGCCTGTCCTGCCGGCCGGGGTACTGCACGGCCAGCACCTCCACCGCGGGCGCGAGCGCCGCCGAGACGGGGTGGAAGTAGCTCGCCGATCCCCCGGCGTGCGGGAAGCACACGAGCCGCGCCGCGGCGGACGGCGCCGGGTGGTAGCGCCGGACCCACACCGAGGCGTCGAGGGAAATCGTCATGGCCCCAATCTGGCAGGCCGCCGGGCCGGCGTCGACCCCTAACGTGCGCAGCTGGGACCCGGCAGACCCCGGGGTGCGGCCGGGGCCTGCCGGGAAGCGTCACTCCGCCCGCCACAGCGCCGGGACGGCCGGGGGCTCCCAGCCCGGCTGCGCGGTGTGGGCCTGCAGGCAGACGTAACCGCGGCCGTCGTAGGTGACCCGGGCGCCCGCCGCGTACGCGGTGCCGGCCGCCCAGGAAGTGCCGCCGGGCGGGGTGGAGGAGGTCGGCGTGGGCCGCGTGGACGTCGGCGTCTGCGAGACGTCGAGCACGAAGTCGAAGGCGGCTTCCTTGGCCGAGCCGTTGTCGCGCACGGTCATCAGCAGCCGGGCGTCGAAGATCGTGTCGGTGTTGTTGCGGGGCTCGCCGGGGAAGTAGAGCTGGGTGGTCAGCACCGGCCTGCCGGGTGCCTGCACCTTCACGTGGATGTGCCGGGTCCGGCCGGGGTAGAGGCCCGGCACGATCGTGGACAGCGTGAACGCGCCCTGCGCGTTGGTGTACTGGTGCCCGCGGAAGGTGTAGCCGGTGTTGTCGTAGGCGCCGTTGACGTCCGCCTGCCAGAAGTCCAGCAGCGCGCGGCCGACCGGCAGGCAGGCCCGCCCGAAGACGTAGCCGGTCACGGTCAGCCGGGTGCCCGGGGTGCCCGGGGTGACGAGGTTGGTCCGTTCGGGCGAGTTCGGCTTGAAGTAGGGGCCCTCGGTCTGCTCGATCGTCGGCTCGTCGCCGTCGTGGCACGCCGGGGTCAGCTCCGGTGCGGTGCCGCCGACGGCGTTCGCGCGGGCCAGCGCCGGGCCGCCGACCAGCGCGACCGGCGCCGCGACACCCGCGGCGAGCGCGGCCTTGAGCACCGTCTTGCGGCTGAGCTTGTTCTCTGCGTCCATGCCTGGCTCCTCGTGGGGGAGGTCGGGGATCCCCTCGAACGTAGGCAGCGCACCCGGCGAGCGGCGATGGACTGGACCGGTCAGTCGTGGTGCTTCTCGCCGCCGCGCCGGAAGTCGCCGGGGCTCAGCCCGGTCTCGCGGCGGAAGAACCGGCAGAAGTAGGCCGGGTCGGCGAACCCGACGCGGCTCGCGACCTGCCGGACGGTCAGCTCAGTCCGGAGCAGGAACCGTTGTGCCTCCCGGATCCTGGCCTCGCGCAGCAGCTGCGCGGCGGTGCGGCCGGTCGCGGCCTTCACCGCCTCGGTGAGGTGGCCGGGGGTGACGCCGAGGCGTTCGGCGTGGGCGCGGACCGACCACACCCCCGGGCCGGGGCGCCCGGCCAGCCGGACGAACTCCGTGGCCACCGCACCGGCCGACGCGGGCGACGGCGTCCCCAGCAGCCGTCCCGCCCGCACGACCAGCACGTGCACCAGCGCCCGCAGCACCGATTCCGTGCCCGCACCGCCGCGGCGGTACTCGTCCTCCAGATCGGCGATCAGCCGCGTGACCAGTGCGTCGGCGTGGTCGTCCAGGTGCAGCCACGGCCGTTCGCTCAGCCGCCGCAGGAGCTCGCGATCGGCCGGGTGGTCGAGGAGGAAGTCGTCGGTGAACAGCACGACGTGCCCGGTGAGGCCGCGGACACCGGCCCACTGGTGCACCTGCCCGGGCGCGATGACGCCGAAGTGCGGCGGCCGCAGCGGCCAGCGCGCGGTGTCGACGACGTGCGCGCCGGTGCCGCCGGTGACGTGGACCAGCTCGTGGAAGGTGTGCCGGTGCGGGAACTCCGCGCGGGACAGCGGCCCGATCGCGTCGAACGAGCCGACCGCGAACGGCGGCGCGTGCGGAGCGGGGACCTCCAGCCGGTGCATCGGCAGCTCGCCCGGCCGCGGGGTCCGGCAGGGCGTCCCGAGCGGAACCGTCGTACCGCGCATGGCCAAGAAGTCTAGACCATTCCGGGGGCGGTTCGCCGGTTTTGCCCCGATGATCGCAATCCGATCGTCGGGTCCCGGACAGCAGGACGGGGCTGGTCCACAGTGGACCAGCCCCGTCCGGTGGTACTGCGCTACCGCATCACGCGCGGCTGCGGCGCCGGTTCAGCAGCAGCATCAGCGCGCCGCCGCCGAGCAGCAGGCCGCCGATGCCGAACGGAACCGCGGCGTCGACACCGGTGTTGGCCAGCTCGCCGCCGCCGGAGGGGGCACCGGCGGGCGTGCTCGGCGCCGTGGTCGGGGCGGCAGGCGTCTCGGACCAGCTCGCGGCCGCGTTCGCGGTCACCTGGGTCTTCTCCGAGTCGGCGACGATCAGCGACTGCGCCGGCTGCTTCGCGTAGTTCTCCGCGACGAACAGGCGGCCGGTGGCCAGCTCGCCGGAGGCCTTCAGCGAGAACGTGCCCTTGCCCGGCTTGGTGCCGGCCGGGACGTCGACGAACAGCTTGCTGCCGTCCTTGACGTCGGTGGCCTTCAGCTCCTTGCCGTCGGCGTCGGTGACCTTGACGCCGTCGGGCAGCTCGGAGGTCAGCGACGTGACCTCACCGGTCGTGGCGACCTGGAACGGGCCGATCTTGGTGCCGGCCTTGCCCTCGGTCTTCGGCCCGGCGATGTCCAGGGTCGGCTTCGGCTGCGCGCCGATGCCGGTGTTCTGGTCGCCGACCAGGTAGCTGTACAGCGCGGAGACGTCGGCGTTGGCCTCGGGCGGGTTGCTCTCCTTCAGCGGCTGCTTCAGGTCGAGGTTCACCCCGTCGCTGAAGTGCCACACCGCGGCCTGCGTCGCGGTGATCGCCTCGGCCTCGGAGACGCCGTCGTGGACCTTGACGCCCTGCTTGGCGAGCTCGGCTTCCACCTCGTCGAGCTTGAGGCCCGGGTAGCCGTGGTGCAGCACCCAGTTGATCTTGGCGCTGTTCTTCGTGAACGGCGAGCTCGCGTCCGGGTACTGGTTCCACGGCCGCTCGAGCATGTCGACGTCGTAGCGGATGTCGACGCTGATCTGCACGCAGTAGAGCTTGAGGGTCTTGCCGTCCGACAGCTTGAAGTTGAACAGCTTGGCGTAGGGGTCACCGTGGTCGAGGTTGACCCGGTAGCCGAGCGTGCTCCCGGCCTTGTCGGCACGGCCGCGCGCGGCGCCGTCGTCCGCGAGCGCAGACGGGGCGCTGACCATGACCGCGGCGGCCGCGGCGAGCACCGCGATCCCGCCACGCACGAAAGCTGACCTGACCTGCATAAATCTCCTATCCGAGCCCGAACCACGCCGTTGAGGGCCGCGTGAGATCGCGATCCCCGACCACGGCGGCCACTGATTCGGGTGAGTGATCACCCGGTCAAGCGAATGGCAGCATACACAGACCTCACAGGGCTACACACGGTGGCCCCATAAACACGAATCAGCTCGGAAATCCCCTGAAAGAGCTGCAGATTTCAGCCGCGGAAATACCCTCCGAACAGGATTTCGGCGATCTTCGTGGTGGTCTCCTTGCCGGTCTGGTCGCCGCCGGAGATCACCCGCGTGTCGTTCATCAGGGCGAGGGCGTACCGCTCGCCCGGGCCCGCGAAACCGACCGAGTTCATGATCCACGAACCGTCGTCGTTGTCGTCCGACCAGCCGTTCTTGTTCCCCGGCCGGGCGGCGGGCCCGGCACCCCAGACACCCCACTGCTGGTTGACGTCCACGGTGCGCAGCTCGCCGACGAGGTAGTCGCGGTGCCGGGCAGGCAGGCGGGTCAGGACGTATTCGATCAGCCGGTCCAGATCGTCCGCCGTGGTGCGGATCCAGCCCCAGTGGTGCGGGTGCCGATCACTGAACCGCATGTCGGTCATTCCGTATGCCGGAAAACGGCTGCCGAATTCGGCCTCGCCGCCGAAGCGGTCCCATAACGTTTGGGCGGCGCGGTCATCACTCGAATGGAGCATCCGGTGCATCAGCTCGCGATCTTCGGCGGTCAGCGCGATCGCACCCGAGTCCGCGCGCAGCAGCAGGTCGACGGCCATTGCCAGCTTCGGCGTCGAGCAGGCCCAGATCAGCGTGCCGGCCGCCGGGCTGCGGTGGACGGCGCCGGTCCACCGGTCGCGGAGCACGATCCCGGTCACCCCCGGCCGGCTGTCGGCGTAGGCCTGCGCCCGCGCGATCCGCGCCCGCAGTTCCGGGCCCCACGGGTCGCCGCCGCGCGCTGCGTGCCCGCCACCGGACGGCGGCGGCGACGGCGACGGCACCAGCGCGAAGGCCGCCAGCAGCGCGGTGAGCAGGAGCTTGCCCATGGAGTCTCCCGGTGAGGGCGAGCGGGTGGGTCCGCCCTGAAGACTCGCACGGACGACCGGGGTGCGGCGAGCACCGCCGCACCCCGGTGACCGCACCGCCGGGACGGCCCCGGTGGCGAGCGGCGCCCTCGGTCACCCACCGTGGCGAGTACCCCTCACGGGTGAACCGTCAGGAGGTGGGCCCGGAAGCCCTCGCCGTAGGTCTTGGTGGGCGTGCCGCTGTAGTCCTCGATCAGCACGTTGCCGCCGCTGCAGCCCCACGGGTTCCACGTCCAGGCCGTGTACCCGAGGTTGTGCGCGTCCAGCCAGGCCAGCACCTGGTCGACGTAGTCGTGCGCGCAGCTGTTCTGGCCGATTTCCCCGGCCTGCACCGGGACCTGGGCCGCGACCGTCCCGATCTGACTGTCCCAGCAGGACACCGTGACACAGGCGTTGAAGTTGTAGGAGTGCCAGGACGCCACCAGGTTGCCCGCCGGGTCCGCGGGCTTGTAGGCCAGCCACTGGGTGAGGTCGTTGGTCCACGTGAGCCCCGCGGTCAGCACCACGTTCTTGGCACCGGTCGCCCGGACGGCGTCGAGGAGCTCCTGCATGCCCGCGACCGGGTAGCCGATCCCCGTGCAGGTACCGCCGTCGCGCAGGCACCGCCACGCGGCGGCCGCGTCGGACCAGTTGGCGGCCGCGTCCGGGTACGGCTCGTTGAACAAGTCGAACAGCACGGCTTCGTCGCCCTTGAACGCGGTCGCGACCTGGCTCCAGAACGTCGGCGTGTACTGCCGGTCGGGCATCGGTTTCTGGCAGGTGGCGTTGACGTCGGTGCAGGCGGAGGAATTCCCGGTGTACTGCCCGTGCGTCCAGTGCAGGTCGAGTATCGGGTTGATCCCGTTGGCCACCAGCAGTTTCGCGTAGTCCTTGACGGCCTGCTGGTAGGGGGCGCCGCTGGGCGAGCCGGACAGGCCGAGCCAGCAGTCCTCGTTCAGCGGGATCCGCACCGCGTGGACGTTCCACGCCTTCATCGCGTCGACCGACGCCTGGTCGACCGGGCCGCTGTCCCACATGCCCTTGCCCTGCACGCAGGCGAACTCGCCGCTGGAGCGGTTGACGCCGAGCAGCCGGTAGGTCTTCCCGTCCGCGGTGAGCAGCTTGTTGCCCGAGACGTGCAACGCGGGCGCCGGTCCCGGCGGGGGCGGCGTGGTGGTCGTCGTCGGCGTGGTCGTCGTCGGCTTGGTGATGGGGGTCGTCTCGGTGGTCGGTGGCACGCCGGTGCACGTGGCGCCGTTGACCGCGAAGTCGGTGGGTGTGCTGTTCGTGCCGCTGTAGGAGAAGTTCGCGCCGGTGCCGACGGAACCACCCGCCGGGATGGTGCCGTTCCAGCTCGCGTTGGTCACGGTGACCCGCTTGCCGGACTGCGTCCAGTTGCCCATCCAGCCGTTCTGGAGGGTCTGGTTCCCGGTGTAGGAGTAGGTCAGCGTCCAGCCGTCGACCGGCGCGGAGCCGAGGTTGGCGATCCCGACGGTGAGGCCGAAACCGCTTCCCCAATCGTTGGCCGAGTAGGTGACCTTGCACGCGAACGCCGCGCTCGTCTCACGCGCGAACGACACCGCCGTCGTCGACGCGAAGACCCCGGCGGCGACCGCGAGGCCCGCAACCGCAAGCGCGGCGGGACGTTTTCCGGCTCTTCCCCACATCGGCACTCCCTTGTGCACGCTGACGGCGGACGCTTCTGGGAGCGTTCCCAGAAGCCCGTCACACCGTCGCTTCCCGGCCCCGGGGTTGTCAATCACCAACGGCGGATTCAGGCGAACAGCGTCCGGCGCGTTCGCCCATCGCACGCAGCCGCCTCCCCCGGCCGGAGTCCCCTACGCCCGCCACGGGCGGTACCCGCCGGGCTCGGCCGTGAAGACGGCTTCGCCCTGCCCGAGGGCAGGCAGCCGGCGGCGGAAGCCCGCGGTCGCGGCCGACGGCAGCGAGCCGCTCAGCCGGGCCACGCCGTCTTCGACCACCGGCGGCTCGCACGCCGCCTCGAGCTTGGCCAGCGCGACGAGCGCCGCACCCGCCGCGTGCTCCGGCACTTCGAGCTCGAACCGGTCCACCGGCTCGTACACGCGGGTCCGCGCCCGCGCGAACGCCAGCGAGAGCAGCCGTTCGGTGACTTCCCGGAAGCCGCCGGCCGTGCTGAGCGGCGGCTGGAACCCCGAGTGGGTCAAGGTGACGACGCAGTCGGTGACCTCCCAGCCGTGCGGGCCGCACCCCGCCGCGCGGTACACGGTCTGCTCGATGGCGGTGTGGAAGGCCCGCGGCAGCGAGCCGCGTTCGACGGCCAGCTCGTACCGGACGCCGCTGCCTGCCGGGCCGGGAGCCACCCGCAGCCCGACCGTCGCGACCGGGTCCGTGGGGCCGAGCCGGTCGAGGAACTGGACCGCTTCGCCGACGCCGGCGGGCTTTTCGACGTGCACCGGCCGCGGCGGCTCGAACCGGACGACGAGCCCGAAGTCCTCGCGCAGCCGCTCGAGCAGCACCTCGAGCTGGACTTCACCGTAGGTCCGAACCGACAGCGCACCGCGGTCGACGCGCAGGCCGAGCAGCGGATCCTGGTCGCACAGCTTGCGCAACGCCCGGTGCAGCCGGGTTTCCTCGCCCGGCCGCGCGGTGACGACCGAAACCAGCCCGGGCGGCGGGAACAACCCGGCGGCCGCCAGGCCGTCCGGGCAACCGAGCCGGTCGTCGACCCGGACGTCACCGAGCCCCGACAACCGGACCAGGTCCCCCGCGCCCGCCCGGGTGACGCCGGCGCCCGCGAGCGTCATCGCCGTGATCCGCCGCCGGCTCCGCTCGACCGTGCCGTCCGGTGTCCGCCGGAAGAGCTCCACCCGGTCGCGCACCCGCAGCGTGCCGCCGTGCACGCGGGCGTAAGCGATCCGGTCACCGCCCCGGCCGCGTTCGATCTTGAAGACGGTCGCGCGGAGCCCGGCGCCCGGCGCGGGCGTGGGCAGGAAGCCCACGATCCCGGCGACCAGTTCGGGCACGCCGGCGCCGGTCACGGCCGAGCCGAAGAACACCGGGTACGCCTCGCCGGCCGCCACCTCGCTGCGGACGGCCTCGGCGGAGGGCACCACCGCGCGGGAGAGCTTCTTCCGCAGGGCCTCGAGCACGCCGGCCGGGTCGACGCCGGGCTGGTCGAGCTTGTTGACGAACACCAGCGTCGGCACGCGCAGCTTGCGCAGGATGCGCCAGAGGATCCGGGTGCTCGCCTGGACGCCGGCGGGCCCGGAGACCACGAGGACGACGCCGTCGAGCACGCCGAGCGCGCGTTCGACCTCGGCGACGAAATCGGCGTGCCCCGGCGTGTCGATGACGTTCACCGTCCGGTCGCCGGCCCGGAAGGAGGCCACGCCGGTGCTGACCGTGATGCCGCGACGGCGTTCGACGTCGAGCGTGTCGGTCTGGGTGTTGCCGTCGTCGACGCGGCCGAGCGCACCGACCGCGCCGCTGTCGAACAGCAGCCGCTCGGTCAGGCTGGTCTTACCGGCGTCGACGTGGGCGAGGATCCCGATGGTGAGAGGGGGTTCGGACAAAGAGCACTCCGGATGCCGCAACGGTTGCTGGGAATTCGGCGGTGTTGCGGATCTGGCGCATGGTGCCCCCTCACGGATCGATCAGCGCCGGTCCGACGTTAGTGACGGGACGGCGACGGCACAAAGGATTATTTCCCGGTCCGGTATTCGGCGAAGATCTCGCCGAGAACGCGGTGCGCTTCCTCGGCTTCCGCGCCGGTCCGGGCCGCGGACACGAGCGTCTTCCAGAGCGCCCAGCCGCGCCCGCGCGCCCAGGTCCCGTCGTCGACGGGCAGGCGCTCGCGGAACGCCCGCCTGCCCTCGGCGGTCAGCAGCGTCCAGGCGATGGCCGTGTCACAGGACGGATCCCCGACCCCGCACGTCCCGAAGTCGATGACGGCGGTCAGTTCGCCGCCGCCCAGCAGGAGGTTCCCGGGCGCGACGTCACCGTGGAACCAGACGTCCCGGCCGTCCCAGCGCGCGGCCAGTGCGCTCGCCCAGATTTCGCGGGCCAATCCGGTGTCGATCCGGCCGTCCAGCGCCATGAGCGCGCGCTCGGCCGACGGCTCGTAGGTGCGCAGGGTCGCGCCCCGGAACCAGTTGTGCTTGCCCGGCTGGGGCCCGTCGCCTGCCTCGACGTCCTGCAGCGCGGCCAGGAACCCGGCCACGTCGACGGCGAAGCGGACGGGGTCGGCGATCCGGTCCCGGCGCGCGGGTTCGCCGTCGAGCCAGGGGTGGATCGACCACGGGAACGGGTAGCCCGCGCTCGCCCGGCCTTCCGCCAGCGGGACCGGAACGGGCCGCGGCAGCCGGGGCGCGAGCACCGGGAGCCACCGCTGCTCCTTTTCGACCGCCAAGGCGTATTCGGCGGCGCTGGGCAGCCGCGCCACCATCGCGTCGCCGACGTGGAAGGTGAAGTTGTCCCACCCGCCGTGGGACACCGGCCGGACCGGGAGCGCGGCCCACTGCGGGAACTGCTCCGCGATCAACCGGCGCACCAGTTCGGCGTCGACGACGATGCGCCGGGGAACGGGACCGAGGTCCGGGACGGTGGTCAACGCGGTGCCCTTGGCTTGATCACGAAACCGAGCATATGCCCGCGATAACCCGGGCCGCCTACCATTTTCGGCGTGAACAGGCGCCCCGGGCTCAGCGCGCGGCTCAAGCTGACCATCAGCTACGCCGCGTTCCTCATGCTCGCCGGCGCCGTTCTGCTCGCCGTCGTGCAGACGTCCCTGCTGCGGTACGTGCCCGACAACGACAAGGGCCTGCTCGGCATCGCCCCGAACCGGTACCTCCTCACGCGCATGTTCGTCCCCTCTGCGGCCACCGCGCTCGGCTTCCTGCTGGTGTTCGGGCTCGTGGGCGGCTGGCTGCTGGCCGGCCGGATGCTCGCCCCGCTCACCCGGATCGCGGACGCCGCCCGGCTGGCCGCGCACGGGTCGCTGTCCCACCGCATCCGCCTGAGCGGCCCCTCCGACGAGTTCCGCGAGCTCGCCGACGTCTTCGACACGATGCTCGAACGGCTCGAATCCCAGGTCGGCGAGCAGCAGCGGTTCGCCGCCAACGCCTCGCACGAACTGCGCACCCCGCTGGCCATCTCGCAGGCCATCCTCGACGTCGCCGGCCAGGACCCGGCCTACCCCCGCGACGAGCTCGTCGCCCGGCTCCGCGTGGTGAACACGCGGGCGATCGACCTCACCGAAGCCCTCCTGCTGCTCAGCCGCAGCGACCGGCGGCACTTCACCCGCGAGCCCGTCGACCTGTCCCTCGTCGCCGAAGAGGCCGCCGAAACGCTGTTGCCGCTGGCCGAACAGCGCAAGATCACCCTCGACGTCACCGGGGAGCCGGTCCACGCGACCGGTTCCGCGGCGCTGCTGCTGCGCATGGTGACGAACCTCGTCCAGAACGCGATCGTGCACAACCGCACGGACGGCACGGTCACCGTCCACACCGAACGGCGGCGCTACGCGAGCGTGCTGCTGGTCGAGAACACCGGCCGGCCGCTGCCGCCCGAGCTGGTCCCGACCCTGACCGAGCCCTTCCAGCGCGGGACCGCCCGCACGCGCACCGACGAGCACGACGGCGTCGGCCTCGGGCTGGCGATCGTGCACAGCATCGTCCGGGCCCATGACGGGATGCTCGAGCTGGCACCCCGCGCGGCGGGCGGGCTCCTCGTCACGGTCCGGCTCCCCGCCCGCCGGTGAGCGTCGGTGCTTCACTGGCTGTGCGTTTCCATTCCGCCTCCTCCTACCGAGCCAACCGGGAACGAATTCGACGCTACAACCGGCTTTCCCCGCGGTCATGACGGTCGTGCGGGGGTCAACGACGGGCCTTCAGCCGTCGGATCGGCTGGCCAGCGAACGGTATTCCCCGATCTCGCCGGGCCGGATGAGACCGTCCTGAATGGCCCGGGCGAGCAGCGCGTCCTTCGTCGTCGCGCGCCGGCCGACGGCGGCGTACTTGGTCCTGGCGCGGTCGATGTACTGCTTCACGGTGGCCTCGCTGATCCCCATCCGCCGCCCCACCGACGCCTTCGACATCCCCTGGAACCAGTGCCTGAGCGCGGCGAGTTCCTGTCCGGAAAGGGCCGGGCGGAGCGGCCGGTCGTCGGCGATCATCGCGCCCGCGCTGGACGGGGTGACGTAAGGACGGTCCGCGGCGACGGCCACGATCGTCTCCACGCAGTGCTCGCGGCTTTCGTCCTTCTCGAGGAATTCCGCGCCCGCGTCGAGAACGGCGAGGACGTTTTCGGGCTCGGAATGCGCGGAGAACACCACCACGCGGTGCCCCGCGTCGGTCAGCTCGGCGATCCGGTCGACGATGAGCGTGCCGCGCAGGTTGAGGTCGACCAGCAGGACGTCGGCGTGACCGCCGGGACCGGCGAGGACCTCGTCGACGTCCGCTCCGCCCGCCACCACCCGCACCCGGCGGCCCGGGTCGCGGTCGACCCACGAGCGGACCCCGTCGATCACGACCTCGTGGTCTTCGATGATGGCGACGGTGATCTGCCGGTCCAGCTGGTTTGCACCCACAGCGACTCCCCCTCCCGTTGGCACTCGACCCGGACCTCGCCCGCCGGCCGCGGCACCGGCGGGGTGGCGGCGTCGGCGACGACACTCACCTGCACCTCGCCCCCGCCGCCGGAAATCGTGACCCTGGCGTGGCTGCGCGCCGAGCTCAGCACCTCCACCACCGGCTCGATCAGCTCGCGCCGGGCCCCCACCGGCACCGGCGGCACCGCACCGGAGACGCTCATCCGCACCGGGACACCCCGGGTTTCGGCCACGTCGAGGCACGCGCGCACCTCGTGCAGCAGCGGGTCGGGCACCTCGTCGGCTTCCAGGAACAAGCGGCGGAGCCGGGCGGCTTCGATCGCGCACCGGCGCTGCACGGCCGGATCGGCCGGGTCGCCGGTCCCGTCGGCCAGCTCGGCCAGCACCACGGCTGCCGTGCGCTGGAGGAATTCGTGCCGCCGGACGCGGGCCGCGTGCGCCTGCCCGGCGGCCAAGCGCTGCGTTTCCACTTCGGCCCGCGCCGTGGCCGCTTCGACCGCGCCGTCGACGATCCGGCGCTGCGTGCGCACGCCGTAGGCCAGCGCCACCTGCAGGGCGGTCGCGCCGCCCAGGCTCGTCAGCAGGAACGCGACGTCCTGGAGGCTCGGCTCGGTCAGCAGGAACATGGCCGCCGCGGACGCGGCACCGTTGCCGGCCAGCACCACGGCCAGCGGCGCGGCCGAGCGTCCCCAGCCGGCCAGGACGCCGAGCCAGCCGACCGCGCCGAGCGCCCAGTTTTCGAAGCTGACCACCTCGCCGTCCGCGTCGACCGCGACTGCCACGCTGATCGTCAACGTCAGCGCGACCACGAGCCACGGCCTGCGCACGACGCCGTCGCGAAGCAGCTGGACCGCGCCGGCCGCGAGCATCGCCGTGTACAACACCCACATCACGGGCGAAACCCACGCCCAGCGGAAGTGCGGCCACATCAGCAACACCGCGGCGGTGTCGAAACCGCCGTGCCACAGCCCCGCCATGGCCACGGTCACGATGATCGTCCCGCGCTGGTACCGCGCGGCGAGGGACGCGCTCGAGTCGTCAGCCATCGGGCCGCCACCTGAGCGTGACCACGGTCCCGCGGCCCGGGGCCGACCGGACGACGGCCTCGCCCCCGACCGCGGCCAGCCGGCCCACGACCGCTTCGCGCAGGCCGTACCGGTGCGCGGGCACCGCCGACGGGTCGAAGCCGCGACCGGCGTCGGAAACGATCGCGACGATCTCGCCCGCCTCCGCCGTCAGGACCAGTGACGCGTGGTCGACGCCGGCGTACCGGCGCGCGTTCACCAGAGCGGCGCCCGCGGCCCAGGCGAACGCGTCGGCGACCACCGACGGCGCCTCGCATCCGGCGAGCTCCGTCCGCACCCCGGCCGGCCACCCCGCACGGGCCGGGACGTCCCGGAGCAGGCGGTCGAGCCGGACTCGTCCGTCACCCGTGCCGTCACCCGTGCGCAGGTCCGAAACCACGTCCAGGTCGGCGCGAGCCTGCGCGCGCAGCCGGGCCGAGGAGGCGGTGATGGCGCCGGACCCGACCATCGTCAAGGTGGCGAGCACGGTGTGGTGCAGCCGCCGGTCGGTTTCGCGCTCTTCGGCCCGGCGGAGCCGGTCGGCACGGGCGCGGGCGCGGCTGCGGTGGAACTCGGCCAGTTCGGCGTCGGCGGCCCGGCCCACCCGCCGCAGGAGGGCCATCAGCACCAGGCCGCACAGGTTCTGCAGCGAGTACACCCCGGCCTGCGCGATCCCGGCCCCCGGCACGCCCGCGAGCACTTGGCCGGCGACGTACGCCCCGACGACCACGATCCCGCCGGCGACGCCGACGACCGGCCGCACCCCGATGTGGCCGTAGATGGCGCGCACCCCGATGAGCACCGCGATCCACGAGGCACCCGTCGGGAGGGCCTCGGGGGACAACAGCTGTTCCTGCAGCAGGCAGAGCGCCACGACCTCGGCCAGGTCGACCGTCATCAACCCGGCCGTGATGCGGCGGCGCACCGCACACCAGACGAAGAACGCCGACCAGAGCAGGTTCACCGCCGCGGCGACGAGGGTCACGGCCGGAAAAGGCGACCGGCCCGCATCGAGCACGGCGGCGAAGGCACCGGTGACCCCGAGCGAACCGCGCGCGATCGCCGCACACCGGAACAGCACCCGGTTCATCGCGCGACCGGCATCGCCCTCCTCCGTCGCACGCCCTCCACCCACCGGCACCTCCGCCTCGAAGACGAGGCTAACCGCGCCACCGCCGTTGTCATGACGGCCGTTCGGCTGTCACGGGACGCCGAACGAGCGACGACGACGGCTGTTCGGCCGTCATGACGGCGCGGCGGCCGCGGCACAGGCTTGCTCCAGACCGAACAGAGAGGACACCCCGGAATGAGCATCATGCGAGCTGCCACCGCGATCGTCGCCGCGGGCGCGGTCATCCTGCTGGGTACGGCGCCGGCGCAGGCGTCGAGCTTCGGCGGCGACGGCGACCCCTCCGGTTGCGCGAGCCCGATCACGGTCGCCACCGCCGGGGTCTACGGGTCCCGGGGTCACCTCGCGGGTCTGCAGATCGGTCAGCTGCAGCTCCGGTGGTCCTGGTCCTGCCACGGCAACTGGTCGCGGGTGATCATGTACGGCGGGATGTACGCCAGCCCGGTGACGGTGGAGCAGACCGTCGAGTCGGAAGGCCGCCGGGCCGGCTCGACGGACTTCAACGTGCGGACCGGCAGCGGCGGCACCAGCGCGTGGTCGCCCTACCTCCGGCTCGCGAACTCGCAGAGCACCGCGTGCGTGCAGGTGTGGTTGTCGTCGGACTTCGACACGTTGAACTTCCACACCAACGGCGCCCGGGTCTGCGCCTGAGACCCGCCGGGGCCGGCGGCGCTCAGCCGAAAAGCGACAAATCGATGGAGTCGGCCAGCGCCCGGTAGCCCGCGTCGCTGCCGTGCAGGAAGTCGCCGGAGTGGAACTCCGCGCGGATCCGGCTCGGGTGCTCCGGGTCGCGCCAGACGGCGTCGAAGTCCAGCACCGCGTCGAACGCGCCGCCGGTGCGGATCCACTCGTTGACCTCCCGGCGGGCGAGCTCGGCCTCCGGCGAGTAGGCCTCCGAGCCTTCGAAGGGTGCGATCGTGGTGGCGTGGACCGGCACGCCGTGCTCCCGCGCCCGCGCGGCCAGCTGCCGGAACCCCGCGATGACGTCGCCGGTCGTCACGGGTGCGCCCGGGAACATCTTCAGGAAGTCGGCCAGCGAGCCGTCGTCGCGCGGGGCGAAGGAGATCGCGAGGTCGTTGCCGCCCGCGGAGAGCACGACGCAGCCGAGCCCCGGCGTCGCCAGCACGTCCCGGTCGAAGCGGGCCAGTACCCCGGTGCCGGCGCCGTCGTTGAGCATCCGGTTGCCGCTGATGCCCTGGTTGACGACGAAACCGGCGCCCCGCGCGGCCAGCAGCTCCGGCCAGCTGTGGTGGGTGTCCGGAGTGGACCCGGCGCCGTCGGTGCGCGAGTCGCCGACCACGACGACGGCCGTGGCCGGCGCGTCGGGGAGCACGTCGACCGCGGAGATCAGCGCCCGCACCGGGAGTTCCGTGGCATCCGGCGGCAGCGCGGGCGCGGCGACGGCGTCACCCGGGATCGTCCAGCCGGTGTCCAGGACGGGATCGTGGCAGGTGCAGGTCTCCACCCGCTCCGGCAGGTAGAGGCTGATGGACAGCTCGGCAAGGGCGGGGAGGGGCAGGTCCACCGGATCGCTCAGCATCGGCGCGCCCACCGGCATGGTGCCGGCCGGGGCACCGGAGAAGGTCAGCACGCGTTCCTCCCGAACCCCGCCGCCGGGCACCGCGAGGCCCACCCGGGCCGCGCCGATGGTCACCGGGGCGGTCCCGAATTCGTTGGTGAAGCGGACGCGCACCCGGCGTCCGCCACCGCTCAGGCGGACGACCTGGCGGAGCGTCACGTCGGCGAGGGGCGGGTGGTCGTCGAGCGAGCCCAGCCCGTCGTGCTCGGACTGGGGTGACGCGCCCCAGCTGCGCACCCACTCGATGTTCGTCATCGGTTGCCTCCCTTGGTCGTTCGGACCTCCGAAGGCTGCGCGGGACCGCGCACACCGGGCGCACACGGCGCTGACACCGCCGCCCTGGTTGAGGCCGCGAGGCCGGGCGCGCGAAGATCGGGGCATGGACGGGCTTCGCATCACGCTGCTGGGCACGTTCCAGGTGGCCAGGGGTGCTGCGGTCCGGCCCGTGCCGGGCGCGCGGTTGCAGGCCCTGCTCGTCCGGCTGGCGCTCGCCGGCGGGCACGCGGTCGAGCCGGGCGTGCTGGTCGACGCGGTGTGGGGCGAAGAGCCGCCGTCCGGCACCGCCTCGGCCTTGCAGACCCTCGTTTCCCGGTTGCGCCGCGCCCTCGCCGCGCCCGAGGGCGAGCTCGTGCAGGTCGCGGGCGGCTACCGGCTGGCGGTGGACACCGTGGACGCGGTGCGCTTCGAAGAGCTCGCCGCGCAGGGCCGGGAGCGGCTGCGGGCCGGCGACGCGGACGCCGCGAGCGCCGCGCTCGCCGAGGCCGTGGCGTTGTGGGGCGAGCCGTCGCTCGTCACCGCCGTCGCCCCCGCCGTGGCGACCCGGCTGACCCGGCTGTCGGTCGAAGCCGTCGCGGACCTCGCCGACGCCGAACTGTCGTTGGGGCGCGCCGAACCGGCCGCCGCCCGGCTGGCCGGGCTGCTGGCCGAGCACCCGGCGCACGAGCGGGCGGCGGCACTGCTGATGGACGCGCTCGCCGCGCAAGGACGTCAGGCTGAGGCGCTGACCGTCTACGAACAGGTCCGCCAGGCACTGGCCGACGTCCTCGGCGCCGACCCCGGCACCGCGCTGCGGGAGCGTCACCTCCGCCTGCTGCGGCCCGAAGTGCCCGCACCGGAGCGGGCCCGGCCCGCGCCCCTGCCCGCGCCGTTGACCAGCTTCATCGGCCGGGACGACGACCTCGCGCGCATCGCGGCCCTGCTCGCGTCCGGGCGCCTGGTCACCGTGCTCGGTCCCGGTGGCGCCGGCAAGACGCGGCTCGCGCTGGAGGCGGCCCGCCGCCACGGCCACGACGTCCGGTTCGTCGAGCTCGCGTCCGTCACCGAGCCGTCGAAGGTCGGGCCGGCCGTGCTCGCCGGGATCGGGCTGCGCGGCAGCGCACTGTTCGACGCCCGCAGGCGCGCCGGGAACGCCGAGCTGGACGTGCTCGTCAGCGAGCTCGGCGGCCGGGACAGCCTGCTGCTGATCGACAACTGCGAGCACCTGATCGACGCCGTGGCCCACCTGGTCGCGACGCTGCTGCCCCGCTGCCCGGGGCTGCGGGTGCTCGCCACCAGCCGCGAACCGCTGGCGGTGGACGGCGAGGCGCTCGTGCCGCTGGGCCCGCTGGCTCTGCCCGGCCCCGACCTCGACGACGTCTCCGAAGTGGCGTCGGTGCGCCTGTTCACCGAGCGGGCCGCCGCCGTGCGACCCGGTTTCAAGGTCGACGAGACCACGCTGTCCGACGTCGTGCGCGTGGTGCGCGGCCTGGACGGCCTGCCGCTGGCCCTCGAGCTGGCCGCCGCCCGGTTGCGGACGCTGTCGCTGCCCGACCTGGCCGGCGGGCTCGCCGACCGGTTCCGGCTCCTCACCACCGGCAGCCGCACCGCGCCGCCGCGGCACCGCACCCTGCGTGCGGTCATCGCCTGGAGCTGGGAGCTGCTCGACGAGCGCGAACGCACGGTCGCGGACCGGATTTCCGTCCTGCCCGGCGGGGTCACGGCCGCCTCGGCCGCCGCCGTCTGCGCCGGCACCGGCGTGTCCGCCGGCGAGCTGCCCGAGCTGCTCGCCGCCCTCGTCGACCGGTCGCTGCTGCAGCTGGCGCCGGGCGGCCGGTACCGGATGCTCGAAACCCTCCGCGAATACGGCACCGACCGGCTCGGCGGCTCCGGCGACCTCGGCCCGGCCCGCGACCTGGCCGCCGCGTACTTCACGGAGCTGACCGCCCGCCACGACGCCGAGCTGCGCGGGCCCGGCCAGCTGGCGGCCATGGCCGTCATCGGCGCCGAGTACGACAACACCCTCGCCGCCCTGCGCCACCTGTGCGCCACCGGCAGGGCCGCCGCCGCGATCGCCCTGGCCCTGGCGCTGACCTGGTACTGGCAGATGTTCGGCCGCGACGCCGACGCCGGGTACTGGCTGGGCGAGGCCCTGGCGGTGCCCGGCGGCGAGCCGACGCCCGAGCGGGACTGCGCCCGGGCCGCCCACCTGCTCACCCGGGCGGACATCCTGTCCGGGATCTCCGCCGGGGAGGCCGCGGCCGACCGGGCGGAGATGCGCGAGCTGGCCGGACGGCTGCCGGCGCACCCGGGCCTGCCGGGCCACCACCGCGTGTTCGCCCCGATGCTGCTGTTCCTGCTGGGCGACGAAACCGCACCCGCGCTCTTCCGGCAGCTGACCGAGGGCGACGACGAGTGGTTGTCCGGGCTGGCGCACGTGTTCCAGGCCGAGATCGCCGAGAACGCGGGCGAGCTCGGCGACGTGCGCGTCCACGTGGAGGCGGCGCTGGCCGCCTTCCGGCGGGCCGGCGACCGGTGGGGCCAGGCGGCGGCGCTGCCGATGCGCGCTCAGCTGCGGCGCTACGACGACCTCGACGGCGCGCTGGCCGACCTGCGCGAAGCCCGGACGCTGGCGGACGAATTCGGCGCACCCAGCCTCGGCGACCGGCTCTACAACGACCTGCGCTGGATCGACCTGCAGATCCGGCGCGGCGAAACCGACCGGGCGCTGGCGATGATCGGCGCCACCCGTGACCGGCTGCGGCGCACGTCGGAACCGCCGGTCCTGATCGACGGCTGGGAGGCCGACCTGCTGGTGCGCCTGGGCGACCTGGCCGGGGCCGGCGCACTGCTCGACGACGCCGAACGCCGTCTGCTCGCCGACACCGGCTTCCCTTCCCACCACGCGCGGGCGCTGATCGCCGGTGCGCGGTCCGCGCTCTGCCTGGCCCTGGGCGACCGGCCGGGCGCGGAGAAGGCCGCCCTCGAGGCGTACGCGGCCGCACTGGCGGCCCGGGACCTGCCGATCCTTTCGCTGGTGACGGTGCACACGGCCGCGCTCGCCGAAGCACTCGGGCGGCCGCGCGAATCGGCCGTGCTGCTGGGCACCGCCGCCCGGCTGCGCGGCGCGCACGACCACACCGATCCGCAGGTCCGCGCGCTCACCGGCCGCGGTCGCGCCGCACTCGGCGAGGACGGGTTCGCGGTGGCGTACGCGGAAGGCTGGGCGCCGGCCGCGCCGGCCGCCGTGACCGCCGCCGACCCGGCCCGGCTCGTGTCGTAGGCGCTGTGACCGCGGTGTGCGCGCGGTGTGCGTGACGGCGGCCAGCCTCGGGGCACGGAGAAGACCTCGAGAAGGCGGTTTGTCGTGCATGACGTGGTGATCGTGGGAGCGGGCCCGGTCGGGCTGTTCCTGGCCTGCGAACTCGGCCTCGCGGGCCGGTCGGTGCTGGTGCTCGAACGGGAGGCGGAGCCGCGTTCGCCGTGGCGGAGCTTCCCGCTCGGCATGCGCGGCCTGTCGGGTGGGTCGGTCGAGGCGTTCCACCGCAGGGGAATGCTGACGCCGCTGCTGGCCGCGTCCGGCGCGGCCGAGCGGCCCGTCCCGGACGAGCCGGCGCCCCCGCGGTCGGTCGGCCACTTCGCCGGCACGCCCCTCGACCCGGCCGACGTCGACCTCGCGCGCCTGCCGTACCGGCTGCCGAGCCCGGCGCTGGACGGCATCATGACCAGCCTCGAGGCGGTGGAGACGGTCCTGGCCGAGCGAGCCGTCAAGCTCGGCGTCGAAATCCGCCGGGGCGTCGCGGTCACGGCCGTCGACCAGGACGGCTCGGGCGTGGTCGCCCAGGCCGGCGCGCGGGAGTACCGGGCCCGTTGGCTCGTCGGCTGCGACGGCGGCCGCAGCACGGTCCGGCGGCTGGCGGGCTTCGAGTTCGCGGGCACCGAGCCGCAGCTGACCGGGTACCTCGCGCTGGCCACGCTCGCCGATCCCGACGTCCTGCAGCGGGGCTTCACCGTGACGCCGCGGGGCATGTACGTGACGATGTCGGAGCCGGGCCACCTGGGCGTGCTGGACTTCGACGGCGGAGCGTACGACCGTTCCCGGCCCCTGACGCGCGAACACCTCGAGTCGGTGCTGCGCCGGGTGTCCGGCACCGGCGTGACGCTCGACGAGGTGCACTTCGCCTCGACGTTCACCGATCGCGCGAGGCAGACGACCACGTACCGCCACGGCCGCGTCCTGCTCGCCGGAGACGCGGCGCACATCCACTCGCCGCTGGGCGGCCAGGGCCTCAACCTGGGCATCGGCGACGCGATGAACCTGGGCTGGAAGCTCGCGGCGACGGCGGCCGACCGCGCGCCTGCCGGCCTCCTGGACACCTACCAGGCCGAGCGCCACCCGGTCGGCGCCCGGGTGCTCGACTGGTCACGGGCCCAGGTGGCGACGATGCGCCCGGACCCGCATTCCCGGGCCGTCCGGTCGGTGGTCCAGGACCTCCTGGCCACCCGCGACGGGACGACGTACGTCTTCGAGCGCACCTCGGGGACCTCGCTGCGCTACTTCGGCGAGCACGGCCTGGCCGGTCACAACGCCCCGGACTTCGCGCTGGCGGACGGAACCCGCTTGAGCGACCTGCTGCAGGAGGGCCGTGGCGTCGCGCTGGACTTCGGCGGCCGGCTGGGCTCGGTGCCGCTGCGCGACCGCGTCCGGTACGTCGCCGGCCCGGCGCGCGACGACCTGGGGTTCGGCGCGGTGCTGGTCCGGCCGGACGGGATCGTCGCGTGGGCGGGCGACCGCGTCCCGGACGCCGGCTCGTTCGAAGAGGCCGTGCGCCGCTGGTTCTGAACCGGGCGAAGTCACGGCCGGGCCACCCGGCGCGCCCCCGGCCGGACGGCGGGCCCGCACCGGGTGGCGCGGCTCCAGCCCGAGGTGACCACGCCGTCGACCGCGTCGTGGGCGGCGCGCAGCTGCTCGACGATCGCGGACATCGGCAGGTGCGGGCGCAGCGCGGCGTGCCCGGCGACGAGCGCGAGGGTGCGCGGAAACCCTTGGCAGAACTCGACGACCTCGTCGAGGGCGGCGCCTTCGGCCGCGAGCCGTGGCTCGCCGACCCGCCGGGCCAGCAGCTCGCGGGACTCGGCCGGGGAGAGCGCGCGCAGCGGCAGCGGGCAGGTCCCCTCCACCACCGCCAGCTCGGGCAGCGGGTGCCGGCTGGTGACGACGGTCAAGCACCCGGACGACCCCGGCAGCAGCGACCGGACCTGCGCGGCGTCGCGGACGTCGTCCAGCACCACGAGCACCCGCTGGTTCGCGAGCAGGCTGCGGAACAACGCGGAGGCGCCGTCCACCGTGCCGGGCACGCGCGGCTCCGGCACGCCGAGCGCCTCCAGGAACCCGTGCAGCACAACGGCCGTGGCCGCGGCGCCGGCGGCCGGGTCGGAGCCGCCCAGGTTCGCGTACAGCTGACCGTCGGGGAACCGCGGCGCGAGCCGGTGCGCGGCGTGCGTGGCGAGCGTCGTCTTGCCGACGCCGGCGACGCCGGTGATCGTCCGGACCCGTGGCACCGGGGCGCCGGGCCGTTCGTGGGACGGCACGAGGGCCGCCAGCTCCCCGCGCCGTCCCGCGAAGTACGGCACGTCCATCGGGAGCTGCGCCGGCCGCACCACCGGGACCGGCACGACCGCCGGCTCGGCGACGAGGCCCCAGCTGCGGGCCGCCTGGCGCAGCACCCGGTCGTGCGCCGCCCGCAGCTGCGGGCCCGGGCCCACGCCGAACTCGTCGGCGAGGCACCGCCGCGCCGTCTCGTAGGCGGTGAACGCCTCGGCCTGGCGCCCGGTGAGGCCCAGCGCCAGCACGAGCCGGGCCAGCAGCGATTCGTCCAGCGGGTAGCGGTTGCTCGCCTCGCGCAGAGCACTCACCACCTCCTCGGGCAGCTCCGCCTCCGCCAGCACGTCGAAGGCTTCCCGCAGCGCCTGCAGGTACTCCATCTCCACCGCGGCGAACAGCGGGTGTTCGGCGACGTGCCGGGGGCACCCGGTCGCGACCTGCCCGGTCCACAGCCCCAGCGCCGCCCGGTAGCGCTCTCCGGCGTGCGCCGCGCCGTCGGATCGGGCCTGGCGCACCAGTTCCCGGAACCGGTGGAGGTCGACGGCCTCGGGCCGCGCGTCCAGCTGGTAGCCGTTGGCGCTGCGGGACAGCCAGCGCCCCGCGGCCCGCTCGGGCAGCCGGGGTTCGAGCAGCCGCCGGATCGCGCCGATGTGCCGGTGGATCACGTTCGCCGCGCTGGGCGGCGGGTCCGCGCCCCAGACCACCTCGGCGATCTTGGCCGGGGAAACGGGATGCCCGAGTTTCACCATCAGCAGCGCCAGAATGGCCCGTTGCTGGGGAGAACCCAGCTTCACGTCGCTTTCGGACCACCGGACGCGCACGGGGCCCAGGACGAAGAAATGGAACTCGGATTCCCCCATGTACGTTTTCCGCCTGCATTGGTGGACGTTTTCCGGCACGATCGACACTACCCACGAGCCCGCCGGTGGCAATGGCGGGCAACGAACTCACCCTGAACGGGTGGCCGATCATCACTCACACGGCCGCAGGCACAATCGGGTGCCGCAAAACTGTCAGCGGCCCGCCGGACAGCCAGAACGCCGTCAGTTTTCCGGCACTGTTCTTTTCTAGATTGGCGGTGGAGCACGATTCCGCCGACGACCGCAAAGGTGATCAGCCATGCCACTGACCCGGCCCGTTCCGTTCGACCTCACCGACTGCCGTGCCGCACACGGCCGCGTCTACGACATCGAAGTCCACGACGGCACCGGGTGGCAGCCGCACGGCCGGCTCGTCGTCCAGGACGACATGGTGACGCACGACGAAGACCACGTGCACGCCGTCACCTACCACGGCGCCAACCACGCGCTGCTCGTCCGGGGCAAGGGCGGCGACCCCACGTTCCGGGCCCGGTTCAACCTGACCGAGTGCGGGTCCGCGTTCGTCGGCACGATGTCCACCGGCGGCGGCGCGCCGCAGGCCGTGCGCGGCCGGGTGCTCGAGCAGGTCTACCACACCGAACGGCACCCGAAGGCGGATCCGCACGCCCCGTTCCGGCCGGCGGAGGACCTCACCATCAAGTCCGAGTGGGTCGGCAACGACCTGAAGATCACCTACCTGCTCGGCACCGAAGACATCAGCGACCGCACCCGCGTGACCAAGGTCGACCGGCGGAAGGGGGAAACCACGCTCGAGATGGTCCCGCAGCTCGTCGCCCCGTTCCGCCAGAACGCCTTCGTGATCGTGCTCGCCTCCGGCAGCCGGACCTTCGCCGGGACGTACACCGACGACGACGCCAACGAGTACGACTGGCGCGGCAGCTCGCCCGTCCCCGAGCCGGTGGCCGCCGCCCGGGCCGTCGTCCTCGGCAACGGCACGGCGGCCGCCGCGGACCCCGCGACCGCCACGCTGTCGGTGCAGGACCTGGACAACATCTCCTCGATCGAGATCGTCACCGACGGCAAGGGCAACCAGGTCACCGTCGACTTCGCCCAGACCACCTGCGGCGGCTACTTCAACAAGTGCCTCGTCAACGGCCTGGAAGACCGGTGGGTCAACGGCATCTACGGGCACCGGTACACCCTCCCGGAGGGGGTGAAGAAGGTGTTCGACGGCTCGAAGCAGTTCTTCACCGAGAACGCCGTGCTCGGCACCGGCCAGATGCTCTACGACAACCTCGGCACCTGGCCGCAGTACCAGGACCTGATCCGCAAGATCCGCCCGGAGACCATGAAGAACGTCTGGACGGACATGGGCAAGAGCGAGACCGAGGGGGTGCGCTACCAGGAGGCGAGCAGTGCCCTGTACCTGGAGGGCTACCGCGACGGCGTCAAGGCGATGCGGCCGTACCTCGACCACGACGCCGAGAAGTGGGCGGCGGACTACTTCGCCTGGCTGACCGACGACGCCAACCTGCTCACCTGGCAGATCCAGGTCGCCAGCAAGCAGTTCGACAACGTGAAGACCCGGATGTACGAGTGGTACGTCAAGCTGCAGGTGCTCGCGCCGAAGAAGGACTACGGCCAGCGCATGGTGACCATCGCCTACGCGGCGCTGCTCGGGGTCAACTACTCGAAGTCCCAGTGGTCGGACGACCTCAAGCCGTTCCTCCAGGCGCTGATCGAGAACGCCATCGCCGGCAAGGTCGACCCGACCGTCATGGACAAGCTCCAGCAGCAGACGGCCAAGGAGAACCAGGAGCTGCTGAAAACCCTGATCACCACCACCGACTCGATCCTGCACCTGGTGAACGGCATCGCCGCGGCGCTCTCGGCCTACCAGCGGAAGTCGTTGCAGCAGCTCGCCACGGACCCCGAGGTCCAGCACCTGATCGGGCAGCAGCTGCAGGGCAAGCAGTACGAGGCCTGGAACCAGCTGTCGAAGAGCGGGAAGGTCAAGGGCCTGCTGGGCATGCTGTTCTACGGTGCTTCGGCCGGCTTCCTCATCTACTCCATCGTCCAGGACAGCAAGAACCCGCAGACGCCGAAGGCGATCACCGAAGAGGTGAACCTGGGCATGCTCGCCCTGGCGCTGCTGGTGCAGGGCGTCCAGAAGATGATGTCCCTCGGGGTCGGCCGCTTCCTGCGGAACTTCGCGGGCGGCGGCCGGGGCGGCGCGTTCCGCGCGTTCGCCGGCGACCTCGCCACCTGGTTCGCCGAGGGCGGCAAGGTGATCCCGAGGGGCCCGGTCGGGCGGGCGTTCGTGGCCGTCTTCGGCGAGAACGCCGCGGAGTTCATGGCCCGGCGGATCGGGCCGGCGATGGCCGTCTGCGGCCTGGTGCTCGCCGCCTTCACGCTGTACGACGCCATCAAGTCGGGCGACGTGCGCAACATCGTGTTCGAGGCGCTGAACACCTTCGTCGCACTGGCGACCGTTGCCCTGCTCGGCCTGGAGCTGATGAGCTTCGCCTGGGCCGGCCCGGCCGGTCTCGCCATCGCGGCCGTCGGCGTCGTCATCGCGCTGATCCAGTTCATCTGGAACTGGATCGACCCGCCCCCGCCGCCGCCGGACCCGATCACCGACTTCGTCAAGGGCCCGATGGTGGCCAAGGGCTACGCCAACGCGTGAGGGAGCTCCGGTGTTCATCGCCCTGTCGCGGCCCGCCGTCACGCTGGCGGGCACGCCCGATCCGGTCATCGAAGCGATGGTCAATCTCATGCCCGACTACAGCGCCGGCCGTCGCCTGCACGCGCTCTACGTCAACAAGGCGCAGAGCGCGCTGCCGGGCCACTGTTCGCAGCTCTTCGGCACCGGCCCCGCCTTCCGGGGGGTGTTCTACCCCGGCTGGCGGGCCGACCCGCTGCTGGCGGCCGCGGACGCGACCGGGCTCGCGGACTCGTGGTGGCGCGAGTTCTCCGTGGTGGTCCTGTGCCAGGCCATCGCGGAGCTGGGCAGCAACATCCGCGGGCAGATGCTGGCGGACAAGATCCGCGGTGACGTGGCGGCGTTCAACGCGCAGCTGCGCGCCCGGTCGGCCCGCGCGTACGCCGCGGTCCTCGGCGCCACCTACGAGCCGCTGGTGGCCTTGTTGCGCCAGGTGAACCGCGACGTCGCCAAGGCGCGGTTCCGCGAGTCGCTGCTGGCCAACGTGCTCAACCGCCAGCTGTGGTTCCAGGCCGGGATGTGGACCAGCCCGGAGTGGGAGCTGTTCAACCAGTACGCCAAGTACCTGGTGCTGGGCGCCTCGGACGCCGAAGTCGACACGCTGATCCGCGAGCTGGGCGAGGCGGGGCTGCCGGTGCCGTCCGTGGTGGGCCAGGGGAACTGGCGCAGCTACGCCGAGGAGCTGCGGGACAAGCGGGACGTCGACGTCGCCGACGTCCGGGACGCCTGCGCGCGCCCGGTGTCGGAGACGACGTACACGGCGACGTACGGCGGCGGCCTGGCTTCGCTCCCCAACGGCAACTCCTACGAGTTCACCGCGAACGGCCAGCCGGGGGCGGCCTACCGCCGTCCGCCGGGCGGGTCGTGCTTCACCGGCGACACCCAGGTCCTGCGCGAGGACGGCAAGCCGGTCGCGTTGCGGGCGGTGAAGCGGGGTGACGTCGTCCTGACCCGGGACGGCATGGCCACGGTGGCCTACCTCGCGCGGCCGCTGCGCGCCGGACGGCGGCTGTACCGGCTGGCCGGCGGCGGCCCGGTGTTCACCGGAACCCACCCGTTCCTCAACGCCGCACCGGAGAACCCGGACACCCCGTCGCCCGCGGTGCTGGCCGTGGACCCGGTGGCGCTGACGTCGGACGTCCCGACGCTCGGGCAGAACGGCGTGGGCGCGCTGGCGCCCGGCTGCCTGGTGCTGTCCCGCTCTCGGGGGCGGGCCCCGGAGCCCGCCCGGGTGACGGGAGTGGACTGCGTGCCGTGCGAGGACACCAGCCTGTACGACCTCCGGCTGGCCACGGCATCCGGCGCCCGCCAGGAGTTCTGGGCGGGCGACGGCGAGCGGTTCTACCTGGTGGCCCCGGAGTACCCGATCCTGGACGAGGCCGGCCCGGCGGCGGCGACGGTGGTGGCCGTCATGGAGGGGCTGCTGCGCTCGGACCGCGCGGGCTGGCCCCCGTGGACCATCGACCGCCTGGCCCGCTTCGGCCCGGGCATCTTCCACGACGCGCTGACGCGCGCGCTGGCAACGACACCGTCGTTCGGAGCCCCGCCCCCACCGGGCGGGCTCCACGACCGCATCGACCGGCTGTACGGCGAGCTCGCCGGGGCGAGCGAGGAGACGGCGTCGATCGTGGCCGCCGTGTTCGACGGGCTGTTGTCGGCAACGGGCCAGTGGCTGTCCTCCCTGGTGGCACTGGGCTGGCGAGCATCGTTGCTGCTGGGCGGCGAAGTGGCGGCGGTGACGGTGTTCGACATCGCGCTGGCACCGGGAAACCCCCTGCCACCGGGCGCGGACCTCCGCCTGGAGGTAACGGCGTCCACGGCGGAAACGGTGATGTGGAACCGGCGCGGCCGCGCGAACACCCGGTTCCACCACTACTTCGACCAGCTGATCCACCTGAAGACAACGGCTGATGACTTGTCTTTCGCGGTGACGGTGGAGGGCGCGGCTTTGCCGGCGTTGACGGCCGGGGTGCCGGAGGCGCTGGGTTCGGCGATGCACACGCTGAGATCGGCGCCGTTGGTGGACGCGTCGGGCAGGGAGGTGGGAACGATCCGTTTCGACACAAGGAGGTTGGGCCACGAGGCGGCGTCGCAGGAGCTGGCTGAGAGCGGCTGCTGGACGGAGCCGGCGGCGGAGGCGTATGCGAACGCTCTGGGAGCGGCGATGGTGGCGCCGATCGTTTCGATGCTGTGGCAGGCACCTTCGGATGCGGTGGCGGGTTCCTGAAGGGCCTGTGCGGTCCGGCCCTCAGGCACACCGCACTCAAAGCATGACAAAGGTCAGCAGGATCAGCATCGCCGTGATCGTTGCCACGAGCAGCAAGGCCGAACACCCCGGACTTCGCCGGCTGTCCTCGGCGAACACCCCCTCGCGCGTGGCGGGGGTACTGGCTCCCGCTCGCCGACTCGATTCGATGCGGGCGGAGGACATGCCAGGTGTTTCGACATTTGTTCGCAGCCATTCGAGAAAACTGATCTCATCGTGGGAACTCGGAGCAGTTCGCAACAACACCAGGATCCGCGGAGCGGCACGCAACAACCGACCCCAGCGCGACCGGACAACCACCTTGATCGCGAGTTCGTTGACGCCGAAGTGCAGCAAGTCGTACGGCCAGATCGAGAAATCGCCGTGTTGCCCACGGAAAGTCACCCGACCGGCTGTCACGGCGACGAGCTGGACAAGATCGGCCTGTTGCGGGATGGTCAGCAACGCCGAGGGCACAGTGACCGGCACACTGGCCTGCTCGACATTTTCGCTCTTCCGGTCAGCCGGCGCGGCCAACGCCCGGACAGCGTTCAGCTGCAACTCCGAAAGAAGAACAACGGGCCCCGATGACGGCACCGAGACGGTCGCGATCCGGCCGTCGTCAAGGACGGTATCGCGAATTTCCCACGATGAGTACTCGCCACTCTGCGCCACCGCCATCGCCAGCCAGGCAAGTGGCACCCCGCCACAATCGTGAACCACCGATCCCACGCGGAGGCCACCCGATCCGGACATCGACGTGGACGGCAATTTCGAAAGACCGACCGAGTCGAAGAGCGCGCCCAGTTCGGCGACCACGGCGTCACCGACGGCCAGCTTTCCTATCAGTTCACCGGTTCGAGCCAACACGTCGGGCGACGTGAGCTTGATCGCCGCAGAAACGAGATCGGCCGCCTCCAGATTTTCGCCTTCGAGGCCGTGCAAGAAGGTCAGACCGTCACGACCGTACTCGTCAGGCAACTGAAAAGAACAGCCATACACAGCCCATCGACCACCGTTCGCCGAGGCCGACGCCGCCAGGTACAAACGTTCCGGCCGTCGCATGAGGAGGTCATCGATGTTTCGTTGCGCAGTGAAGAAGTAGGCTTCCGAATCGGCGTCGGACGTCACATCAAGGGGAAGCTGACACAGTCCCTCCGCAGGCGAGTACGAATACAGCGAGTACCCGTCTTCACGAACATTGACCCGGAACAGGTGTCGCACCTCGCCACCTACTGCCACGGGACGAAGATCTTGGAGGTTTTCGTAGTGGCAGCCATTGGGCCGACGAGATCGTTCTCCGCAGCCTTCCCGGCAACCGCAGCGACGAGGCCGCGAGCCGCTTCACCCAACACGATGGACGTTCCCTGGTTGGCCAGCGCATTGTCGCGGTCACAGACCGTAACCGTTTCGCAGACTTTTTCCTGATTGCACACACCCCGCAACGGCTTCAGCACATCACTGCACGCAGTGACACAGAGATCGAGCAGATCCGAAACCGACACACCAGGGCGACGCTTCGCCAGCAGGTCGAATTTGTTGAAAACTATGACAAGCCGTTGGATATCAATTTCATGATGCCCGACCAGTGTTCGCAGGTTGGCAAACAGATCACCATTGTAATATTCTGAAGTTTTGTTGTCGACACCGTCGATCGCCACGATGCTGTCAAACATGCAGATGACCACGACTCCGAGGTTCTTCCCGGTGTTGCGCTTCACTTGATCGGTTTCTTGAAGCGCCACCTCGACGACTCTCTGCTGCGCGCTCAGTTCGCCGGGGAAGTCGTGGACCCGCAGCTTCAGGTGCGCGTGTTCCCGAGTGAGGATATCCGGGTCGGCGAAGTGCGGAACCGCGTCCGGTTTCTCGAAGTCGTACACCGGTACCGTGCTCTCACGGTGCGTCGTAGTTGCTCCGAAGCGTGAATGATCCCATGGCGCGTGCCATTGCATCATCAGCGACGTCTTGCCGACATTGCGCGGCCCCAGAAGCAGAACCGGCTGGACGTATTCATTCACGACCGAGCTGGCTTTGAGCCTGTCCACCACTTCATGATATTTACGGGAGAACCCTTCAAGGGTGCGAACGTTTTGCGTTGCCTGGTCGAGTTCAGCCGTGAGCCGATCCGATTCCCGCTCCATCTCCTGCAACTTCGAGCCAAGCAGCTTGTTCTGCTGACTGATTCCCCGGCGTCCGAAGACGTAGGTCACGAGGGCCCCGGCGACCGCACCGAGAACAGCACCAAGCACCTCGGGGGTCAGCCACCAGGGGGTATCGCCGCTCGCCGCGGCAGTCGCTCCGAACAGCCAGCCGACCACCAGCATGTAATGACCAGCAACCACCGGCTTGTCCCATCTGTCGAAATGTCATGACCTTGCGACTAGTCGATGGAGAACCGGTCTCCGTTACGCCTCAGCCGAATTGAAACTCTGTATGGTTTTCCTTGACCTGTTCAAAATTAACCACCCGGCCGGATGCCTTTCGAAGGCGGCAAAAGCGAGGCGCTTCAGCCTCACGGCCATGGCCGCCAGGTGTCGCCAGGTCCTTGACCTGGCCATCTGCCGGTCCTGCGCGACCCGCCGGTCGGCGTCGCGCATGAGTTCTTGGCTTTTCGCTCGCCCAGCTCGGTAAGAGATAACAACAAGCGCCACCAGGGTACCCTTGAGGCCGATGCTTGCGCTGCGGTCGCCGTGTCCACCATTACTCCTCTCCGTCACAGAAGTGGTGACGGTTGGTCGCAGATCAAGTTGCCGGAGCTACCGGGATCCACTCGAAGTGCCGCATCCGCACAGCGATGGGCGCGCTGTAGCCGCGTTCGCGGAGATCTCCCGCGAACATCGACCAGCACCGATCGATTGCGACATTCGTTGCTATGCAAGGGTTCCAACACTATCTAGTGTGGATCGACGCGTGTCGATGGAGTCGCGCGCTGTGTCCGTTTCGTCTTCTGGGGGTAGGTCCTTATGGACGATTTCACCGGTCTGTCACGCAGAGGTTTCGTCCAAGGTGCCGTGATCAGCGGCGCCTCCCTGTTCGTCAACCCGGCCGTCGCCGCCGCGGATCCTGCGGTCGCCGCGGGGCCGGACGCCCGGAATGGCGGCCCGGCCGGTGGGGAGCTCAGCTTCACCACCGACTCGGCCGCCCTCCACCCGGACACCGTCGTGTCGACGGCCTGCCAGTTCTGCAACTCGAACTGCCGCCTCAAGGTCGGCATCCGGGCCGGGCGGGTCATCAGCGTGTCCGGCGACCCGGACGACCCGGTCCAGGCCGGCAACTTCTGCGTGAAGGCGTCGATGATGCCGGAGCTGGCCTACAGCCCGCTGCGGCTGACCACGCCCCTGCGCCGCGTCTCCGGCGCCAAGGGCTCGAAGGACGCGAAATTCGAACCGATCTCCTGGGATGCCGCCCTCGATCTGATCGCCGACCGGCTGCTGCAGCTGCGCGACAGCGGGCAGGTGAAGTCGATCGCCAACCGCACCACCGGACGGCTCCCCCGCGGGACCGGCTCGCTGGTCGCGCGCCTGTTCGCGCTGCTGGGTAGCCCGAACAACACCGATGTCGGGCCGGTCTGCAACGACGCCGGCGGCAACGCGCTCGCCGCGACGTTCGGGCTCGGGAACTTCACCAACGGCTACGGCGTGGACCGCGCGACCGGCCGGGAGGACCTCGGTGCCGCGAAGTACTTCCTGTTCCTCGGGACGAACCAGGCCGAGACCCACCCCGTCACTTTCGACTACCTGCTCAGGTCCAGGAAGAAGACCCGCGCGAAGCTCGTCGTCGTCGACCCGCGCCGGACGCCGACCGGGGCCGCCGCCGACACCTGGGTGGCGCCGAAGCCGCACACCGACCTCGCGCTCGTGCTCGGCATGCTCCAGCACATCGTCGCCCGGAATTTGCACGACAAGGCGTTCGTGCAGCGCTGGGTGCTCGGGTTCGCCGAACTACGCGATCACGTCAAGGACTACACCCCGGACTGGGCCGCCGGCGTCACCGGGGTGCCGGCCGCGACGATCCGGCAGCTCGCCGAGGACTACGCCACGGCCAAGCCCGCCGCGATCTTCTGCAACGCCGGCATCTCCCACCAGCTCGGCGCCTTCGACACCTACCGCGTCCTGACCTTCCTGGCCGCGGTCACCGGCAACATCGGCGTCCCGGGCGGCGGCTGCAACTTCATGCACAACACCTGGCCCGGCGACCTGCGCCTGCCCGAACTGACCGTCAGCACGCCGCCGCTGGAGCAAGCGCTGCCGGTCGGGCCGGACTACTTCGCCGAGTCGATCCTCACCGGCCGCCCGTACCCGCTCAAGGCCGTCATCACCGAAGGCAACCCGCTCATCTCGAGCGCCAACACCAACAAGGTCCGCGAGGCGTTCAAGAAGCTGGACTTCTACGTCTACACCGGCCTGTTCATGGAGGAAGCCGCCTACTACGCCGACGTCATCCTGCCCGTGACCAGCGGCCTGGAGCTCGACGGCGTCTACATGCGACGCGACGACCGCGCGATCCGCTGGCAGCACGCCGCCGTGCCACGGGTCGGGCAGTCCAAACCGGACTGGGAGATCTGGATCGACCTCGCCCACGCCTTCGGCCGCCGTGACCGCAAGAAGCCCGCCGGCTACTGGACCGACGCGTTCCCGGAGAGCTGGAAGGACTACTCCCAGCTCTGGGCGGAGTTCGTCAAGCACACCCCGGCCATGGGCGGGATGACGCAGCAGCGGATGGACGCCCGCGCCGAGCCGCTGCGCTGGCCGTGCCCGACCCCGTCGCACCCCGGCGTGAGCACGCTCTACCTCGACCACCCGTCCTGGTACGAGGCGGCGGCCGCGCTCGGCGCGCCGGGCAAGCGATTCCTCACCCCCAGCGGGAACGTCGAGATCTTCACCCCGGAGCTGGACCGCAAGCTCGCCGCGGCCGGTCACCGGGCCCTGCCGGTCTTCTACACCCACCCCGAGGTCACCGGCGCGAACCCGACGATCGCCTACGAACCCGGGTTCGTCACCAACCCGGTCAACCCGCAGGCGGTGACGCACAAGGTCCGCCTCGGCGTCCCGGGCTCGGACGCGGTGCACCGGGACTTCCCGCTGATGGGCATGACCGGGCGGCCGAGCGTCGTGCACTTCGCGAGCGTGACGCATTGGACGCCGACCGGCGAGCAGCTCAACGGGATCCGCCTGGTCCAGGTGCACCCCGACACCGCCCGGCGATTCGGGATCGGTGACCGCGACACCGTCGTGGTGGAGAGCCCGCGGGGGAAGGTGACCGGGACGGCGTTGTTCTGGCCGGCGATCCGGCCGGACACGATCTTCGTGCCCAACACCTTCGGCCCGGCCCAGCAGGTCGGCGACCAGTTCGGCGATCCGCGCTACGAGGCCGCCAACGGGCTGGTCGACGACGCGTTCTACGACAACCTGTCCGGCCAGCAGGCGTACAAGTGCTTCGCCTGCCGGATCAGCAAGGCCTGAGCGGTCAGAGCTGCGAGGCGCGGCGCCGTTCGAGCAGGACGGTGTCGCGCCACCGGCCGTCGAGTTCGCCGATGCGCTCGCGGATGCCGACGGTGCGGAACCCGGCGCCGTGGTGCAGGGCGACGCTGTTGCGGTTCTCCGGGAAGATCGACGTCTGCAGCGTCCACAGCTCGCCCTCATCGGCGGCCGTCACCAGGTGGTGCATGAGGGCCTTGCCGACGCCGCGGCCGCGGAACTCCTCCCCCACGTACACCGACGTCTCGGCGACCCCGGCGTAGCAGTCGCGAGTGGACACTGCCGCCGCGGCGGCCCAGCCGGCGATCCGGCCGTCTACCTCGGCGATCCAGCGGTGGCCGCGCAGCCACTTGGCCTCGAGCTCGGCGCGGGGCGGGACCTCGGTTTCGAAGGTCGCGTCGCCGGTGGCGATGCCTTCGCCGTAGATGCGGCGCACGGCCGGCCAGTCCTTGGCGCGAAGGGGCCGGATGGTGACTTCCGAGGCAACGACGTCATGCTCGGTGGGCTTGGGGGCGAGCAGGCCCATGACGACGTCGGCGGCGTGCGGGAGGCTCACCGCGCAGGAGGCGTTGACCGACACGAGGGTGGCGGTGCCGACCTTCCGCAGGCGCACGAAGCCGACGTCGGCGAGCTTGCGGACGTGGTGGGAGCAGTTGGACTGGCTGATCGCCATCTGCTCGGTGATCTCGCCGATCGTGACGGCCTTGCCCGCGGCCGCGACGGCGTGCAGGATCCGCACGCGCGTGGTGTCGGCGAGGCACGCGAACCATTCGGCGTAGGTCGCGGCGTCCTCGACGGGCAGCAGCGCGGCGTCGGGCGCGGTGGTCGTCATGTCCCGATTGTGCCTCACCCGGGTGAGGGATCGACGGCGGTCGATGGTTCAGGTGCTGTGCAGCTCGACGAGCTCCTCGGCGCCGGCCAGGTCGGCGACCACCTGGGTGTGGTCGCCGCCGACCGCGATGACGTGTCCGTAGCGAGCGAGGTAGGCGCGTGGCGGGAGGGCGAGCTTGGTGCCGGGGCCGGCAGTGCCGAGGGCCTCGTGGACAGTGGGCCCGAAGCGCTCGGGGTGCACGGTGGTGGCGGTGACCTCGCAGTCGTGGGCCGGGTACAGGAAGCGGATCGCGGCGGTCCGGCGCAGCGCGCGACGAGGGGTCGGCGGGCGGCCGACGGCGACCTGACCAGCGGCGACGACCGGGTCGGCGCCGCCGGCGAGGATGCCGAGCCGCGGGATGAAGTCGCCGCCGAGGCGGGCGTTGATCTCGACCAGGCGCGGGCCGCGCGGGGTCAGCTTGAACTCCGTGTGGGTGGCGCCGTGGGTGAAGCCGATGCCCTTGTGGACCTGGTCCAGCTGGTCAAGCAGCGCCGCGTCATCGAACAGCGGGTCGTCCGCGTCGACGACGTGGCCGGTTTCCTCGAAGAACGGCTCGAAGCCGGTCTGCTTGCGGGCGATCACCAGGGGATGGCAGACGCCGTGGTCGACGACGGCGTCGACGCTGATCTCCGGCCCGGTGAGCAGCTCCTCGACCAGCACGTCCGCCTCGTAGCGGGGCACACCCGGCCAGGACGCTCCGGCGGCCGCGGTGAACGCCTCGGCGACCTGCTCGGCGGTGTCGGCGCGCAGCACGCCCAGGCTGCCCGCCAGGCCCCGCGCCTTGACCACCACCGGGTAGCCGATGTCCCCGGCCGCGGCGACGGCGTCCCCGGCCGACGCGACCGGCCGGGACGCCGGCTGAGGGACCCCCGCCTCGGCGAGCACGGCCCGGGTCGCGGCCTTGTCCCGGCACGCCTGGACGGCTTCGGGCGGGCTGCCCGGGAGCCCGGCCTCCTGTGCGACGGCGGCGACCGCGGTGACCAGGGATTCGTCGTAGGTGAGCACGCCGTCGGGCCGGAACTCCAGGTTGCGCACCGCCGACGCCAGAGCGTCCGGGGAGCGGGTGTCGACGACGGTGACGCCGTCGACGTGGGCGGTCTGCCAGGTCGGCTCGACCGAGTCGAGCAGCCACAGCCGGAAGTGCGGCCGCAGCGCGGCGAGGATGTACTCGCGGTAGCGGCGGTCCCCGCTGCCGACCAGCAACAGCGCCGGGTGCTCGGTCACGACGTCCTTTCCAGCGGGACCGCCTCATCGTTGCCGTCGCGCGTGGCCAGCAGGCCGAGGACGGCGTTCGCGGCGGTGGGCAGGCCGACTTCGCAGCTGTGGTTGATCGCGTAGAGGATGCTGGTCCCGGCTCGGCGGCGGGTGACGAACCGGACCTGGGACAGGATCTTCAGGTGGTGGGAGACCGTGGGCTGGGCGATGCCGAGGTGGTCCACGATCGCGCCGACGGGAACCGGGTCACGGTGCTGGGCCAGGAAGTGCACGATCATGACCCGGTTCGCGTCCGACAGCGCGTGGAACCAGCGAGCGTAGGACTCGGCGGTCTCCCGCTCCAGCTTGTGCTCGCTCACTCCGCCAGGTTAGCGAGCCAAGATGAACACCAGCGCCGCGACGACGCCCGCGACGGGCGGGGTGACCAGCCAGGCGATCAGGAAGTTGCGGACCGTCCCGCCGGAGATCCGGCTGAGGTTCGGGCCCGCCGACCCGGCGATCGCCCCGGTGGACACGTGCGTGGTCGACATCGGCAACCCGGCCCCTGCACCGACTCCGACGAGGGCGGCGGTGGTGAGGTTGGCGAGGAAGCCTTCGCGGTGGTTCATCTTGACCACGCCTTCGCCGAGCTTCTCCGCGACCCGCATCCCGCCCAGCAGCGATCCGGCGGCCATCGCGGCGGTCACCAGGACCATGATGTGCCACGGCTTCATCCCGGCCGGGACCAGCGCGAACGCGCCGATGGCGACGATCTTCGGGGTGTCGTTGAGGCCGCGGGCGAAGCCGGTGGCGCCGCTGGTGAACCAGTGCGCCCCGGTGATGAACCGGGACGAAGTCTTCTCCGGCGTCACCGCGGGAGCCGTCTTCACGGCGACGTCGCCGCCGTCCGAGGTCGGGATGGCCGACGGGGTGCTCGCAGCACGGCGCTTGTTCGCGGCACCGGTGGCGACGGTGAGGATGAGCGTGATGGCGTAGGCGACGACGATGCTGACCAGCAGCGGCGTGACGAGCTTGCTGCCGACGGCGCTCCAGGAGACGCCGCCGGTGCTCATCAGCAGGCCGGCGCCGACCATGCCGCCGATGAGGGCGTGGGTGGTGGAGACCGGCAGCCGCAGCACGGTGGCCAGGCCGACCCAGAACGCGGCACCGGCGAGCACGGCGACGGCGAACGCGTCGGTGGTGGTGCCGGTGATGATGCCCTTGGAGAACAGGGCGGTCATCTTCGACGCGAGGCCGAGCGAGAAGACGCAGCCGATCAGCGTGGTGATCGTGCCCCAGAGGATCGCCGTCTTGTACTTGGTGACCCCGGCGCCGGCCAGGGTGGCGACGCCCTTGGGGACGTCGTTGCTGCCGTTGACCGCCGCCAGCGCGGCGACGAGGACGAACACGACTATCGCGGTGAAGGACATGCAGGTACTCCCCTCAGTGGTCGAAAACCTCGGTGTTCAACAGCAGCTGCTCTCGGGCCCGCACTCGTCGGCGCTCGGCTTGCGGGCGCGGATGATCGCGGAGTGCATGCCGTCGGCGGCGTCCTGGGTGAACACGACCTCGGCTTCGGTCAGCCCGACCTCGGCCAGCAGCGAGAGGTACTCGGACTTGGACAGGGCACCGGCGATGCACTGGCTGACGCCGCCGCGCTCGGCCCGGTCGGCGGGCGTGAGGTGGTCCTCGGCGACGACGTCGGTGATCCCGAGCCGGCCGCCGGGCGCGAGCACGCGCGCCATTTCGGCGAACACCGCGGGCTTGTCCAGAGACAGGTTGATCACGCAGTTGGAGATGATGACGTCGACGGTGGCCGCGGGGAGCGGGATCTGCTCGATGGTGCCCTTGAGCAGGATGACGTTGTCGACCTCGGCGTCCTCGATGTTCTGCCGGGCGACGGCGAGCATCTCCTCGAGGAAGTCCAGGCCGAAGACCTGCCCGTCCGGGCCGACGCGGCGGGCGGACAGAATCAGGTCGAGCCCGGCGCCGGAACCGAGGTCCAGGACGGTCTCGCCGTCGCGCAGCTCGGCCACGGCGGTCGGGTTGCCGCAGCCGAGGCTGGCCAGCAACGCGGCGTCGGAGGCTTCGTCGGGGCCGATGTCGCCGTAGGCGCCCGGCCCGAACCGGGTCGGGTCCGGCGCGCAGCAGCTCGTCGCTTCCGCGGCCTCGGCGGCCTTGCCGCGGTAGTAGTCCTGGATCTCGGCGGTGGTGGTGTCGGTCATGGTCGTCTTTCGGGGGTCAGGCGCCGGTGGCGGCGAGCCGGTGGACCGGAGTGGGGTAGCCGGGCTTGAACGACACCGGCGCGGTGGCTTCGGATCGGGCGCCGGTGGCGGCGTTCGCCGTGGCCACGGCGTCGCGGACGGCGGCGTCGAGTTCGGCGGGCTCGCAGGCGACCCGGGCGTTGACGATCACCCGGGCCGAGGTCGCCGGCTTCGCAGCGGCCCGGTCGACCGTCGGCCCGGCGTCGGCGGCGGTGAGGCTGAGCTTGGCGAAGTCGCCGTCGCCGGCCTCGACGGTGAGCTTGGCGTGCCCGACGACCGCGCCCGCGCAGTTCGCCCAGCTGCCGAGGGCGGCGAGCACCTGCCGGCCCCACGCGGTGAGGTCGAGCGGCGCCTCCGAAGTCAGCTGCACGTCCTGGTTCATCCAGGCCAGCTGGGCTTCGGCGGCGGCATAGCGGTCGTAGTCGACCTGCAGGTCGACCGCCTGGTTGCCGGACGGGCCGTCCCACGCCTTGACCAGCTCGTCGATACGGTCGCCGGACTTGGCGCTGTAGCCGACGACCGCCGCGTTCGGGTAGTCGGCGGTCAGCCGCGTCATCAGCTCGGTGGCGCGCTCCGGCGCGATCGTGTCGAGCTTGTTCACCGCGATGACGTCGGCCTCGGTCAGCTGCTGCCGGAACAGGTACGACAGGTCCGACTCCGGTTCGCCGCGCTGGGCCGCGCGGTCGAAAGCCAGGTACCGCAACGGGTCGATGACTGTCGTGAGTGGACTGACGACCATGCTGTCGCCGTAGTAGGCCCGCAGCGGCCGGACCACGGTGGCCTGCAGGTCGGTGCACGAGCCGACCGCCTCGGCGATCACCGTGTCGACCGTGGCGTCGCCGTCGACCAGGGCCCGGATGGTGTCGACGAGGTCTTCGAAGCGGCAGCAGAAGCAGCCGCCGGTGACTTCGGCGACGGAGTCGAGCTTGCTGCGCACCAAGGCGGTGTCGACGAGCTCGACGCCTTGGTCGTTGGTGATCACCGCGACGCGGCGGCCCTGCTCCTGCAACGCCTGCGCGGTGGCGATCATCGTGGTGGTCTTGCCGGCTCCGAGGAACCCGGTCAGCGGCACGAAGGTGATCACGAGCGTTCCTCCAGTGGTTTCAGCCGTCGGAGCAGCAGGCGCCGGAGCCGCCGGAAACGACCGGCAGCGGAGTGCGGGTGGCGGCAGGAGCATCGCCGAACGCGACACGGCGACTGGCGCCGAAGGCGTCCATCCACTTCGCGACCTGCGGGCGCAGCTCCGGATCGGAGACGACCATCGCGGTGGTCACCGGCCGCGGGGTGCAGCCGCGCAGGACCTTCGCCTGGTGCGCGCCCGCACCGAATTCGACGGTGCGCAGGCCTTCGGCGTAGGCGTCGCGGACCGGGGCGTCGAGGACGAGGGCGAAGTAGATGCCGCTGCGCTCGCCGATGGCCGCGTAGTCGAAGCCCGCCCACTTCGGGAACAGCCGGTGGTGCTTGCGGATCACGACGCAGGTGGCGACCAGGGCGCCGTCCTTCGTGCCGAGGTAGGCGCGCACGTCCGCGTGGGCGTCGAGCAGGGCGGTCAGGACGTCGACGATGTGCGAGGGTTCCTCGCCGGCGCCGTTCTTCTCGCGGTTGAGGCAGGTCAGCTCGGCGATCCGGGTGACGTGGGGGCGGATGGCTTCGCCGTCGACGCGCTCGACGTGCACCCCGGCCGCCTCGGCGCGGCGGACGTCGCTCTTGATCCGCTGCCGCTTCTTCAGCGGCAGCGCGGCCAGGTGCCCGTCCCAGGAGTCGGCGTCGAGACGCAGGTAGTCCTCGTAGCCCCAGAAGGTGCTGTGCCCGCCGACCTGCTGCAGCGCGGTGACGAGGGCGTCGTTGCCGCTGCGGCCGGAGATCCACGGCGCGACGACGCAGTTGATCCCCTGCTCGAACGCCGCCGGGACCAGCTCGGAGACCAGCTGCGCCATCAGGCTGGGCGTCCAGAAGTTGTAGGCCACTTCGGTGCGGTAGCCCAGCGGGGAGCCGAGCAGCAGCGCGGGGAAGAACGGCTCGGTGCCCAGCGCGTCGACCTCGTCGCTGATGCAGGCGTCGGTCTCGGCGCCGCAACAGACTTCCTCACCGGTCGGCGCCTGCCACCCGAGGTAGGTGCGCGGCTCGTGGTCGACGACCGGCGGCGTCGTCAGCACGTACCCGGGCAGCAGGGCCAGCTCGCCCCGGGCGCGGGTCGCGATCGTGTGCCACGGCTGCAGGTCGGTCAGCGCCTTTTCGCTCGCCCCGAGCCAGGTCGGGCCGAGGTAGGGGAAGACGTCGGTGAGGTCGGCCAGCTCACCTTCCCAGTCCAGGTCCGGTAGTCCCTGACCAGTGCTCACCACGACACGCGGTGCTCCACCCATTGCTTCCTGTCCCTCCCGATCCGGTTCCGGCCTGGCTCAGCACTTCACGCAGCAGCGGACCTTGCCGACGTCCTCGGCATCGGCGCGGCGCTCGGTCCACAGCTCTTCCACGCGGCGGTCGGGGTGGGTCCATTCGACCCACAGTCCGCGGTCGACGGTGGCGATGTCCTCCATCCACGGCGAGGACAGCAGCGGCGAGCCCTTGAACAGCAGCAGCCGGGTCTGCAGGGCGGTCGGGTCGGTGACCTTCGCCAGCCCGGTGTCGACGAGGAAGTCTTCGAAGGTGAGCAGCTCGTCGTACTCCACCCACGGGGTGAAGGGGATGAACGTAGGGTAGAGCACGAACCCGATCCGTTCGGCTTCGGCGATCGCGGCACGCATGTGGTCGACGTCGATGTGCTTGTCGAAGATCCGCAGGATCCGGTTCGACGGGAACTCCAGCGCCGAGGTGACCTTCACCAGCCCGAGCGACACGAGCTCGGTGAGTTCCTTCTGGTAGCTGAGGATGTGGTCGACGCGGGTGGTGAACTCGAACGTGATCGGCCCGATCTCGTCGACCAGGCGGCGGACGACGCCGGCGCCGATGGTGCGGGAGTTGAAGAACTCGGCGTCGATGAAGCAGAAGTGCCGCACGCCTTCCTCGGCCAGCTGCAGGCAGTCGGCCAGGACGGTGTCGGCGTGGTAAGCGGCGACCCCGCCGTCATAAGCGCCGTACACCGAGCAGTACGTGCACTTGTGGTGGCAGCCGCGGGTGACTTCCACGTTGCCCATCAACCCGTACTGTGAATGGTGCGCCGGATAATGCACCAATGACGGGAACAAATCACGAGCAGGGGCCGGGACGGCGATGCGCCGGTGCGGCGGTTTCGGCCGCATTCCCTGCGCGGTCATCGATGCCGGCACGGTGGCGACTTCGCGTTCGCCGCGGGCGACCTCGGCGAGTTCGGTCGCGACGAGCTCCGGCTCTTCCATCACGATCGCGTCGACCGTTTCGAGGAACCGGCGATGGTTCATCTGGGCGTACTGCCCGAACGCGACCAGCTTGGCGCCACCGAAGGATTCCCGCAGCCGGGCGGCAAGGTTGAGGCCACGCTCGACACCCTCGAACTGCTGCACCGAGAGCAGGACCAGGTCGAACTCGCCGTCCGGTACCGCGTCGGGGTTCTTGTGGGCGTCCCAGCCGACGACGTCGGCGTCCTGGGCTCGCATCGCGGCGCCGGCGCACGCGGAGGTCAGCGGCTGAAGCTCGGCTTCGAAGGCGGACGCGACGAGTACACGCGCAGCGGGCATGCTTCCCCCACAACTGAATCGGACAAAAAGGATTTGGTTCCCCCAGCGGAACCGGCCCAGCGACGGGCCTCTCCTCGTACGAGGGATCACGATTGCATGCTTCAGCGATACATGTCAATGGATCGATAAACGCAGGTAGATCACGGTTTTCGGGGCTGCAATTCATCCTTTCGGACGTTGTGATCACGCCCGCGCCGGACTCCACGGAGGACCTTCCCGACGATCGGCGGGTATGGACCAGGGTCCTTTCATCGACTAGCATCGATGAAAGCTGGGGGCAGCTGCACGTCCTCCGCATCGCGAAATCCGGTCCCCGATGTCAAGGATGGTGGCATGGACAAGGTCCTCGAGGTCCTGCGCTTGGCCTGGGAGAATTTGGTCGACCTGAGCATCTTCTTCTTCATCGCACTGGCGATCGCTGCGATGGTCGACCTGCTCTACCTCGACGTCGTCGCGCGCCGCTCCTTCCGCAAGCACGGTCTGCTGGGCGTCCTGTTCACCACGTGCCTCGGCGCGTTCAGCCCGTTCTGCTCCTTCACGGTCATCCCGTTGATCCGCAAGCTGCTGCGGGGCGGCGTGCCGTTGTCGGCGGTGATGTCGTTCTGGATCGCCTCTCCCGCCATGGATCCGCCGATCTTCGCGTTGACCGCGAAGGAGATCGGCCTTCCGCTGGCGACCGCCCGCCTCCTCGGCGCCCTGGTGCTGGCGATCGGGGCCGGGGTCATCATCCTGCTGGTCGAGAAGCGCGGCGGGTTCAAGGACGTCCTGCGTCCGGAGAAGAAGCCGGCTGTAGACGAACGCGAGCGGCACGTCGCGCAGAACCAGGTCGCCGTCGCGGCCGGCGGCGGAGGCACCGCGGTCCTCGCCGACGCCCCGACGTCGACCGGTGGTTCGCCGACCTGCGCTGCCGACGGAAGCTGCGCCCCGGACGAGGACGACGATGACGGAGCTCCCTGGTGGCCGCAGGCGAAGGCGAGCCTGCAGTCGAAGCGGAACTGGCGCATCACCGGCCGGAACTTCCTGCGCGACACCGTGTCCTTGGGCAAGTGGCTGGTCTTCGCCTGTGTCTTCGAAGGCGTCATCCGCGTCTACGTCCCGAACGGCATCATCACCGCCATCCTCGGCGGCGACAAGGGCTGGTTGGCCATCCCGCTCGCCGCGGTCATCAGCATCCCGCTCTACCTCAACGGCGTCGGCGCGATCCCCATCGTCGGCGGCTTGCTGGCCAAGGGCATGGCCCAGGGCGCGGCGGTGACGTTCCTGCTCGCCGGATCCGTCACGACCATCCCGGCGATGGTCGCGGTCCGCAGCGTGGTCAACAACAAGGTCTTCGCGCTGTACCTGGCGTTCGGCATGCTCGGCAGCATCTTGCTCGGCTTCCTGGCGCAACTGCTCTTGTGAAGCTTGTGCCGGGCGGGCTGCCCCTCCCCCCAGCCGCCCGCCCGGCACATCCCCACCGGCTCCCGTTGACCTGGAAGGGTTTCTCGTGTCCGTACCCGAGGTTCTGTTCGTCTGCGTCCACAACGCCGGCCGGTCGCAGATGGCCGCGGCCTTCCTGCGTCACCACGGCGGAGACCGGGTCGTCGTGCGTTCAGCGGGCTCCGCGCCGGCCGGCACCGTCAACCCGGCCGTCGTCCAGGTCATGGCCGAACGCGGCATCGACATCTCGGGCGAGCAGCCGAAGAAGCTGAGCACCGAAAGCGTCGAACGGTCCGACTTCGTCATCACGATGGGCTGTGGGGACGCGTGTCCGGTCGTTCCCGGGACGCGCTACTTGGACTGGCAGCTGGACGATCCCGCTGGGCGTCCGGCCGAGGAGATCCGTCCCGTCCGGGACGAGATCGAACGGCGGGTTCAGGACTTGCTGTCCGAGCTGGCAGGCGCTTCGGCGACGGCGGGCCGGGCCGCGAGCGACACCGGGACGGCGGCGACGGTGAGCGCGCCGAGCACGAGGAACGCGGTCGAGTAGCTGCCGGTGAGCGCGGCCAGCGCCGCACCGGTGTAGGGCGCGACCGCCGACATCGTCACCAGCGGCGCGGACAGCAGCCCGCTGAGCCGCCCGTACCCGGCAGTGCCCCACCGGTCGGCAACCGCGGTCGCCTGCAGGAGCGTGAACACGCCGCGGGCCATCCCGGCCAGGACCGAGGCGCAGACCAGCGCCACCGTCGACGTCAGCACGCCCAGCAAGGTGGTCGTGGCCGCGAGCACGACGATGACGACGGCGGTGCGGGTCCGGACGCCGGTGCGGTTGACCAGCGTCGCGAACCCCAGCCGCCCGGCGACCTGGCCGGCGCCACCCAGTCCGAGGGCGATCGCGGCCGTACTCGTCGACAGCCCTCGCTCGGCGAGCAGGGCCACCAGGTTGACGACGACGGCGTAGGTGCCGAGCGCGGTCAGGCTGAACGCGGCGACCAGCGCGACGAACGCCGGGCTCCGCGCTTCACTTCCCGGAATCGCCGGCTGCGCGGCGTCGGCGACGACCGGCGGCCACGGTTGGCGGAGCCCGAACCAGTGGCCCGGCACGGTGACGACGGCGAGCACGACCGCGAGGACGACGTAGGTGCTCCGCCAGCTCAGGTGCTCGGCCAGCAGCGCGGTCAGCGGGGCGAACACCGTGCTGGCGAACCCCGCGACCAACGTCAACGTCGTCAACGCCCGGACACGGCGAGGGCCGTACCAGCGGGTGAGCGCAGCGAACGCCGGCGGGTAGAACGTCGCGGCCATCGCCGGCCCCGCGCAGATCCAGCCGATGAAGAACCACGGCAACGTGCGTGCGGTCGCGATCAGCACCACCGCCGCCACGCCGACCACGGACCCGGCGGTCATCAACAGCCGCGGACCTCGCCGATCGAGCACTCGTCCCACCGCGATGCCCGTCACGGCGGAGACGAGCAGCGCGACCGACAGCGCGGCGGTGAGCGCAGCCGGCGACCACCCGGTGTCGCGGGCGATGGCCGGGACCAGCACGGGGAAGGCGTAGAACAGCACGCCCCAGCTGGTGATCTCGGTGAGGCACAGGACGGCCAGCACCGCACCGGGCTTGCGGTCGGTCAACGGAGCCCGGCCGCCAGGGTGTCGAAGTCCGGGAACGATTCGGCGATCGGGGAGCCGGTGAACGTGCCGACCCAGCCACCGTCGTCGTGGAAGAACCGGACCGACACGTAGTCCGGCCGGGTCCCCATGTCGAACCAGTGCGTCGTCTTCGCCGGCACGCTCAGCAGGTCGCCCGCTTCGCACAGGACGCCGTAGACGTTCGGTCCGATGTGGAGGTAGAAGACGCCGCTGCCGCGGGCGAAGAACCGGTCTTCGTCGTCGTCGTGGGTGTGCTCGGCGAGGAACTTCTGCCGTGCTCGAGCGGCCTCATCGGCCCACGACGGATCGGCGGACGGGGTCATTCGCACGGCATCGACGAGTCGGTAGCCCTCCTGCGCGATGACCTTGTCGATCTGCGGCCGGTAGGCCTCCACGACCTCGTCGGCGGTGACCTCGAGAGGAAGGTCCTCGACGACGTCCCAGCGTTCGAAGCGGACCCCGAGTGCGCCGAGTTCGCGGGCGATCGTCCCGGCGTCGGTGGTCCGCAGCCGCACCCGCTCGGGCTGGTCGTCAGGCCAGACGGTCAACAGGGTCATCGTGTTCCCCTTTCGTGGGCGTCGATCGTGAAGCGCAGCAACCATTCCAGGCATTCGAGGCGGTGGCGTGCCTGGTGCAGATCGTCTCCCCAGACGTAGATGCCGTGCCGGGCGACGATCAGCGCCGGGGTGTCGGGCCGGAAGCCGGCGGCGAAGGCGTCGCCGAGGACCTTCATGTCCTGGCTGTTCGGGATGACGGGGATCGTCACGACGTCGTCGTGCGCGGCCCGCCCGAACCCCTTCAACATCTCCAGGTCGCGCAGCACCACCCCGGTGGGTGAGCGTTCGGCCGCCAGCACCGGGGCGAGTGCGTGGACGTGCACCACGGCGCCGGCCCCGGATGCCGCGGCGATGCGCCCGTGCAGCCCGGCCTCGGCCGAGGGAACCCGCTCGGGGTACGGCTGGTCCGGGACCGCGACCCCTTCCTCGTCGACGAGCACGACGTCCTGTTCGGACAGTTCGCCCTTGTCCCGGCCGCTGACCGTGACGACCAGCCGCAGCGGGTCGCGTCCGGCGACGACGGAGAGGTTGCCCGACGTGCCGCGCATCCAGCCCATCGTGCTGTAGCGGGCGGCTTCGGCGGCCAGGACGCGCCCGGCGAGGTCGAGCGCGGTCATCTCGGGAGCACCTTGACCTCGTCGAACGAGGCGACCTCGAGGTGAGCGCCGAAGTCGGCCTGCGCGTACGGCTCGCCGGTACGGGCGACGCCGACGGTCTGCCAGCCATCGGCGGCCGCGGCGTCGAGCTCGGCCGGGACGTCGGAGAAGAACGCGATGTCGGCGGCCTCCGCGCCGAGCGCGGTGGCGATCGCCCGGTAGGACATCGGCTCGCGCTTCGGGCCGGCGTTGACGGTGTCGAAGTGGCTGTCGAACAGGCCGGTGAGATCCCCGGCGGTGGTGCGGGAGAAGGAGGCGATCTGGCCGGCGACCGAGCCGGAGGAGAACACCGCGAGCCGCAGGCCGGAGTCGTGCCAGGCCCGCAGGGTGGGAACGACGTCGGGGAAGTACTCGGTGATCAGGTCGCCGTCGGCGTACCCGCGTTCCCAGATCAGCCCCTGCAGCGTCTTGAGCGGAGCGGCCTTGCGGTCCTCGGCCATCCACCCGTGCAGAGCAGCCACGACCTCGGCGGTGGTCGCGGTGCCGGGCAGGCCGGCCAGGCGCTTGGCGTCGGCCACCGCCGCTGTCACGACCGGGTCGCCCGGGTGCTCGTCGATCCACGGGCCGAGCCGCGGGCGGGCGTAGTCGTAGAGCACGACGTGCACCTGGCTGGTGGCGGTGAGCGTGCCCTCGATGTCGAGCACCACCCATCGGGCGGACAGCGTCGTGGTCACTGGTTGGGTTCCCCTTCCGCGTAGTACTCCCCCAGCCGATCCGGGGCGAACGGCCCGCGGTCGGTCACCACCGTGGTGACGAACCGCGGCGGTGTGACGTCGAAGGCGGGATAGCGGCCGTGGATCGGGCCGCTGGTGGTGGGCTGCCCGAGCACGGTGAGCACCTCGGCGCCGTCGCGGTACTCGATCGGCACGTCGGTTCCGGTCTCGGTGGCCTGGTCCGGGGCTTGCACGAGGGCGTGGAACGGGACATCGAAGGCCGCGGCGGCGACCGCCAGGCCCAGCGTGCCGATCTTGTTGACGACGTGGCCGTCCATGGTGACGCGGTCGGCCGCGGTGACCAGCGCGTCGATCCGGCCCGACGCCAGCTCGGCGGCGCCCATGCCGTCGGTGATCACCGTGGTGTCGACGTCCATCTCGGCGAGCGTCGCCGCCGTGAGCCGGGCGCCCTGCAGGTAGGGCCGGGTCTCGGTGCAGACGAACGCCGGCTCCTTGCCGGCGCGGCGGGCCGCGAGGACCAGCTCCACGAGGTAGAGGTCGGCCCAGCAGTGGGTGAGCACGACGCCGTCGCCCGGCAACAGCTCGGCCGCGTGGCTGCCGAGGGTGCGGCTGCGGGCGCGGTACACCTCGTCGCCGCGGCGGGCGCCCTCCTCAGCCGCGTCGACCACATCGTCTCGTCCGGCGACGGTGTCGAGCACGCAGGTCACGGCCTTGCGCAGGTGGTTGTTCGTCGTGCGGGTGGCGATGAGCCGCGCACCGGCCGATTCCAGGTGGGCACGGGCTTCGGCGGGCGGCAGACCGGCCGCGGCGCGGGCAGCGAGGACCATCCCGCCGAGCGCGGCGAAGTACGGACCGGAGGACTGGGTGACCATGCCGCAGATCGCGTCGGCGACCTCGTCGACGGTCTTGCAGAGCACCCATTCGCGCCGGAACGGGAACCGGCGGCGGTCGAGGATGTGCACGCCGTCCTCGTCGAGGCGGACGCTGTCGGCGAGGACGGGCAGCAAGTCGGTCACCGGCACGCCCCTCTAGCTGTATCCGGACGGGACGGGCGGCGTGCCCGCGAGGAAGTAGGCGCCCACCTCGCGCGCCTTGTAGCTGATCGGGTCGTGCAGGGTCAGCGTGCGGGCGTTGCGCCAGAACCGGTCGAAGCAGTACTTCCCGCCGGTCGAGCGCGCCCCGGTGAACTCGAAGACCTTCGAGGTGGTTTCCATCGCGGCGCGGCTGGCCGCGATCTTCGCCGTGGAGACGGCGATGGCGGCCTCGGCCCGCTCGTCGGCGGTCAGGTCGATGCCGCGCTCATCGGCGGCGCCGAGGACCGCGACGGCGGCATCGACCGCGCAGCCGGCGGCGCGGGCCGTGGCGAGCAGCTCGCCGTAGCCGGCCAGGATGTAGGGGTCGTCGGCCGCCGTGGCGACATCGGAAAGCGTCCAGGCGCGGGCGTGGTCGCGGGTGTAGACCGCGGCGGTGTCGAGCGATCCGAGTGCGAGGCCGACGTACACCTGCGCGAGCATCAGCTGGAATCCGAGCGCGGCCAGCGAAAGCCGTGGCGATCGCGGATCGTCGGGGTCGTCCGGCTGGACGCCGAGCACCTCGTGGCGTCCGACGCGCACGCCCTCGAACCGGACGCCGCCGCTGGCGGTGAGGCGCTGCCCGATGTTGTCCCAGCCGCCGGGGTGGCTGATGCCGGGGGCACGCGCGTCGATGACGAAGGTGACCTTTTCGTCGGTGTCGGTCCGGGTGGCGCTGACGACCAGCCGGTCGGCGACGGCGGCGCCGGTGGCGAAGGTCTTGAAGCCGTCGACCACGAACGCGTCGCCGGCCGGAGTCATCGTCAAGTCCGCGTCGAGCGGGTTGCTGACCCCGGCCCAGAACCAGCCCGGTTCCGGCCGTGCCTGCGGGCCGAACAGCCCGGTCCGCCACTGCTGCAGGTAGTGATAGCCGATCAGGTGCCCGATGGACGCGTCCGCCGCGGAGACGGTGCGGGCCACGGCGTTCGCCGCCGCCCAGCCGTCGGTGGTCAGGACGTCGAGCAGTCCCGACTGCCGCAGCAGCTCGACCTCGGTGGCCGGGAGGGCCCCGGCCCGATCACGCTCGGCCGCGTCGGCCTGCAGGGCCGCGGCGACCTTCGCGCTGGATTCCCGCCAGTTCATCCCCAGACCTCCCGAGGTCAACCCAACACGCTCAGGCCTCCACAGCCAAGAGCTCGGTGAGCAGTTCCCGCACTCTGCGATCGATCTCGTCCCGGATCGGCCGGACGTCCTCGACGCCCTTGCCCGCCGGGTCTTCCAGTTGCCAGTCCAGGTACCGCTTGCCGGGGAAGACCGGGCAGGCGTCGCCGCAGCCCATGGTGATCACGACGTCGGCGGCCTCGACCGCGTCGGTGGTCAGCTTCTTCGGCACCTCGCGAGAGAGGTCGAGCCCGATCTCGGCCATCGCCTCGCGCACGGCGGGGTTGATGCTGTCGGCGGGCGCGGAGCCGGCCGAGCGGACGTCGACCGCGCCGTCGGCGTGGTGAGCGAGCAGGGCGGCGGCCATCTGGGAGCGGCCGGCGTTGTGCACGCAGACGAAGAGGACTTCAGGCTTGCCGGTCACGGGTGTTCTCCCCTTCGACGTGCGGGACGGGCAGCATCGTCGCGATGATCGTGGCGAAGACGAGGCCGCACACCGCGGCGACGGCCAGGCCGGTGAACGGCCACAGCACCAGCACCCAGACCACGCCCGCGAGCGCGCCGGCCGCTTGGCGATGCCGGGTGATCCACATCCAGGTGCGGGTCATCGAGGGCTCCTTGCGAAGCGGCGCCGCAGCGCGAGGGAGACGTACACGAGGGCGACCAGTACGGGAACTTCGATCAGCGGTCCGACCACTCCGGCGAGCACCTGGCCGCTCGCGGCCCCGAAGGTCGCGATGGCCACGGCGATAGCAAGTTCGAAGTTGTTGCCCGCGGCGGTGAACGCCAGCGTCGTCGTCCGCTCGTAATTCAGCCCCACCGCTTTGCCGAGCGCGTAGGAGCCGGCCCACATCAGTCCGAAGTAGACCAGCAGCGGCACCGCGATGCGCGCGACGTCCAGCGGACGGCTGGTGATCTGGTTGCCCTGCAAGGCGAAGAGGACGACGATGGTGAACAGCAGCCCGTACAGCGCAACGGGCCCGGCCTTCGGCAGGAACTTGTTCTCGTACCAGTCACGGCCCTTGGCACGTTCGCCGAAACGGCGGCTCAGGTAGCCGGCGACCAGCGGGATGCCGAGGAAGATCAGCACACTCCTGGCGATCTGCCACCCGGACACGGCGAGGTCGGCCTGCGGGAGACCGAGCCGGCCCGGCAGCACCGAGAGGTAGAACCAGCCGAGCAGACCGAAGGCGATCACCTGGAACACCGAGTTCAGCGCGACGAGCACCGCAGCGGCCTCGCGGTCGCCGCAGGCGAGGTCGTTCCAGATGATCACCATCGCGATGCAGCGGGCGAGACCGACGATGATCAGCCCGGTCCGGTACTCCGGCAGATCGGGCAGCAGCAGCCAGGCGAGGGCGAACATCAGCGCCGGGCCGACGAGCCAGTTCAGCACCAGCGAGGGCCACAGCAGCCGCCGGTCGCGGGTGACCGTGCCGAGCCGGTCGTAGCGGACCTTCGCCAGCACCGGGTACATCATCACCAGCAGCCCCAGCGCGATCGGCAGCGAGATGCCGTCGACCTGCACCGCGGACAGCGCGGTGTTGAGGCCGGGGACCCAGCGCCCGGCGAGCAGCCCGGCGACCATCGCGGCCGCGATCCAGACCGGCAGGAACTTGTCCAGCGTGGACAGGCGGGGCGGCGCCTCGGCGACCGTGGTCACGCGGTGACCGTCTCGCTCGTGGTCGTCAGCACCGCCGACAACCGCGCCAGCACCTCGGGGTGCACGCGGTAGTAGATCCAGGTGCCGCGGCGGTCCCCGGTGATCAGCCCGGACTCGCGCAGCACCTTCAGGTGGTGGGAGATGGTCGGGCCGGTCAGGTCGAAGGCGTCGGTCAGGTCGCAGACGCACGCCTCGCCACCGGCGTGGGACGCGATCAGCGAGAGCAGCCGCAGCCGGACGGGGTCGGCCATCGCCTTGAACAGGTGCGACAGCTCGACCGCCTGGTCCTGCGTCAGCGGCTCCCGGGCCAGGGGCGCGCAGCAGGCGTCCATAGCGACGAGCGGCAGTTGCTTCGACATGCCTCTATATTGACAGATTCACATATAGACAGCAATCTAAGTTCGTCTACTTAGACAGTCATCTATTCAAGGAGGCAGCGGAGATGTCACGGGTACAGCTGGCCCTGCGGGTCGGAGACCTGGCCGGGTCGATCGACTTCTACTCGAAGCTCTTCGGGACCGAGCCGGCGAAGCTCCGGCCGGGCTACGCGAACTTCGCGATCGAGGAGCCGGCGCTGAAGCTGGTGCTGCTGGAGGGCGAACCGGGCCAGGAGACGGTGATGGACCACCTCGGCGTCGAGGTCGAGTCGACCGACCAGGTCAACGCGGCAACGCAGCGGCTGACCGGCGAAGGCCTCGAGACGCTCACCGAGGACGACACCACGTGCTGCTACGCGGTGCAGGACAAGGTGTGGGTGCACGGGCCGGGCAAGGAGCCATGGGAGGTCTACACGGTGAAGGCCGACTCGACGACGTTCGGCACCGACAGCGCTGCGCTGGTCACGCCGGCGACGTGCTGCACGCCCGACGCCGAAACCGCCACCCCCGAAGGCTGCTGCAACTGAGGGCCTGGAGCCGGTGCGCAATCGAGGGGCGCACCGGCTCCGCTCAGTTGCCGACCCGCGTGCTGCGGCGTTCGATCATGACGACATCCCGCCACACGCCGTGGTGCTGCCCGACGCGTTCGCGGACGCCGATCTCCCGGAACCCGGCTCGGCGGTGCAGTTCCCGGCTGGCGGTGTTCTCGGGGAAGACGCCGCTCTGGATCGTCCAGATACCCGCGTCCTCGGTGGAAGCGATCAACGCGGCCAGCAGCGCCTGCCCGACCCCGCGGCCCTGCGCCTCCGGGTCGACGTAGACGCTGTGCTCGACGACCCCGGCGTACACGCACCGCGAGGACACCGCGGAGACCGCGACCCACCCCATGACCCGCCCCACGGGGTCGAGCGCGACCAGTCGGTGTTCCGGAAGATGAGCGGCGTCCCACACCTCCCAGGCGGGAGCAGTGGTCTCGAAGCTCGCCTGGCCGGTGTCGAGTCCGGCCTGGTAGATCGCCAGCACCTGGTCCGCGTGCTCGGCCGTCATCGCAACGACTTCGACCGGCTTGATCGCTTTGATGATGGCGGAGTGGAGCTTGTCGCCGGTCTCGTGGGTGAGCTGGACGTCGACGCCGCTGAGCCCGGCGTCATGCAGGAGCGTCCGGTAGCTCTCGGCAGTGAGCGCGCCGCCGAGGCATTCGACCGCACCGGCACGGGCCGCGCGTTCGGCGTCGGTGAGGCTGTCGTCGGCGAGGATGTCGGTGACGCCGAGGCGGCCGCCGGGCCGCAGGACGCGGGCTATCTCGCCGAACACGGCGGGCTTGTCGTCCGACAGGGCGATGACGCAGTTGGAGATGACGACGTCGACCGAGGCGTCCGGCAGCGGGATCTGCTCGATGGCGCCCTTGACGAACTCGGCGTTGGTCACACCAGCCTGCTCGGCATGACGCCGGGCGAGGGTCAGCATCTCATCGGTCATGTCCAAGCCGATAGCCCGCCCACCTGGCCCGACGCGACGGGCGGAGAGCAGGACGTCCAGCCCACCGCCGGAGCCGAGGTCGAGCACGGTCTCGCCGGGCTTGAGCTCGGCGACGGCGAGCGGGTTGCCGCAGCCGAGGCTGGTCGCGGTCACCTCGACCGGAAGTTCAGCATCGGCATAGTGCACGGCGCCGAGCCGCTCGGCGTCCCCTTCGCCGGCCAGCAGGCCGGTTCCCTCCCCCGCCAGGGCGCGCCGGGCGGCGGTGGCGTAGCGGTCATGGACGGCGTCGCGGTCGGAGTTCATCGGGTGACCTCCTCGTCGATGGTCTCGGCGAACGATCGAACCCCGCGCCCCATGACGACGTCCGCAGCACTCGGGAAGCAGGACACGCACTCTTCGTTCACGCGGTAGAGCCGAGCGGTCCCCCGCGGCTCAATCAGCACGAAACCGGTGTCGGCGAGGACCTTGAGGTGCGCCGAGACGGTCGACTGACCCACGCTGACCTGCTCGACGATCTCCCCCACTGCCATCGGCGTGGCGGCCTCAGCGAGCAGGTTGAGGATTTGCACTCGCGTAGGGTCGGCGAGCGCGCGGAACCACCCGGCGTAGGTCTTGGCAGTGTCTCGATCCAGCAAACGCACCCCCTTCCATCGCTCATCGACGATAGACGATGGACGACCGCCCGTCTAACTCCTGGGCGCCAAACCGCGGCGCGGGCGACAGGTTCCGACGTTGGCGAAATCCGCAGGACGTCCCGAACCTGAAGCCCGATACTTGAACTCGTGACTTTGCTACCGCCAGGTGAAGAGGCCCTGCGCTCCCATCGTCTCGGCGCGGCGGCCCGGCTCCGAAGTCGATCCCAAAGGCAAAGTGAAGTCCGCGAAAGCCCTGCTCCGACGTCGTCGTAGCGGAAGAGGCAAAGACCGACAACAAGAGCCCGAGCCTGCTACTCGACGAGCCCGACGCCGCACCGCCCATGCCGATGGCAAGGATCCCTGGCCAGCCGGAGCCCGATGGGAAAACCGCGACCAGCGGGGCGACATACACAGGAACGCCGATTCGCAGGGCCAGAGCCAAGACGTTGCCGAAGCCGAACAAGAAGGTCAGCCCGATGACGATGCTCACCATCGTGGTGACGAACCTGCTCACGCTGGCCGAGGACCCCATCACCGCCTCCCGCGCATCGACGAGAGGTCGTACGCACCCTCGATGACCAGCGTGCCGGTCAGCCGAGGCCGATCAGGGAGATGTTTTGCGCAGTGCCCCCGACGGGACTCGAACCCGCACTGAATCGATTTTAAGTCGACTGCCTCTGCCGGTTGGGCTACGGGGGCATCGCACACTCTAGGCGACCCCCGCCCAGCCGACCCCACAGCACCACGCCGCCAGCTTCCACACCGCCGCCGCCAAGCCGACCACCAGCGGGTGCACGCTCACCGCCGTGTGGGCCAGTGAGCGCAGCGCCGGCACCACCCCTCGGTCGCCCAACCAGGCCAAGCGGGTTACGCCGTTGCCGTCGCGGGCCGGGGCGATCAACGTCCTGAGCGCCACCGGGACGACGACTTCGAAGCTGAGCTGGCGGGCCGCGTCCGTTCCCGTCAGCACGCGGTTGATCGAGGCCTGCATCCACTGCATCACGATCCGGACCTGGTCGTCGATCTGCCAGCGGTCCAGTGCGTCGGACTCGATGAGGCGGGTGATGAAGTCGAAGACCTCCTTCTGTGCGTGTCACGCTCGTCGACCAGTGCGCGGACCACCGGCTCCACGTCCTTCGGGTTCTGGGCCGGCAGCAGGGCGAACTGGTCGAGATCACCGTCCTTGATGAGTTCCTTGAACGCCGCCACCGTGGTCCGCCAGGAGCCAATCCTCGGGGAACTGCGCGTTGACCGCTTTCTCCGCGGTCTGCACGTCCGCGGCCATCAACGCCCGGCTCGCCTCCCGCAGGCCGGCGAGCAGCGGCGGGGCGAGCACCGGCCGGATGTCCCTGATCCCCTCTTGCTCTGCTGCTCGGCCTCTTCTTCCTTCGGCTCGGCTTCTCCCGAGCCCTTTTCCTCGGTCATCCGACCACCCTCATTTCGGTCCGGGCCGTGATGGACGCGGTCAGCCTGGCCGCCACCGCGGGCTCGAGCGGATCGGCCCAGTCCTTCGCCAGCCGCCCGATCAGGTAGCGGAGGCGCTGCTCGTCTCCCTCTCGTTCGACGAGCCGGGCCATGAACCCGGCCAGTACGTCGAAAGAAGGGACTGGCGGACGCGAATCCATCGCACGACGGGATGCGCGCGGCTCCGGACCGCGACGATCGAGACCGACCGGGGAAAGGGAGACGCATGGGTGCGACGCGCGGGAGAACACCGGCCGGCTTGGGCAGAGGCCGCGGACAGAGCGAGGACGAGCTGGCCACGATCGCCTTCTTCCAGGGCGCGGTCCAGCACGCCGACGAGAAGGCCCGTACCGTGGTGGCCGTCCAGACGATGATCACCGCACTGGTGGCCACCCAAGCCGGTTTCCTGGGGACCGCCCGGTCCGGCTCGGTGCCGCGAACGGTGCTCTTCGGGGTGCTGATCTGCTTCGCCGTGGCCTACGCCTACGCCTCGCTGCACATCCTGCTGGCGATCCGGCCGCGAACGGCGGCCCCCTCCAGCGAAAACCAGTTCGCTTTTCCCAGTGTCGCCGCGGGAACGGCCGTCTCCGGCCGGGCGGTCCGGCGCGAGCAAGCCCAGGAACTCACCCGGCTGCTGGCCTCCCTGGCGATGCGCAAGCACCGCCACGTGCGGTCGGCGTTGGCCGGCACGTGCCTGCTCTTCGCGACCGCGCTGGCCCTGATCGTCGCGGCGGCGATCCCGTGAGACCGCTCAGCCGTCGGCGACGGCCTCGAGCCGGGCCCGGTCGCAGACGCACACCCGGCGGTAGCCGGTCTCCACGACGCTCTCGCGCCGCAACCCGGCCAGAGCGCGGTGCACGGTCGGCTCGGCGGCGCCCACCAGCGCGGCGAGCTCCGGCTGGGTGAGCGCGACGCCGATCCGGAGGTGGGGCCCGGCGGGGACGCCGTACGAGGCCGCCAGCTCGAGCAGCACCCTGGCGAGCCGGACCCGCACCGCACGGCTGCCGAAGTCGATCCGCCGCCGGGTGGCCCACCGGAGTTTCGCGCCGACGCTGCCGCTCACGGCCAGCGCGGCGTCCGGGGAACCGAGGAGGAACCGGCGGAACTCCCCCTGCGCGATGAGGCGGGTCCGCACCCGGCCGGCGGTGGTGACGGTGGCGATCCGGGGCCTGCCGTCCATCGCCGCCAGCTCGCCGACCAGATCGCCGCCGACCCGGATCGCCAGCAGCGCCAGGTGGCCCTCCGGGGTGGTCCCGGTGATCTTCACGCAGCCGTCGACCAGCAGGAAGACGTGCGTGCTCTGGTCGCCTTCGCGGAGGAGCACCTTCTCGGAGCCGAACTCGCGCGCGACGCCGAGCTCCAGCAAGCCGGTCCGGGCCGTCCGGGACAGCCCGGCCAGGAAGCTGCCCGGGGGAAACCTCGCGTCGGACGGCCGGCTCACCGCACCTCGAAGCCGGTCAGGACTTCGAGACGCGCGCGAACTCGTCCTTCGGGTTGTTGATCTGCCCGAGCGAGATCACCTCGCGGCGGAACAGGCCGCCGAGGATCCAGTCCAGGAGGATGCGGATGCGGCGGTTCCACGTCGGCATCGCCTTGAGGTGGTAAGCGCGGTGGAACAGCCACGCCGGGAAGCCCTTGATCTTCAGGTTCAGCGCGTCGGCGACACCCTTGTGCAGGCCCAGGCTCGCCACCGCGCCGAGGTTCTTGTGGAAGTAGTCCTTCGGCTTGCCGCCGCGGATCACCTTGATGATGTTCTTCGCCAGCAGGCGGGCCTGGCGGACCGCGTGCTGGGCGTTCGGCGGGCAGGTCGCCGTCGGGTCCTCTTCGGTGCGCGAAAGGTCCGGGATCGCCGCGTTGTCGCCCGCGGTCCAGACGTCCGGGTGGCCGACGACCTGCATCGCCGCCGTCGCCTCGACGCGGCCGCGCTTGTCGAGCGGCAGGTCCGAGTTCTGCAGCACCGGGTTGGCCTTCACACCGGCGGTCCAGATGATCGTGTCGGTGTCGAACTCGGTGCCGTCCGAGAGGACGACGTGGCCGTTTTCGAACGACTTCGCCGCGGTCGACAGGTAGACCTCGATGCCGCGCTTCTCCAGCTGCTCGACCGTGTAAACGCCCAGGGTCTCGCGGACCTCGGGCAGGATCCGGCCGGCCGCCTCGACGAGCACCCAGCGGATGTCGGAGGTCTTGATGTTCGGGTAGTAGTTCTCCACCGCGAACCGGGTCATGTCCTCGAGCTCGGCCAGCGCCTCGATGCCGGCGAACCCGCCGCCGACGACGGTGAACGTCAGCAGGCGCTTGCGCAGCTCGGGGTCGAGCGTGCTGGCCGCTTCGTCGAGCTTCGTCATCACGTGGTTGCGGATGTAGATGGCCTCGCCGATGGTCTTGAAGGCGATGCCCTCCTCGACCAGGCCCGGGATCGGCAGGATGCGCGCGACGGCGCCCAGCGCGACGACCAGGACGTCGTAGCCCAGCTGCTCGATGTGCCCGTCGGCCGCCTCGACCGTGACGGACTTCTTGTCGTTCTCGATCTTGGTGACGCGCGCGGTCAGCACGTGGCAGCGCTTGAGCACCCGCCGCAGCGGCACGACCACGTGCCGGGGCTCGATCGCGCCGGCCGCGGCCTCCGGGAGGAACGGCGCGTAGGTCATGTGGGGCTGCGGGTCAACGACGGTCACGGAGGCCTCGTTGGCCCGAAGCATCTTCTGGAGGCCGTACGCCGTGTAGAGCCCGACGTACCCACCACCGAGGACGAGGATCCGAGTCGGTTCCGACTTCGACTTCGCAGCAGCCATGTCCTCATGGTGACACCTTCGCCGCGACCCCGCTCGGGGGCCCCATCCGGCTGTGACCAGCGTCGCTGCGGTTTCCGTAACGATTCAGTCGTGGCCTGTCACCGAGGTCGCGGCGCGGAAGACGTCCGCCACCATGGCGTGGGTCACGCGGTGTGTCTGGACATTGCGCGGCGACACGTGATAACAGCCGAAAAGCCGCAGGTCGCCCAGCTCGACGACGGTCCCGTGCCCGAACGCCGGCCGCGGCCGCGGCACCGGCCAGCCGGCCGCCTCCAGCACGGGCAGTGACGCCTGCCAGCCGAACGCGCCGAGCACCACGATCGCCCGCAGTGTCGGACGTAACAGTGTCAGTTCCTCGGCCAGCCACGGACGGCACGTGTCCCGTTCGGCAGGCGTCGGCTTGTTCTCCGGCGGCGCGCACCGCACGGGCGAGACGAGCCGGGTGCGGTGCAGCCGCAGGCCGTCCCCGATCGCCGTGGAGGTCGGCTGGGAGGCGAGCCCGACCTCGTGCAGGACGCGGAAGAGGAAATCACCCGATGGGTCGCCGGTGAACATCCGTCCGGTGCGGTTGGCGCCGTGGGCGGAGGGCGCCAGCCCGACGACGGCGAGCGAGGCGTCCGGCGGCCCGAAGCCCGGTACCGGGCGGGCCCAGTACCGCTCGCCGCGGAAGGCCGCCTTGGTGCCCACGACGCCTTCGCGCCAGGCGACCAGGCGCGGACAGGCACGGCAGCCGGCGACGGCGGCGTCCAGCTCGGGCAGGGACCTCATCGCAGGGCCGCCCGGGACAGCCGGTCGGCGTGCCTGGTGGTTTCGGGCAGCCGGTAGCGCGGGGTCAGGGCCAACGTGAGCCGGCAGGCGTGGGCCAGGTCGATCCGATGGCCCGCCGAGACGTACACGGGCTTGACGCCGTCCTGGGTCCGCAGCACCGCGCCGACGACCTCGCCCGCGTCGACCAGCGGCTCAGCCGACCCACGCGCGACCGCCGGGTCGGCGTGCGTGCCGACGAACCGCGTCTTGCCTACGCCGAACGCCGGCTGCCCGGTCAGCACGCCGAGGTGGCAGGCCAGGCCGAAGCGCCGCGGGTGGGCGAGGCCGTGACCGTCGCAGACCAGGACATCGGGCGCTCGGTCCAGCCGCTCGAGCGCGGCCAGCAGCGGCGGCAGCTCGCGGAAGGCGAACAGGCCCGGCTCGTACGGGAACACGGCCCGCGCGCGGTGCGTCCGCTCCTCGACCACGGTGAGCCCGGCGGTCTCGAGGGTGACGACGGCCGCGGCGATGCCGCCGGTGTCGTCGTAGGCGACGTCGAGGCCGGTGACCGTCGGCGGGAGCTCGGGGCAGTCGTCGGCGAGCTCGACCCGGCCGCGGAGCCGGTCCTGCACGGCCAGCGCCTCCTCGACCGTCGACGGCCAGTCCTCGGTGTGCACCAGGTCACCCTGCCACAGGCGCGCGCCACCACCGTCTAAGTTGGGTCCATGGCGGACAGCACCCCCGAAGAGGCTCCCGAACCGAAGGCCGCGGAGGCGACCGAGATCGCGGCCGAGCCCACCGACGACGTCGTCACGACCCAGCACACGCTGACCGTGAAGCGGAAGAAGCTCGCGTACACCGCGAAAGCGGGACGGATCGTCCTCCGCAAGGAGATCGTCAAGGACGGCAAGTCCGAGGGCTTCAAGGCGAAGGCCGAGGTGTTCATCACCTCCTACACCCTCGACGACGCCGACCCGGGGTCGCGGCCGGTCACCTTCGCCTTCAACGGCGGCCCCGGCTCGTCGAGCATCTGGCTGCACATGGGCCTGCTCGGGCCGCGGCGGGTGCTCTCGGGTGACGTCGACGACCTGGTGCCGCCGCCGTACGGGCTGGCCGACAACCCCGAAACGCTGCTGGCGCACAGCGACCTCGTGTTCATCGACCCGGTGTCGACCGGCTACTCGCGCGCGTCCGACGGCGGCGAGACGAAGGACTTCCACGGCTTCAAGGGCGACATCGAATCGGTCGGCGAGGTCATCCGGCTGTGGGTGTCGCGCCACGAGCGCTGGCTGTCGCCGAAGTTCCTGGCCGGCGAGTCCTACGGCACGCTGCGCGCGGCCGGGCTGGCCGCGCACCTGCAGGACCGGCACGGGCTCTACCTGAACGGCCTGCTGCTCATCTCGTCGGTGCTCGACCTGGGCACGCTGCGGTTCACGGAGGGCAACGACCTCCCGTACTCGCTGTACGTGCCGACGTACGCGGCGATCGCGCACTACCACGGCCTGCACGGCGAGCGCCCGCTCGACGACGTCCTCGCCGACGCCGAGGACTTCGCGGCGAAGGACCTGCCGTGGGCGCTGGCCCGCGGCGCCCGTCTGTCCACTCAGGACAGGACGGACGCGGTGGCCACGCTGGCCTCGCTGACCGGGCTCAGCGAGTCCTATGTGGACCGGGTGAACCTGCGGATCGAGCACGTCCGGTTCTTCACCGAGCTGCTGCGCGACCGCGGCCTGGTGGTCGGCCGGATGGACGGCCGGTTCACGACGTGGGAGCCGGACGGCGGCCGCGAGCACATGAGCGACGACCCGTCGATCTCCCGCGTGATCGGCGCCTACGCGGCGGCGTTCAACCACTACGTGCGGGCGGAGCTCGGGTACGCCAACGACCTGCCCTACGAGCTGATCCACGAGGACACGTTCAAGGCGTGGTCGTACTCGGAGTTCGAAGGCCGTTCGGTGTCGGTGGTGGACTCGCTGAGCGCGGCGATGCGGGCGAACCCGCACCTGAAGGTGCACGTGGCGTTCGGCCACTACGACGGCGCGACGGCGTACTACGCGGCCGAGCACGTGCTGGCCCACCTGCAGATCCCGGAGGAACTGCGCGAGAACATCGACACGGCGTACTACCCGGCGGGCCACATGATGTACGTCCACGAGCCGACGCGGGTGCAGCAGTCGAAGGACCTGGCGAAGTTCGTCAAGCGGGCGTCGAACCGCTGAGCACGGGCCGCGGCCGGCCCGCGAACAGGTCGATCCAGGCCAGGTACGTGAACACGAACGGCGCCGCGAACGCCCGGGTGTCGTAGGCCCGCAAGGCCGCGTCGACGGCCGCCGATGCCTCGTCCTCGGCGATCACCGGGGCGCGCAGGGCCCGCTCGAGGACCGGCGCCGTGCAGACGGCGCCGATCACCAGCGCCGCCGCCCAGCCCAGCGGCTGGGCGGCGGACACGGCGCACAGCACCGCGCCGCCGCCGAACGTCGTCGCTGCCGCGGCCAGGTACCACCAGCCCCGCGTTCGGCCGGCCACGCCCGCGCGCCCTGCCTCTCGGCGAGCGTCGTCCACGCTGCTTCCGTCACCACCGGACCTCCAGCAGGCACCGGGCTGCCGACGCGATCACCGGGCGGCCTCCGGTGACCAGCCCGGCCCGGCCTGGGCCGGCAGCGGGACGCCGTAGTCGCCGTCCGGGAGCGCCGGGCGCCGGCGGCGGCCGAGGAGCGCGCCGATCACCTGCAGGGTGATCGCCAGCACCGCGTAACCGACCAGCCATGGCGTGAAGCCGGGTGGCTGGCGCTGGGTGGTGACCAGGTCGATGAGCACCGGCACGGCGTAGCCCGACGGCAGCGCGGTGTACAGGTCCTCGATCCGCAGCACGGCGTCGACGGCGGCGGACGGCTCGTCTTCGGCGATCACCGGGCGGCGGAGCACCCCGGTCACGATCACCGTGCACACCACCGCACCGAGTGCGAGCACGCCGAGCCAGCTCCAGGCGTAGGTCCGGTACGGCGTCGCGAAGAACATCGTGCCCCCGAGCGCCGCGCCCCCGGCGAACGTGACCGCGGCCGACGCGAGGTACCAGCTTCCGAGCGACGCGCGCCAGGACGGCCGGGGCCGGGCGAGCACGCGATCGCCGAGCAGGTCCAACGCCTGCCGGTCCCGCCGCCGGAACGCGGACCAAAAGGCCAGCTGGCTCCCGATGAGCAGGAAGTACGGCACCTTGCTTTCGGTCATCTCCACGCCCCGGACCCCGGGCAGGTACTGCAGGCACTGGTAGGCGACGGCGGCGGCGAGCGTCGCCAGCAGGATCCCGATCTGGCCGATCAGCAGCGACCGGGGGTGCGCGGTACTGCGGACACCCAGCCGGGTGGCGAGCAGCCGCGTCGGGATGCCCACCCGCACCCCGTGCCGCCCCAGCCAGACCGCCGCCTGCACGAACTCGCCGCGGCTCGGTACCTGTTCCCCCATGGCCCCCTCCCCTGTCCGCCGTACACGCCCGAAGCGCCGGAACGGTTTACCGGCCGTAGAAGCCGGGCGGCAGCCGTCGATAGCGGCGGCGCACCGACAGCCAGCCGGCCAGCTGCAGGGCGACCACCGTGACCAGGTACGCCAGCGCGGACCACCCCAGCAGGCCCGGGGCCGCCCAGTCGACGACGAAGACCGGCACCGCCAAGGCGGCGTACAGCACGGAAGGCGCGAACCGGTAGCCGTCCTCGGCGCGCAGGACCTCGTCGACCAGCCGCGACGCCTCGTCCTCCGCGAGCACCGGCGCGCGGAGCACCCTGGCGAGCACCAGCGCGGTCGCGCCGGCGCCGACCGCCAGCGTGACCGTGTGCACCCCGACCGCGACGGACGGCAGGTACCAGTGCTTCCAGGTGAACTGCGGCCGGGTCAGGAACGACGCCGCGCACAACACCGCCCCGCCGACGAACGTGAGGGCCGCCGAAACCAGGTACCACCAGCCGACCTGGTTCGCGGCCACGCGGAGCGGGAGCGGGCTCCCGGCGGCCGTCCAGCGCTCCGCGAGCTGTTCGCGGCGCTGCACCCGGCGCCAGCGCACCACCTGGAAGGCGGTGAAGAGAAGGACCAGGGACGCGGCCTGCCCCGGCAGGTCGACGTGGGCGGCCAGGAACGGGAACGCGAACGTCCCGAGCGCGGTGACGACGACGTACCCCGGTCGTTCGGGCAGCTTCTGGCGGCGAGCGCCGATGCGCAGCGCCAGCAGCCGCGTCGGCAGCCACACGTTCACCCCGCGTTGGCCCAGCCACAGCCGCGCCCAGCCCACCTCGAGCACCGTGGGCTCGCCGGGCAGCCTCGGGTCGACCGGCAGCGCCGGCTCACGAACGATCAACGGAACACCCCCCAGTTCCGCCGTTACACGCGCGACGCCCCGGACAGGTTGCCTGTCCGGGGCGTCGCGCTTCGAACTACTTCAGGTACTGCGACCCGCGCGTCACCGCCGCGTAGGCGTCGACCGCGCCGTGGCCGTAGAAACCGTTGAACGACGGGTCACCCTGGCAGGTGGCCGTGAACGTCGCGTCGCGGCCCTCCTTCAGGTAGTCCACCGTCCGCGGCACCGGGCAGGCGATCTGGGCCGCCGTGCCCTCCAGGACGCGCTGGACCTTGTCCGGGTCCATCCCGAACTCGCCGTGCGACTTCTTGCCGTACTGCGAGATGATCAGCGCCGCGACCCCGGTCGCGTGCGGGGCGGCCATCGACGTGCCCTGCAGCCACTGGTAGTAGCCGACCCGGCCGTCCGGAGCCGTCGCCTTCTTGACGCCCGCCGTGACGCCGTCCGGCGTGATGTTGCCGTCCGCGTCGATGTTGCCCTCCGCGACACCCACGTTCTTCGGGTACGTGGAAAGGATTTCGTTCTCGACCGTGCGGTACCACGGCGTGCCGAAGCCGTCGCGGAAGAAGCCGCCCGGGGCCGAAACCGAGATCTGCTCGAGGCCGTAGTTCGAGTAGTCCGCCTTCTTCTGGGACGGCCCGAACGAGCTCACGCCGATCGTGTGGTTGCCCTCGACCGGCAGGTTGAGGCAGGTCGAGTTGTCCACCGTGCGGGGGTGCGTGCTGTTCGCCGGGTAGTCGGGGCTCGTGGTGTCCGGCTGCGGCGAGCCGAGGTCGGTGTGCTGGTTGCCCAGCGCGACCACCATCGTGACGCCCTTGCGGTGCGCGTAGTTCAGCGCGCGCTGGGTCGCCTCGATGATCGTGCGCTGCTCGGCCTGCTCGGCGGGCGAATCCGCCGGGTTCGCCGTGCAGTTGTACAGCCACGGGTCGGTGTAGAACGACATGTTGACCACGTCGATGCCCGCGTCGCCGGCGTAGGTCAGCGCGTCGACCGTCGGCTGCAGGAAGAAGTAGCCCGAGTCCTGGCCGGCGCGGATGTTCACCAGCGTCACGTTCGGCGCGACACCGGAGAGGCCGAAGCCGTTGGCCGCGGCGGCGATGGTGCCGGCGACGTGCGTGCCGTGGCCGCCGTCGTCGTGGTTGACCGGGTCGACGCAGCCGCGGAACTCACACGGGCCGTCGACTTCGGCGCCGTTGACGTCGGTCGGGATGTCACGGGTGAAGTTGCGGGAGTCGGCTTCGTCGAAGTTCGGCGCGATGTCCGGGTGCGTGCCGTCGATGCCGGTGTCGATGACGCCGACCTTGACCTGCTTGCTGCCCGGCTGCTTGGTGCGCGAGAGGTCCGAGCGGACGGACTTGAGGCCCCAGAGCTGGTCGTCCAGCGGGTCCATCCCGACGGCCTTGTTCGCGTCGGCCTTCTTCGAAGAAGCGGTTCCGCGGCCTTCCTTCTCGACACCGGCGTCGCCCTTGGCCCGCTTGCCCGTCTTCGGCACCGAGCCGATGGACTGGGCCTTGGCGGCACCGAACACCGCGCGGTCGGTGGACACGCGCTCGGTGAAGCCCGATGCCGGCGCGCTCGCCCTGATCAGGCCGACCGCGGTGTTGGTCTCCAGTACCGTGCCGCCCGCGGCCTTGATCGCCCGCTGGGCGCTGCCGATGCTCTGGACGTCCTTGGCGAGCACGGTGAACTCGGTCGCCGGGCCGGCCAGTGCGGGCTGCGCCGACGCGGCCGGGACCGCGACCGCGGAAACCGCGCCGAACAGCGGCACGGCCAGCACCGCGGCCAGAAGCCTGGGTCTCTTCACGTTTCTCCTCCTCGCGGAAAGCGGTTCCTGCACCGTATAGATCGGACAATGCGTAAACAACGGCCAAACGTACGTTACGGAACAACCGACTTCTGCTCGGCGAAGTGACAAGCTGACAAGTGCCCGTCGGTCCTGGGCACCAGCTCCGGGACCTCGGTCGCGCAGCGGTCCTCGGCCTTCCAGCACCGCGTGCGGAACCGGCACCCGGACGGGGGATCCAGCGGGCTCGGCACGTCGCCGGTCAGCCGGATCACCTGGCGGCGGCCGCGCACGGCCGGGTCCGCCACCGGCACCGCGGACAGCAGCGCCTGGGTGTACGGATGGGACGGTCGCTCGTAGATCTCCTCGTCGGTGCCGAGTTCGACGATCTTGCCCAGGTACATCACCGCGACCCGGTTCGACAGGTGCCGCACCACCGAAAGGTCGTGCGCGATGAAGACGTAGGACAGGCCGAACTCGCCCTGCAGGTCGCCGAGCAGGTTCATCACCTGCGCCTGGATCGAGACGTCCAAAGCGGACACCGGCTCGTCGCAGATGATCACCTTGGGCCGCAGCGCGAGCGCCCGCGCGATGCCGATGCGCTGGCGCTGCCCGCCGGAGAACTGGTGCGGGTAGCGGTTGAGGTGCTCGGGGTTGAGCCCGACCACCTCCAGCAGCTCCCGGACCTTGCCCGCCCGCGAGCCCTTCGGGGCGACTTCGGAGTGGATTTCGAACGGCTCGCCGACGATGTCGCCGACCGTCATGCGCGGGTTCAGCGAGGTGTACGGGTCCTGCAGCACGATCTGGATTTCGCGCCGCAGCTTCCGCAGCTCGGCGCCGCGCATGGCGAAGATGTCGCGGCCTTCGAACTTCGCCGTGCCGCCGGTCGGCTCTTCCAGGCGCATCAGGACCTGGGCGAGCGTCGACTTCCCGCAGCCGGACTCGCCGACGACGCCGAGCGTCTCGCCCGGCATCAGGTCGAACGAGACGCCGTCGACCGCCTTGACCTGGCCGATCGTCTTCTTGAACAGGATGCCGGTGCGGACCGGGAAGTACTTCTGGAGATCGGTGACCGACAAAATGGGTTCAGGCACGGGAGCTCACCACCTCTTCGGCGAAGTGGCACGCGCTGGTGCGACCGAAGCCGATCGCGTGCTGCGGTGGGACTTCCGTGCTGCACTTGGCCTCGGCCCGCTTGCACCGCGGGTGGAACGGACAGCCGGGCGGGATGTCCAGCAGGCTGGGCGGCAGGCCCTTGATGGTTTCCAGCGTCTGTCCTTTGAGGTCGAGCCGGGGCAGGGAGTCCATCAGCGCGGCGGTGTACGGGTGCGCCGGCGCGCGGAACAGCTCGACGGCGTCGGCCTGCTCGACGATCCGGCCCGCGTACATCACCGCGATCCGGTCGGCGACCTCGGCGACCACCCCGAGGTCGTGGGTGATCAGGACCAGGCCCATCTTGCGTTCGGTCTGGATCTCGTGCAGCAGGTCCATGATCTGGGCCTGCACGGTGACGTCGAGGGCGGTGGTCGGCTCGTCGGCGATGAGCAGGTCCGGGTCGAGCGCCAGCGACATCGCGATCATCGCGCGCTGGCGCATGCCACCGGAGAACTGGTGCGGGTAGTCCTTGATCCGGCGTTCCGCGGCCGGGATGCGGACGATGTCGAGCAGCTCGATCGCGCGCTTCCGGGCATCCTTTTTGGACATCCCGAGGCGGAAGCGCAACTGCTCCTCGATCTGGAAGCCCACGGTGAACACCGGGTTCAACGCGGACAGCGCGTCCTGGAAGATCATCGCGATCTCGCTGCCGCGCACCTCGCGGCGGCGTTCTTCGGACGCCGTCAGCAGGTCCTCGCCGCGCCAGCGCACGGCACCGGCGGTGATCACGCCGGGCGGCATGTCCAGGATGCCCATCACCGTCTGGGCGGTGACGCTCTTCCCGGAGCCGGATTCGCCGAGCACGGCCAGGGTTTCCCCGGCGTGCACCGAATAGCTGACGCCGTTGAGCACGTTCGCCACGCCGTCGGAGGTCCGGAACTCGACGTGCAGGTCTTCGACTTCGAGCAGGAGTTCGTTGTCGGACAAGGACTTACCTCGACTTCGGATCGAGCGCGTCGCGGATGCCGTCGCCCAGCATCACGAAGGCCAGCACGGTCAGGGTGACGAAGGCACCGGGGAACAGCAGCATGTGCGGGTCGTTCCGGAAGTAGTCCCGCGAGTCGGCGATCAGCACGCCCCACGAGATCACCGGCGCGCGCACGCCGATGCCGAGGTACGCGAGCGTCGCCTCGGCGCCGATGAACGCGCCGAGCGCGATGGTGGCGTACACCAGCACCGGCGCGATCGTGTTCGGCAGCAGGTGCCGGAAGATGATCCGCGGGGTGCTCGCGCCGAGGCCGCGCGCGGCCTTGACGTAGTCGAGCTGCTTGGCCACCAGCGTCGCCGAGCGCATGATGCGCATGCCCACCGGCCAGCTCAGCACCGCGATGGAACAGACCACCTGGACGATGATGGTGACCGCGCCGGGGTTGGCGCCGGGTGCGTTGAACGTCGTCAGGATGACGATCGCGCCGAGCACGAACGGCAGGCCGGCGAAGATGTCGCCGAAGCGCGAGAGCAGGCTGTCCACGAGCCGGCCGTAGTAGCCGGCGACGATGCCGATCACCGAGCCGATGAGGACGGTCAGCAGCGTGGCGAACACGCCGACCAGCACCGACGCGCGGGTGCCGTAGATGGTGCGGGCGTAGACGTCCTGGCCCTGGTTGTCGTAGCCGAACCAGGCGTCCGCGGACGGGCTCTCGTTCGCGTGCGCGAGATCGCTGAAACCCGCGTCGCGCGAGCTGAACAGCCCGGGCGCGATCGCGATCAGCACGATGAACAGGATGATCACCGCCGAGGCGAGCGCCGCCGGCTTGCGCCGCAGCTGCCGCCAGGCGTCGCTCCACAGGCTGCGGGGCTTCTGCGGCGTGGTGGCGGAGTCGTCCACCCGGGACAGCTCCGCCGCGTCGGCCCCGCCGCCGCCGATCAGGTTCGGGTCAGTCATAGCGGATCCTCGGGTCGAGAACGGCGTACAGCAGGTCGACGACCAGGCTCATCAGCAGGTACACCAGCACCAGCAGGACGACCACGCCGACGACGGTGGCGCTCTCCCGGTTCTGGATGCCGCGGAAGATGAGCCCGCCCAGTCCGTTGATGTTGAACACGCCCTCGGTGACGATCGCGCCGCCCATCAGTGCGCCGAGGTCGGTGCCGAGGAACGTCAGCACCGGGATCACCGAGTTGCGCAGCAGGTGGACGAGCACGACCCGGCTCTGCGGCTGGCCCTTCGCGATCGCCGTCCGCACGTAGTCGGCGCGGCGGTTCTCCGCGATGCTCGTGCGCGCCAGCCGGGCCACGTACGCCATGGACAGGCTGCCGAGCGCGATGCCCGGCACGATGAGCTCGCCGATGCCCGGGTCGTCGGACACGCTCGCCTCGATCCAGCCGAGGCCGTTGCTGCCCAGGGCGAGCTGCAGCACGATCGCGGTGACGAACACCGGCAGCGAGATCAGGAACGTGGTCGAGACCAGCACGAGGTTGTCGAGGAAACCCTTGCCGCGCAGGCCGGTCAGCACCCCGGCCGTGAGCCCGATGACCGCTTCGATGACCACGGCGATCACCGCCAGGCGCAGCGTGATCGGGTAGGACGTCGCGATCAGCTCGCCGACGGACGTGCCGTTGAAGGTTTCGCCCCAGTCGCCGGTGAACAGGCTCCCGAGGTACTTGAAGTACTGGACGAAGATGTTGTCGTCGAGGTGGAACTTCTCGGTCATCAGGGCGATGTAGGCCGGCGGGCAGGCGGCCTGGCCGCACTTGCCGGAGAACGGGTCGCCGGGCACGGCCCAGACCAGGACGTAGATGAGGAACGTGGTGCCGAAGAACACCGGGATCAGCTGGAGCAGCCGTCGCAGGACGTAGCGGGTCATGAAGAGTTCCTGAGTCTGCCGCGGCCGTCGTGAGCGGTAAGGCGGGTTCCAACCCGCCTTACCACTCACGACGGCGTGGTGGTGGGAGCCGCAACTACTTCTTCAGGACCTCGATCGAGGGGTAGTCCGGCATCCGGCGGAAGTCCAGGGCCGCCGTCTTGAGGTTCTTCGACTTGGCCGCGACCCCCTTCTCGTCCCACACCGGGATCGTCGGCAGGTCCTGCGCGACGAGGTCCTCGGCCTGCTGGTACAGCTTGACCGCGGCCTCCTTGTCGGCGGTGGCGTCGGCCTGCGCGAGCAGCGCGTCGACCTTCGGGTTCGAGTACGTCGAGTCGTTCGAGGACCCGCCGGTCTTGAAGATCGGGTTGAGGAAGTCCTCGATGGACGGGTAGTCCGCCGACCAGTCCGAACGGCCCATGCCGGTCAGCTTGTGGCCGGTCACGATGCTGCGCCACTGGCCGAAGTCGGTGGCGGGCACGAAGTCGCACTCGACGCCGAGGGTGTTCTTGATGCTGTTGCACGCCGCGACCAGCGGTTCCTTGCGGCCACCGTCCGCGTTGGACGCGATGGTCAGCTTGCCCTGGAAGCCCGACTTCTGGAAGGCCTCCTTGGCCGCCGCCGGGTCGAAGTGGCAGAACTTGCAGACGCCTTCACGCGCGCCCTGGATGCCCTGCGAGATGTAGCCGTCCGCCGGCACGTAGGTGTCGTTCATGACGGTCTTGGTGATCTGCGCGCGGTCGATCGCCATCGAGATGGCCTTGCGCAGCTCGAGGTTGTTGTAGCCGGGCACGTAGTACGGGACGGCGATGGTGCTGATGCCGAGCAGGTGGCCGGTGACCAGCCGGTCGCCGAGGTCGTTCTTGTACTTGCCGCCCGAGACCGCCGACGGCGGCAGCGCCTCCATGAAGTCGAGCCGCCCGCTCAGCAGGTCCTGGTAGGCGGTCTCCTGGCTGGAGTAGATCTTGATGTCGAGGTTCTTGAACTTGACCTTGTCGTCACCCTTGTAGTCGTCGAACCGGGTGAGCTTGATGTCCTGGTTGGGCGTCCGCGAGACGAACTTGAGCGGGCCGTTGCCGATCGGGTGCTGCTCGAAGGCCTTGGGATCCTTGAAGAACGAGTCGGGCAGCGGCGCGAAGGCCTGGTAGCCGACCTTGATGTCGAAGACGGAGAAGGGCGCGTTGAGCGTCACCTGGAACTCGTAGTCGCCCTTCGCGACCAGCCCGGACATCTTGTCCGTGGCCGGCTTGGCGTTCTCGTCCTCGGGGTGGACGTCGGCGTAGCCCTGGATGTTCGAGTAGAAGTCGGTGTTGAGCTGGCCGTTCGGCGCGTAGGCGCCGTAGTTCCAGGCGTCGATGAAGTTGTGCGCCTTCACCTCGGTGCCGTCGTGGAACTTCCAGCCCTGCTTGATCTTGATGTCGTAGACCTTGGAGTCGGTCGTGGTGATCGAGTCCGCCATCAGGTTGAAGGGCTTGGCGTCCGCGCCCTTGAACCCGACCAGCGTGGCGAACATCGGCTGGACCGCCTTGGTGCCGCCCAGGTCGTTGATGTTGGTCGGGACCAGCGCGTTCTGCGGTTCGGTGCCGTAGACGCTGACGGTGCCGTCCGGATCCGTCCCGCCGGCGCCCGTGGAGCTGCCCGAACCACCACCGCACGCGGCGAGCGCGAGCGCCAGCGAGGTCATCACCACCGTGGGTCCCCAGAGCCTGCGCGAACGACGCATGATCCCCTCCATATCCGGTGTGTCCGAAAGGTGAGACGCACGCTATCGGGGCCGATGAAGCTGATCACAGGACTGCGGTGTTGCAAATGTGTGACGGTCGTCGGGACCACCTGGTTGGAGCACAACCAACGTAGGAATCCGGATACTCCGGACGGCGCAGCGCGGACTGCAGGTCATCACGCGCTCACCCACGGTTCCGTTGCGGCACAAGCCCTTTGGGGCGGCCGAACGGTCGGTAAGGCAACCGGGGGCGCGCGCGAGCGCGGCCCCGGTCCGATCACGCTGAGTCAGGCGAGCGAGAGGGCGATGCCGTCCAGGATGTCGTGTTCGCTGACCACCAGCTCGGTCGGGCCGCCGCGGGCGGCGAGCTGTTCGGCCAGGGTCTGGACCACTACCGCGCCGCCGCCGATCACGTCCACGCGGCCCGGGTGGATCACCGGGTTGGCCGCGCGGGTGGCGTGGTCGCTGTGCAGCAGCTCCGAGGCGAGGCGGTCGATGTCCGCCGCGGTCAAAGTGGACAGGTGGACCCGCTCGCTGTCGTACTCCGGCAGGCCGAGCGCGATCGCCGACAGCGTGGTCACCGTGCCCGCGACACCCACCCACGTGCGGGCGCGGCTGACGTCGACGACGTCGAACGCGTCCGTCAGCACCTTGCCCGCCAGGTCGCGGGCGGTCGCGATCTCGCCCGCCGTCGGCGGGTCGCTCTTCAGCGCGCGCTCGGTGATGCGGACGCAGCCGATGTCGACCGACTTCGCCGCGAGCACCTCCGCCTGCCGGCCGTCCCACGTGCCGAGGACCAGCTCGGTCGAGCCGCCGCCGACGTCGACCACCACGAACGGGCCGTCATCCGGGTCTTGCTCCCCGACCGCGCCGGTGAACGACAGCCGCGCCTCTTCGTCGCCGCTGATCACCTCGGCCTCGACGCCGAGGGTCTCGCGGGTCATCCGGAAGAACTCGTCGCGGTTCTTCGCGTCGCGGGTGGCCGAGGTCGCGACCATGCGGACCTTCTCCACGCCCTTGCGCCGCGCGGCGATCGTGTAGTCGGCCAGCGCCACCCGGGTGCGCTCGAGGGCCTCGGGGGCCAGCTCGCCGGTGGCGTCGACGCCCTGGCCGAGCCGGACGATCCGCATCTCGCGGTGCAGGTCGCGCAGGTCGACCGTGCCGTCGTGGCGCGGCGTCAGCTCGGCGACGAGCAGGCGGATGGAGTTGGTCCCACAGTCGATGGCGGCAACACGAGGCATGCCGCCACCCTAACCGGCCGGTGTCGGCGACCCCACGGTCGTGGTCGTCGGGGTGGTCGACGTGGTGACCGAGGTGACCGTCTCGCCGCAGGTGGGACTCGGCGTTTTCGTCGTCGTCGGGCTGGGGCTCGGGTCACCGGTGCCGGTCGGGGTAGGCGACGGCACGGTCGTGATGCTCGTGACCGTCGTCGTGGTCACCGTCGTGGTGGGCGGGGCACACGTCGGTGCCGACGAGGTCGGCGAGGTCGGCGGCGGCGAAGTCTCCGTCGGCGGCGGCGTCGAGACCGTCGTCGTCGGAACCGGCGGAGGTGGGATCGGCGGCGGCGCGGGCAGTGCCGCCGCGTTGGGCGCGCCGATCGGGACCGTGCTGTCCGGCACCTGCATGATCCCGTTGCGGTAGGCGTCCGCCCAGAGGATCACCGTGTTCACGTAGGTGTCCGAGTTGTTGTACCGGTAGATCGCCCCGCGCAGCTGGTCCGGTTTCGCCAGGTCGAACCCGCCGGAGCACAGGTACCGGCCGGTGGCCAGGGCCGCGTCGAAGATGTTGTTCGGGTCGGACTTGCCGTCGCTGTTGCCGTCGGAGGCGTAGGCCTTCCAGGTCCCCGGGATGAACTGGGTCGGGCCGACCGCGCGGTCCCACACCGGGTCGGTGTCGAGCAGGCCCTGGTCGGTGTCCGGGATCGCGGCGAACCCGCCCTGGCCGTTGAGCTGCGGGCCGAGGATCGGCTCGCGCGTGGTCCCGAATCCGTCCACATAGCCACCGCGCGCGTGGTTGGACTCGATCCGGCCGATGCTGGCGATCAGCGCCCAGTCGATGTGGCACGCGGGCAGCTCGCGGCCGAGGATGTCGGCGGCGTTCCGGTACGCCTTGAGGGCGGTGGCCGGGATGCCGAGCGGGCCGTCGGGCAGCTCGTAGGCGGGCAGGGGCAGCGGGCTGGGCGCGCCGGGGAGGGTGCCGTCGACGGCGATCTGCTGGAGGGCGGCGTTCCGGGGGTCGTAGCCCTGGCTGAGCGCGGCGTCGCGGGTGTGCTCACCGGTCCCGCCGAGCCAGCCGAGGGTGCCGCCGCCGGCCACCAGTGCCGGCACCACGGCCAGGATGCCGGTGATCAGCGGGTACGCGGTGCGGTGGCGGATGCCGAATCTTCGCGCGTAGCTCCCGGCTGCGGTCGGCAGCCGCCACACGCGCATAGTCGGAGCCCTCCTGGCCGGATCGATCGCCGTTCCCGGAAGACAGCCTGCCGCATGCGCGGCGAGGTTTCAGCCCATCGAGAGGCGCGATCGAGGTTTTCGCTCACCCAGACCAGTTATCTGTTCACAGCGCGCGAGTGTTACGCGGCGCAGTCACCGGTGGGCCACCCGTTGGCCTTAAGCAGGGCCAACGTCTCGTCACCGAACGGGTTCACACCTGGGCCGACGGCCAGGGAGTGGGCGACGTGCACGTGCAGGCACTTGACGCGACCCGGCATGCCCCCGGCGGTGACCTGGTGGCCCAGCGGCTCGATGGCGTCCCGCTCGGCGAGGTAGACCTCGTGGGTGCGCTGGTACTGCGCGGCGAGCTCGGGATCGGTGGTGAGCCGCTCGGTCATCTCCTTCATGATCCCGGACGCCTCGATGGTGCCGATCATCGAGTTCAGCTTCGGGCAGGTCAGGTAGTAGAGCGTCGGGAACGGCGTGCCGTTCTCCAGCCGCGGGCTGGTCTGCACCACGGAAGGGTGCCCGCTCGGGCACCGCGCGGCGATCGCGCGCAGCGCCCGCGGCGGCCGTCCGAGCTGCTCCGCGATGATCTCGCGGTCGGCTTCGGTGACGGGCTCGAACCGGTGCTGCTGCGTGCTGTTCACCCGGTCAAGGTTAGAGCGTGCCCCTCAGCCGCCCGAGACCTGGTTCCAGAGGTTCTCGTACCAGGAGGTGCCCGCGGCCTGCTGCTGCCCGGCAGGCGGAGCCGCGTCCGGTGCCTTGTCCTCCGGCAGCTGGACGATGTACGGCGTCTCGCCCGGCTTGACGTACCGCAGCCGCCGCCGGGCTTCCGCCTCGATCTGCGCGGGGTCGCTCAGCTCCGCCTTGCGGCCTTGGAGCTGAGCGACCTCCTGCTGCAGCTGGGCCTGCTGCGCCTGCTGTTCGCGGACCTCGGTCCGCTGGGAGAGGTACGTGCGCAGGGGCACGGCGATGGTGAACGCCAGCGCGCACACCACGATCGCCACCACCGCCGCGCGGCGGGTGGTGGACATGCCGAGCACCTTCGCCGCCCCCGACGCCCGCTTCGCCGCCAAGCCCCGGCGCAGCCGGGCCCTGGTGGTTTCCGCGTCGCCGGTGCGGCGGCGCGCCGCCGCGGTGCCGTCCGTCCGGGGCGACCGGGATCCCGGACTCCCCGCACGACCGGCTTCGGGACGGCGGGTCCGCGCGGATCCACCGACCCGCGCCGAACCGCCGCCACCGCCGCGGCGGCCACGTGTCCTCCCCCGGTCCGCCATCGGCGTCAGGCCTCGGCGCTGAACCGCGGGAAGGCCAGCTCGCCGGCGTACCGGGCGGCGTCACCGAGGGTCTCCTCGATGCGCAGCAGCTGGTTGTACTTGGCGATCCGCTCGCCGCGGGCCGGGGCGCCGGTCTTGATCTGGCCGACGCCGGTGGCGACCGCCAGGTCCGCGATGAACGTGTCCTCGGTCTCGCCGGAGCGGTGGCTCATCATCGACTTGTAGCCGAACGACGTGGCCAGCGAGATCGCGTCGAGCGTCTCGGACAGGGTGCCGATCTGGTTGACCTTCACCAGCAGCGCGTTGGCGGCGCGGCGGGTGATGCCCTCCTCCAGGCGGTCCGGGTTGGTGACGAACAGGTCGTCGCCGACGATCTGGACCTTCTCGCCGACGTCGGCGGTCAGGGTGACCCAGCCGTCCCAGTCGTCCTCGCTCAGCGGGTCCTCGATCGACACCAGCGGGTAGTTCGCCAGCAGCTCGGCGTAGTAGGCCGACATCTGCTCGGCGCTCTTCTTCGCGCCCTCGAAGGTGTACACGCCGTCGGCGAAGAACTCCGTCGCGGCGACGTCGAGGGCCAGCGCGACGTCGCGGCCCGGGGTGTAGCCGGCCTTCTCGATGGCCTGGACGATCAGGTCGAGGGCCTCGCGGTTGTTGCCCAGGTTCGGCGCGAAGCCGCCTTCGTCACCGAGGCCGGTGGCCAGGCCGCGGCCCTTCAGCACCGACTTCAGCGAGTGGTAGACCTCGGTGCCCCAGCGCAGGGCCTCGCGGAAGGTTTCCGCGCCGATCGGCGCGATCATGAACTCCTGCACGTCGACGTTGCTGTCGGCGTGCGAACCACCGTTCAGGATGTTCAGCATCGGCACCGGCAGCACGTGCGCGTTCGGGCCGCCCAGGTAGCGGAACAGCTCCAGCTCGGCCGACTCCGCGGCGGCCTTCGCGACGGCCAGCGAGACGCCGAGGATGGCGTTCGCGCCGAGGCGGGACTTCGCCGGCGTGCCGTCGAGGTCGACCAGCTTCTGGTCGACGATCCGCTGGTCGACGGCCTCGATGCCGACCATCTCCGGCCCGATCTCGTCGAGCACCGCGGCGACCGCGCGCTCGACGCCCTTGCCGTTGTAGCGGCCGGTGTCGCCGTCACGCAGCTCGACCGCTTCGTGCTCACCGGTCGACGCTCCCGACGGGACCGCGGCCCGCGCCAGGGTGCCGTCGTCGAGGGCCACCTCCACCTCGACCGTCGGGTTGCCGCGCGAGTCCAGAATCTCGCGCGCGCCTACCTGCTCGATGAGAGCCACGCCATGCTCCTCGGTGCGTCTTTTGCCTGCGGTAACGCGCCCAGCCTAGCCGTCACCGCAGTTCACCCGTTGGAGGACTCTCCGCCCGGGCGGACCTCCTGCCAGCCGGGCGGCAGCTCGACGGTTTCCGACGTCTGCTGCCAGAACGTCCAGCTGTTGCCCCCGAGATCGGCGACGGTGAACACCCGGGCGCCGTAGGGCTGGTCCTGCGGCGGATCGAGCTCGCACTCGTCGCCCAGCGCGGCCTCGACCCGGGCGTACGTTTCGTCCACGTCGTCGACGTAGAGGATGTTGAGCTGGCCGACCGGCCCGTCGACCCCCTTGGCCTGCCAGTAGTCCGCACCGACGCCGGCGAGCTGGATGCGCGCTTCGCCGGCGCGCAGCGTCGCCTGGAAGACCTCGCCGGCGCCGTCGCAGAACCGGACCTCCTCGGTGAACCCGAAGACCCTGGTCAGCCAGGCGAGCGCCGCGGTGGCGTCGGCGTAGTACAGGTAGGGCGCCAGGCCCCGGTACGGGCTGCTCATGGCGGCACAGTCCATCACGTCCCGTTCGGAGGCGTGTGCATCCCCCTCCCCCGGGGTAACGTGGGAGCGACCATGACGGACGCCGCAGCTGCTTCGCAGCCTCCCGAGGAGTCGCGGTTCCATGCCTTCCGCCAGGCCGAAGACCTGGTGGGCCGCCGCCGTCCGCTCGACGCGCTGAAGGTGCTCCAGCCCCTGCTGGAATCCGAAACGGACAAGCCGTCGGTGCACCTGCTGGCCGGGCGCGCGTACTTCCACTCCGCGCAGTTGCGCCGGGCCGAAGAGGCGTTCACCCGGGTGCTCGAACTGGACCCGACGGACCACTACGCCCGGTTCGTCCTGGGCCGCACGCTGCAGCGCCTCGGCCGGTTCGTCGAGGCACTGGGCCAGCTGCGGATCGCGTCGGCGATGAACCCGGTGCCGGAGTACCTCGAGGCGATCAGCGAGGTCAAGGCACACATCGCGCTGCGCGAGCCCTGACCTGACCAGGGCCGAACGGCCCGGGTCACCTCAGCCTTTCGGCCGACCAGGCCGGGCCCGTCGACCGATGTCCTCGACCCCCTCCTCCGGCGAAGCTGGTTCCAGACCGAAACCAGGGAGGAACCGGAAATGTCGATCTTCGTCACGCTGGGCGCCTACGCCGGCTTGCTGCTGCTCGTGCTGATGGCCGTCACGCCGTTCGTCGCCGACCGCGAGCTCTGACTCAGGGCGCGACGCTCGCCTCCGCGTAGGCGTCCGCCGCGCTGAAGACGTCCTGGCCGTACGCCAGGGCCTGGTTGTAGAACAGGATCGCTCGCCACCAGCCGGCCGGGGTGCCGAGGTCGTCGCCGCCGGAACACAGGAAGCGCGCCGCCGTGAAGGCCGCGTCGTCGATGTTCTGCGGGTCCGGGGTGCCGCCGTCGCCGTTCGCGCGTTCCTGGTACTTCTTCCACGTCGACGGCAGGAACTGCATCGGGCCGATCAGGTGGTCCCACGACTTGTCGCCGTCGAGCTTGCCGCCGTCGCTGTCGTGCACCGCCGGGACGCCCGGCGAGCCGTCCAGCGGCGGGCCGACCACCGGCTTCGCCACCCGGCCGTCCGCGCCGATCGCCGCGAGGTCGAACTCCCCGCGTTCGTTCTCGACCCGGCCGATGCCCGCGAGCGTGGCCCACGAGAGGTGGCAGGTCGGCTTCTGGCGCTGCATCCACATCTCCGCCCGCCCGTACGCGGCCAGCACGCGCGCCGGGACGTGCGTCTTGTCCGCCACCCGGCCCGCCCACGCGTCGAGCTCGGCACGGTCGGACACCTGCGGCCGGTCGACCGGCGCGGCGAGGCCCGCCCGCGGCGCTTCGGCACCGGGCTGCGGACGCTGCTCAGGGATGGCGAGCGCCGGCTGGACCGCGGGTGCCGCGGTGGGCGCGTCGGGGTTCCGGACACCGATGGTGACGACGAGGAGCACGCCGGTGGCCACCAGCCCGAGCGCGAGGGCGATCCGGCCGACGAACCGCCTGGGCGGGCCACCCGAAGGCGGCGTGTCCGGCGGCGTGACAGTCGGCTGAGCGGTATCGGCCACTCGAACAGGTTACGGAGCCACTCAAGGGGGTCCCTCGGACGGCTGACCAGGCAAGCCGAAGGTAAACCTGGGCCCACTGCCTGCGAAATCACAGAATTCGTTATGGAGTCGACGCGCAAGCCTCTGACCTGCGGTTACCCTAACCTAACTTCAAGCCGATGCCCTTTTTGTCCGGTTGCATCGTTTCGAAGGAGCGGACGTGCACTGGACTTACAGGTGAGCCTTACCTAAAACCATCACGGAAGCAGAAACCCAGGGAGGCGGACCGGTGTTGTTCTCGAGCGCGCTGATCGGGCTGCGCGAAGGCCTGGAAGCCGCGCTGGTCGTCAGCATCCTGGTGGCCTTCCTGGTCAAGACCGAGCGGCGGCACGCGCTGCGCTGGGTCTGGCCGGGCGTCGGCGCCGCGGTGGTGCTGTCGGTCGCGGTCGGCGCGGTCCTGACCTTCACGACGCACCAGATGACCTTCGAGCACCAGGAGCTGCTCGGCGGGAGCCTTTCGATCGTCGCCGTCGTGTTCGTCACCGCGATGATCTTCTGGATGCGCAAGGCCGCCAAGAGCATCGCCGCCGAACTGCGCGGGAAGATGGACGACGCGCTGAACGTGGGCCCGGCGGCCGTGCTGCTGCTGTCGTTCCTCGCGGTCGGGCGCGAAGGGCTCGAGACCGCGGTGTTCTTCTACTCGACCGTCCAGGCCGCGCAATCGGACACCGTGCAGCCGCTGATCGGCTTCTCCATCGGCATCGCGGCCGCCGTCGTGCTCGCTTACCTGCTCTACAAGGGCGCGGTGCGGTTCAACCTGACCAGGTTCTTCACGATCACCGGCGTGCTGCTGGTGTTCGTCGCCGCCGGCGTGCTCGGCTACGGCCTGCACGACCTCCAGGAGGCCGCGTTCCTGCCGGGCATCCACACCCTGGCCTTCGACGCGTCGAGCGCGCTGCCCGAGACGTCCTGGTACGGCGCCCTGCTGAAGGGCATCTTCAACTACTCGCAGCAGACGACCGTGCTGCAGGCCGTCGCCTGGGTCGCCTACGTCGCCGTCGTGCTGCCGCTGTTCCTCAAGCCAAGCAAGAAGACCGCGCCGGCGCCCGCCGTCGCGGCCGCCTCGAAGGAGTGACCGTGCGCAAGACCCCCTCGCTGGCCGTGCTGGCCGGCGCCGCCGTACTGGTGACGCTGGCCGCGTGCGACAGCAAGAGCCAGCCCGCGGCGGCCGGTGGCCCGATCAAGGTCGCCGCGTCCGACACCGCGTGCGAGGTCTCCGCGACCACGGCCGACGCGGGCAACCTGACCTTCGAGATCACCAACAAGGGCACCAAGGTCACCGAGTTCTACCTCTACGCCGAGGGCGACCGGATCATGGGCGAGGTCGAGAACATCGCGCCCGGGCTGAACCGGCGGCTGATCGTCGAGGTCGCCGACGCGGGCAAGTACCAGACCGCGTGCAAGCCGGGCATGTCCGGCAACGGCATCCGCGGCGACTTCACGGTCACCGGCGGCGTCGCGAAGCAGAACGACACCAACGCGCAGAAGGCGCAGGCGACCAAGAGCTACGCCGAGTACATCGCCAACAACACCTCCGCGCTGCAGGACGAGACGGCGAAGTTCGCCGACCTCGTCAAGGCCGGCAAGGTCGACGAGGCGAAGACCGCGTACGCGCGCACCCGCGTCTACTACGAGCGGATCGAGCCGGTCGCCGAGAAGTTCGGCGACCTCGACCCGGCCATCGACGTCCGCGAGGCCGACCTCGAGCCGAACCAGCAGTTCACCGGCTTCCACCGGCTGGAAAAGGACCTCTTCAAGACCGGCCTGCAGCCCGACAGCGGGCAGATCGCCGACAAGCTGGTGACCGACGTCAAGGACCTGGTCGCCAAGACCAAGACCCTCGAGCTGTCCGCCTTGGACCTCGCGAACGGCGCGAAGGGCCTGCTCGACGAGGTCGCCACCGGCAAGATCACCGGTGAGGAAGAGGCCTTCTCGCACACCGACCTCTGGGACTTCCAGGCCAATGTGGACGGTTCGAAGGGCGCCATCACCTCGCTGCGCCCGGTCCTGCAGGCCAAGGACCCGGCCCTGGTGTCCACTCTGGACAAGGAGTTCGCGAACGTCCAGGGCCTGCTCGACAAGCAGCGGTCCGGCGACGGCTTCAAGCTCTACACCGAGCTTTCCCAGGACCAGGTCAAGGAGTTCGCCTCGGCCGTCGACGCGCTGAGCGAACCGCTGAGCAAGGTTGCGGAGGTCGTGTCGAAGTGACGTCCACCGAGGGCACGCGCGTTTCGCGGCGGAAGCTCTTCGGCCTGGCGGGCGCGGGCGTCGCGCTCGCCGGGGCGGGGGCCGCCGCCGGCATCGGGATCGACAAGGCGACCAGCGGCAACGCCGAGGCGTCGACCAACGTCGTCGACTTCCACGGCGAGCACCAGGCCGGGATCGTCACCCCGGCGCAGGCCAACCTGCACTTCGCGGCCCTCGACGTCACGACGAAGGACCGCGAGAAGCTGCGGGCCCTGCTCAAGACGTGGACCGACGCGGCCCGCCGGATGACGGCGGGCCAGGAGGTCGTGGCGAACGGCGCGGTCGGCAGCGGCGCCTACGCCCCGCCCGGCGACACCGGCGAGGCGCTCGACCTGCCGGCGTCGAACCTGACGCTGACCATCGGGTTCGGGCCGTCGCTGTTCGACGACCGGTTCGGCCTGGCGGGCAAGCGCCCGCCACAGCTGATCGACCTGCCGCTGTTCCCGAAGGACAAGCTCGACCCGGCCCGCAGCGGCGGCGACCTGTGCATCCAGGCCTGCGCGGACGATCCGCAGGTGGCGGTGCACGCGGTCCGCAACCTGGTCCGGCTCGGCTTCGGCGTCACCGAGGTCCGCTGGTCGCAGCTCGGCTTCGGCCGCAGCTCGTCGACCTCGCGCGAACAGCAGACCCCGCGGAACCTGTTCGGCTTCAAGGACGGCACGAACAACATCAAGGCCGAAGAACCCGACGTCCTGGCCGACCAGGTGTGGGCCACCGCGGCCGACGGCCCGGCGTGGATGGCAGGCGGCTCGTACCTGGTGGCCCGCCGGATCCGGATGCACATCGAGACGTGGGACCGCGAAACCCTCGACGGCCAGGAGAAGATCATCGGCCGCACGAAGGGCACCGGCGCCCCGCTGGGCCAGACCGCGGAGTTCGACGAGCTCGACCTCGACGTCGGCGGCGCGGGCGGCGAAAAGCTCATCCCGGAGGACGCCCACGTCCGGCTGGCTTCGCACCAGGCGCTCAACGGCGTCCGGATCCTGCGCCGCGGCTACAACTTCGTCGACGGCTCCGACGGCGTCGGTCACCTCGAAGCGGGCCTGTTCTTCCTGGCGTTCAACCGCGACACCCGGAAGCAGTACGTGCCGATGCAGCAGGCGCTGTCGTCGAAGGACGCGATGATGGAGTACGTCCAGCACACCGGATCGGCGCACTTCGCGGTCCCGCCGGGCGTGACCCGCGATTCGAGCTGGGCGGACGCGCTGTTCTCCTGACCCCCGGTTTGCCTAAAGTCTTTAGGCTGATCTAGCCTGGCTTTAGGCAACCGGGAGAGGGCTGATGGTTCGGGCGGGATTGACCACCGAAAGTGTGGTACGCGCCGGCGCGGAGCTGGCCGACGAGGCGGGCTTCGACCGGCTGACGCCGTCGGAGCTGGCCCGGCGGCTCGGTGTCCAGGTCGCCAGCCTGTATTCGCACGTCAAGAACGCCAACGACCTGCGGACCAAGGTCGCGCTGCTGGCGCTGGACGAGCTCGCCGTCCGGGCCGCCGCCGCGCTCGCGGGCCGGGCCGGGCGGGACGCGCTCGTCGCCTTCGCCGACGTCTACCGCGACTACGCCCGGGAGCACCCCGGCCGCTACGCCGCCGCCCAGCTGCGGCTGGACCCGGAGACCGCCGCCGCAAGCGCCGGTCCCCGCCACGCCGAGCTGATGCGCGCGATCCTGCGTGGCTACGACCTGGCCGGGCCGGACGAAACGCACGCCGTCCGGCTGCTGGGCAGCGTCTTCCACGGGTTCGTCGGCCTCGAAACCCAGGGCGGGTTCGACCACAGCTCACCCCCGGCGGCGGACAGCTGGGTCCGCATCCTCGCCGTCCTCGATTCGCTCCTGCGTGATTGGCCACGGTCGTGATCGACATCCACCTGACCGCGGACCTCGTCCGCGGCGCCCTCGAACTCGAACGCACCGAGCGCGGCCTGGTCCCGCACCGGCTGCCGGCCCGCGCGCGGGCGCAGAACACCGACGCGCGGCTCGCGATGGCCGAGGCGCAGCCCGCGGGCGTGCGGCTGCGGTTCCGCACACAGGCTCGCGTGATCGAACTGGACACGCTGCCGACGAAGGTCGAGTACCCGGGCGCGCCGCCACGGCCCGACGGCGTCTACGACCTGCTGGTCGACGGCAAGCTCGCGACCCAGGCGACGGCGCCGGCCGGCGTCCGGTTCGCGGACCTGCCCGGGCACGACAAGGACGTCGAGATCTGGTTGCCGCACAACGAACTGACGACGCTGGTCGCGTTGCGCACCGACGCGCCGGTCTCGCCCGCGCCCCGGGCGGACCGGGTGTGGCTGCACCACGGCAGTTCGATCAGCCAGGGCTCGAACGCGACGAGCCCGTCGGCGACGTGGACCGCGCTGGCCGCGCTCGCGGCCGGGGTCGAGCTGGTCAACCTGGGCTTCAGCGGGAACGCGCTGCTCGACCCGTTCACCGCGCGGGCGCTGCGGGACACCCCGGCCGACCTGGTCAGCGTCAAGCTCGGCATCAACGTGGTCAACGCGGACCTGATGCGCCTGCGCGCGTTCGGGCCCGCGGTGCACGGTTTCCTCGACACGATCCGCGACGGCCACCCGGACACCCCGCTCGTGGTGGTCTCGCCGCTGTACTGCCCGATCCATGAGCGGACCCCGGGCCCGGGCGACTTCGACCACGAGGCACTGGCTGCCGGTTCCGTGCGCTTCCGGGCGACCGGCGAACCGGGCCCGGACAAGCTGACGCTGGAGGTCATCCGGGACGAGCTGGCCCGGATCGTGGCGCAGCGGCAAGACGTCAACCTGAGCTACCTCGACGGCCGTTCGCTGTACGGCCCGGAGGACTTCGCGGAGCTACCGCTGCCGGACAACCTCCACCCGTGCCCGGCGGCCCACCGCCGGATCGGCGCGCGGTTCGCCACGCGGATCCTTGACTTCAAGTGAGCTTGAAGTTGGACGCTGGGGCCATGTTCACCGAAGCAGAACTCGCCTACCTCGCCGCCCAGCCCCTGGGCCGGCTGGCGACCCAGTAGCCGGACGGGACGCTCCAGGCCAACCCGGTCGGCTTCCGCTACAACGCGGACGAGAAGACCATCGACGTCACCGGGCACAACCTGCGCAACAGCAAGAAGTTCCGCAACATCGCCACACACGACCGCGTGGCGTTCGTCGTCGACGACCTGCCGTCGACGAACCCGTGGCGTGTGCGCTGCCTGGAGATCCGGGGCCGCGCGGAGGCCCTGGTGGGGGTGAACCTGCCGGACAACCACTTCGACGACGCGGTGATCCGCATCCACCCGGAGCGCATCCTCGCCTTCGGCGTCGAGGACTGGGACCGGGAGCCGCTCGAGCTGGAGACGAACATCCGCAACGTCTGATCGCCGGGCGGGGCGAATGCGCCGATGTGGGGTTGGCTGTGTCGAGCCCACCTGACCCCACGTCGGTTCATCTGGAATGAGTCCGCAAGGCTGCCGCGGTTTGGGAGAAAAGAATGTCCTCGCCGGACGGGCAGGCTCCGGGATGACCACACCTGCCGCTGCCCCCTCGCCTTCTGGAGGTGGGCCGCTGGGTGGTCATCCCGTCGCCTGATTGAGGCCTATCACTTTGAGCCGGGCCCGCAAGCGTGCGCTGTCATCTCGTGTTGGTCTTTGGGTTGCGGGCCCGGCTCAAAGTGATTTGACGGCCTCAGGCGACGGGATGACCACCCAGCTCCATGATTTCTGGGCTTCGCCCGACCACCAACCGAGTCACGCATTACTCGTCTAGCGGCGGCCGCCCCAAGCCGTGTACGTCGCCGCTCCCGTGGCTGCCAGGGCCGCCGCCGTCCAGGTGGCCGCGGGAGTTCCCGGGGGTTGCAGCAGCCACGCCGCGATGCGGTTGACCACCGATGGGTCGTTCGGCACGAACAGGCTCGCCGCCGCCCAGGACAGTGGCAATGTCCAGCCGAACTGGCCGCCCGCGATCGTTGCCGCCAAGCCCGCCAGGCCCGCCAAGCCTGCCGCGTCGCGCACGATGATCGACGCCTCGACCGGCGAAGAGCCCAGCTGCTGCACGCCCAGCACCACCGCCCCCGCCGCGACCGCGACCAGGGCCAGGTGGGCGAACCGCCGGATCGGCCACGGCAGGGCCGCGGTGCGGTCGAGGTCGGGGTCCTGGCCGCTGAGGCCGATCGCCGCCACCGCGACCGCCGTGGTCAGCGCCAGTGCGGCGAGGATCTCGCCCCAGGCGTCCCGGCCCAGGAACCACACGCCGCAGGTCGCCACCAGCAGCGCCCCGAACGCCGCCGGCAGCTGCCGTGAGCGGGCGTACAGCACCGCCCACCTCATCGGAGTGCTCCCGGCACCAGCGTTTCGAGCGGGGCACCCTGGCACGCCAGCAACGCCTGGCGCAGCGCGACGACCCGCCCGAACTGCACCTCCGGCGGCAGGGCGCGGAACTGCGCCCACGCCCGCTGGATCGGGCTCGCCTGGGGCGGGAACCACCTCCCGGCGTACTCCGGCAGCGGCCTCAGCTCGCCGGTGAAGTACGCCGCCGCGATCATCCGGCCGCCCAGGTCGGACATGCTCGCGTTGGTCGGCCACTCGCAGGACGGCACGCCCGCCCCGGACAGCACCGCCACCCGCAGGTCGCTCGCGTCCGCCGTGAGGAGCTCCTCGTTGCGCTGGAAGTCGAGGTAGACGACGGCGGGATCGCGCGGGAGGGGCTCGGTCCTGGTGTTGGGCGCGACCTGTTCTTCGATCCGGGTCGGCGCGCCGGGCAGCTTCGCCAGCATCGCAAGCGCTTCGCGGCCGGGACCTGCCAATGCGGCCAGCCGGTCGCGGTGCAGCTCCGCCACGCAGATCGGCCCGTCGCAGACCTTGCGGGCGGCGACGCTGTCAGCGGTGAGGGCTTGCACCGGGAACAACGGCAGCGCGATGGCGGCCCCGACGACGAGCGGCAGCAGGCTCAGCAGCCGCGCGCGCACCGACCGCACCGACAGCAGCAGGAACCCGGTGGCGGCGAGGCCAAGGAACCACACGGCCTGCCCCGCGTCGAGCGCGCCGGCGGTCGTCACCATCGAGCCCCGCGGCTCGGCCAGCACCGGCGCCAGCGGACCGGCCCGGCGCGGCAGGGCGGACTCCAGGTCCGGCTCGAGCGACATCCAGCAGAGCACCGTCCCGACGAGGGTGAGCACGGCGAGCCCGGGCGCCGTCAGCGGGTGCGGCAGCAGCCGCCCGACGGCCAGTCCCAGCCAGCTCCCGGCGACCACGCTGAGCACCCCGACGCCCACGACGGGGACGAAGACGAGCGAGAAGAAGCCGTCGTGGGCGAGGACTTCGACGACGCCGACGGCGAACACGACCAGGTAGCCGAGTCCGGTCAGCGCACCGACGGCGCCGGCCAGCCGGATCGCCCGGTGCCACGCGGGCCGCGGCGTGGTGGCCAGCAGCTCGGTCATGCCGGACCGGCTGTCGCGCATGCCCTGGATGGCCCCGGCCCCGACCACGACGGGCCAGAGCAGCTGCAGCAGGAACCGGACCCAGAGCGCGGTCGTGGTGGTGTTCGCGGTCCAGGGCGCGGGCACCTTCCACCACGGCCCGGAGAACAGGAGGAAGAACCCGAGCGCGAAGACGACGACCGCGAGACCGGCCCAGGGCGCGATCGAGCGCCGGAGTTCGATGCGGAAGATCACCACGACCCCCGGCCCGGCTCGTGGTTCAGCAGCGCCGAATAACCGCGTTCGATCGGGCTGTCGCCGACATCCTCGAGGGTGCCCGCGGCGGCCAGCCCGTCCGGCGTTCCCTGGAACACCAGCTTTCCCTCCGCGAACAGCACGACGTCCGTGCACGCCGTGGCCACGTCCTCCACCAGGTGCGTGGAGATCAGCACGCACGAGTCCCGGCCCAGTTCCTGGACCAGCTCGCGGAACCGGACCCGCTGCGCCGGGTCGAGCCCGGCCGTCGGCTCGTCGAGGAGCAGGACGTCCGGGTCGTTGACGATCGCCTGGGCGATGCCCACCCGGCGCACCATGCCGCCCGACAGCGTCTTCATCCGGTCGTCCGCACGGTCGGCCAACCCCACCCGCTCGATGGCCCGCTGGACCGCCCCCGGGATGTCCTCTTTGGACATCTCTTTGAGCCAGGCCAGGTATTCGACGAACTCGCGGACCGTGAACCGCTTGTAGTACCCGAAGTTCTGCGGCAGGTACCCGATCCGGCGGCGCAGCTCGCGCTGGCCCGAGTGCCCGCCGACCGGGGTGCCGAGCAACGAAAGGCGACCCGAATCCGGCCGGAGCACCGTGGCCAGCGCCCGGATCAGCGTCGTCTTGCCGGCGCCGTTCGGGCCGAGCAGCCCGTGCACGCCCTTGCCGAGCGACAGGTCCAGCCCGTCCACGGCCATCTTGCTCCGCCCCACCCGCACCTTCAGCGCCTGCGCCTGGATTTCCCAGGCGTAGGCCGCCGGTGCGACCTCGGCGGCTCCCACTGCCCGCATGCTTTTCCTCCCTGAAACCTGAAGACCCGAAGACTCAGTGACGTGCGCCGAGCCGGGTGAACGCCGGCCCGCGCAGGGCGACGACCACCGTGGTCAGCACGAAGACCCCCGCCCACACCGGCAGCGCGCCGGTGCCGAGCGAAAACGCCTGTTCCCGCTGGACGAAGGCCGGCAGCACGACGATCGCCACCCACACCGCGACCAGCGCGTACGCCGCCCGGCTGACGCCGACCAGCCCGCCGAGCGCGAGCGTGCCGGTGGTGAAGGCCAGGCTGGGCAGCAACCACAGCGCCGGCTGCGTGCCGGTCAGCCACCCGGCGACGCCCAGCACCGGCAGGACGAGGGCGAGCACCGCCACCGTCCGCCGGACGACCAGGTAGAGCCCCGCCCGCGGGGTCGCGGTGACGACCTCGTAGGCCGGGTCGAGCCCCCGCGCCCACGACGCGGCGACGCCGAGCACCGGCAGCACCGGGGCGAGCAGCTGCACCGCGGGCACGTCGAACACCACCTGCCAGACGCCGTCGAGCAGGATCGCGGGCAGCGTGACGGCCACGATCATCGCCAGCCACGGCGCCATCGCGGGGGTGACCCAGGTGTCGAGCCACCGCAGCCGCCGGCGTCGTCGCTGCGGCTGTGGTGCGGGGGCGGGCTCGTGGAACGGGACGGCCGACAGCCTGACCTCGACCGAAAGCCGGCTCCAGACCAGGTCCACCACCGGCTCGACCGGCGCGATCTCGGCGATCCGCGCCCGGCACACCGGACACGCCTCGAGGTGGGCTTCGAGACCCCACAGCTGATCACCGGGGAGGTCTTCGCCCGCCACGTACGCGGTGATGAGCTGCTCCGGCGCGTGGTTCATGACAGTGCCTCCCGCAACGCGATCCGCGCCCGGCGTGCGCGGGTCTTGACCGTTCCCTCCGGCAAGCCCAGCAGGACAGCCGTCTCCCGGACCGTCAGCCCGTCGAGCACCATCGCCTGCAGCACGGCCCGCAGCTCCGGCGCCAGGTCGCGCAGCGCGTCACCGACGTCGTCGCCCACCGTCGCGGCCAGGAGCTCGTCCTCGGCCGCCGCCACCGGGGCGGCGTCGAGGGCCACCTCCGGCGGTGGCTGCGCGTGGTGAGCGCGGCGGCGGAACGCGTCGACCAGCCGGCGCGCGGCGATCGTCCAGAGCCAGCCGACCGCGCTCCCGCCGGTGGCGCCGCCCGCGAACGAAGCGGCGGCCCGCCACACGGCCAGGAACGTCTCCTGCATGACCTCCGCGACGATCTGCTCGTCCGCGCACCGGCGGCGCAGGCGCACGGCGAGCCAGGGCGCCGTGCGGCGGTAGAGCTCTTCGAAGGCCGCGCGGTCGCCCTTGGCCGTGCGCCGGACGAGGTGCTCCTCGTCGACGTCCTCCACTGGCGTGTGTCTCACACCAGGCAAGACGCCGGATCACCGGGAACGGTTCTCACCCGGATGTGTGCTGCGTCACACCTGACGGAGTGGCCAGAACTTGCGCCAGCCGTCGGCCTCGAGGGTCGTCGGCTCCAGCCCGGCGTCGCGGGCGGCCTGCTCGGCGGCCTGGATGTCCTTCGCGAACTGCTTCGCCAGCGCCCTCAGCTCACCCTCGGCGTCGACCCCGGCCCGGCGCGCGGTGGCCGCGATGCGGAACAGCTGCGCGGGTGCCCCCATGCCTTCGGGGAAGAGGTCGAGCGGGATGCCCGCGCGCCCGGAGCGCTGCCCCAGCTTGCCCGCCAGTGCGACCGCGGGCTGGCCGAGCGCCACGCCGTCCACAATGGACCGACGCTGCTTCTCGCGCTGCTTCAGCTCTTCCCACTTGAGGTTCTGGTGCTCGACGGTGTGCACGGCGTCGGCGTCGGCGAAGACGTGCGGGTGCCGGCCGACCAGCTTCGCGACGAGCGCCGCGGCGACGTCGTCGATGCCGAACGGGTCTTCCGCGTCCTCGGCCGCGACCCGCGCGTGGAAGAGCACCTGGAGCAGGACGTCCCCGAGCTCTTCGCGCAGCGCCTCGCGATCGCCTTCCTCGATGGCGTCGAGCAGCTCGTAGGTCTCCTCGACCAGGTACTGCCGCAGCGAATCGTGCGTCTGCACCGCGTCCCACGGGCAGCCGCCCGGCGAGCGCAGCCGGTCCATCACGTCGGCGGCCTCGACCAGCGGCGGCACCGGCGTCTCGATGACCTCCGCGCCGGTCGCGATCAGCAGCGACGCCGCGGGCTCGTCCCGGGACCCGGCGAGCAGCACGACGTCCTTCAGCGAAGGCGCCTCGGTGACGGCCGGGACCCCGAACGCGGCCGGATCGACGTCCGTGGCCGCGTAGACGGCGGATGACTCACGCAGGATCTTCAGTGCCGCACCGGGCAGCGTCGCCCCGCGGACGACTACGACGACACCAGTGCTCACCGCTTGGCACTGCCGGCCCCGCCCGGGGGCAGCACGATGCCCTCGACGGAGTCCTGGTTCGGCACGACGGTCATGCCCACGGCGTCCCACACGCCGTACCGCTTGTTGACCCGCGCGCCGAGCTCGTCGAACAGGGGCTGCAGCTGCCGCATGCCGATCGCGGTCTTGGTGGCGGCGTCGAGCTCCGGTGCCTGCTCGGTGGCGACGGTCCGGTCGTCCGTGCGCTGCCGGACCACCGCGACGAGCCAGGTGCCCGCCAGGTCCTGGCTCGGGAACGGGACGGCCGTGACCGTGCCGGCCGCCGACCCGAAGATCGGCGTGGAGGCGAGGGCGCCGGCCTGCGCGGCGGGCACGGCGTCACCGAGGCCGGTGAGCGGCGGGATGCTGTCGACGTTGGTGTTGCCCGACGCCTTCGCCCGCTGCCGCGCCGTGGCCTCGAACTGGACGTCGGAGCTGATGCGCTTCTTCGCGGCCGCCGGGTCGGCGGCGAACTGCCGGGCGAGGTCCAGCGCCGCCTTCTTCGCTTCGGGCCCCTGGGGCGCGGAGCCGGTGTTGGGGTCCGGCAAGGTGCCGATCGTCGTGAAGTCGAACGTGACCGACAGGTTCGGGATGACCTTCTCGGCCAGCGCCTGGGCGAGGTAGGTGTCGGTCAGTTCCTCGCGGTGGTCGCGCGAGCGGGCCACGACCTGGCTGACGGCCTGGGTCTCGTTGCTCGCGTCGGCGGGGACCGGGCCGTTGAGGGGGTCCTTGGCCAGCTGGGCGTCGATCTGGCCGTAGTTGGGCGTGATGCCCTGCTTCGCGGCGGCCTGCGCGAGCAGCTCGTGCACGACGAGCTGGCTGACGACGGCCCGGCCGAGCACCTCGAGCTTGTGCTCGGCGGCGAGCTTCTGCGCGTACGGCTGTTCGCGGACGGCCTTGTCGATCAGTTGCTGCACCTGGTCGATGGAGACGGTGCGATCACCGATGACGGCGGCGGCCCCGACCTGGCTGGGGCCCGAGCCGCACCCGGCGAGCAGAAGAGCACCGGCAACGACGGCGACCAGCGCGCGAGGGCGCCCCATGATCCGCATCACAGGCCATACCCTCTCACACCATCGCCCCCGAAACGCAACCCGCATGGGGTCCCGGCGGCGGTAATGTCGACTTATGGACCATTGGCTGACCATCGAAGTGTTCGACGGGGAGCATTCGGCTTCGCTGTGGCGCCTGGCACGAGGGGACGCACTCACCGAAGCGGCGCTGACGAACGGCGCTGAGCAGTGGGTTTGGCACGAGCACCGCTGGGGCGTGGTGCTGGAGATCGAGTTTTCGACGGAGGAGAGAAGGGACGCGTTCCGGGCACTGCCGGTCGTGACGGCGGCCCTGGACGCGGTCCCGGACCCGGCGCGCGGGCTGCTGGTGTACCCGGGCCGGGGCGGGGGCGCGGGCTCGCGGATGCCGCGGAAGCCCCGGCCGAGGCCGGTGGCGGGGGCCGGGGCGGTTCCGGTGCCGGTGGAGTCGGTGCGGATGGGGCTGGCGGAACCGTTGCCGCCGATGTTCAGCGAGGTTTGTTAGCGGAGCCTGCTGAGGAATTCGCGCCAGGCGGGGGTGGAGGCGGTGAGGATGCCGCCTTCACGGTCCTTGGTGTCCCGGATCAGCACTTCGCGGCCAGTGGCCACTTCGACACAGTCGGCCTGGCTGCTGTGGGTGCTCTTCCGCCATTTCTCCGGCATATCCACTCCCGGGAGCTTTCGCGCGAGTCGGGTGATGAGCATGCGTGATTCTGCCTCATCGAGAGCGGTCTTCGCGAGCGCGCGGAGAATGCGGCGGTAAGCCGAAATTTCGCGGGGGTCCTCCAGGTAGAGCGCGGAAACTTCACTTTCCAGGTAGATCAACGGCCGGAACGAACCCGACTCGACCAGCTGGAAGTCGCCGGCGAGCCCGGCATGCCCGCCGGTTGCCGGTACCACGCGGATCGTGGCGTTGTCGCGAACCTTCGCCAGTTGGTGGAGCTGGGCGCGCATCACCGCCGGTGTGGGGCCGACCGGTAGGCGCAGCGCGAATTCGTGGAGGTAGAACGTGAACCGCGACTGAGGGCGGGCAAGGATCGCTTGGCGGGACAGCCGGGTGAAGACCTGCTCATCCACCCGGTCGGGGTCGGGCGGATTGCCCATTTCGTGCGCGAGCGACCGGGCGTAGTCAGCGGTCTGGAGGAGCCCCGGGATGACCATGCCGTGGAACGAAGAAATGGCAGTGGCCTGCTGCTCGTGCGCGATCAGAGTACGAAGATTGCCGGGATTCTCGAGCAGGCCCGGCTTGCGCATCTCGTCGGCCAGTGCCATCAGCTCGTGGTATTCCGCACCCGTCACCCCCAGGATCGTCAGAAGGCGAGCCAAGTTCACCGGATCCGGCCGGGCCCGGCCGCGGGTCACCGACGAAACCCACTGCGCGCTCATCTCCAGGCGCCGGGACATTTCCCGGACGCCCCAGCCCTTCTCCGCCATCCGTTCGAGGAGCCGTTCCCCCAGCTGCCGGGCCCGGATGTTCGGCTCGCGATATTCCGCCATGCGCGGAACCTAAAACCTCCGCGCAGGGAAACCCAGGCGCCACAACGGAAAGTCCCCCGAAATGGCGCCGGTGTCCACCCCGCCTTACACGGCCGCCGGTTTCTTCGTCAGCTGGACCAGCAGCTTCGTGCACCAATCCAGCAGCTCTTCGTCGCGCAATGTCGGCGCGCCGATCCGGCCGCCGGCCGGGCCCTCCGTCGGCTTGGGCACCGAGACCGTGTTCGTCACCGCCTTGAACACCGCCTTCGGGTACAGCCTCTTCAGCCTCACCATCTGCGAATCCAGCAGCGGCAGCGGCGCGAAGCGGATCGTGTTGCCCTGGACCGCCACCTCCGTCACGCCCGCTTCGCGACACGTGTGCCGGAAGCGAGCCACCGCCAGCAGCCTGTTCACCGGCGCCGGCGGCTGGCCGTAGCGGTCGATGAGCTCCTCGCGGACCGCGTCGAGCCCCGCCGTGTCCGGCGCCGCCGCGATCTTGCGGTACGCCTCCAGGCGCAGCCGCTCGCCCGGGACGTAGTCGTGCGGGATGTGGGCGTCGATCGGGAGGTCCACGCGGACTTCCGCCAGCTCCTCCTCTTCGGCGGGCTCCGCGCCCGCGTGCCGACGGAACGCGTCGACCGCTTCGCCGACCAGCCGCACATACAGATCGAACCCGACGCCCGCGATGTGCCCGGACTGCTCCGCACCCAGAATGTTGCCCGCGCCGCGAATTTCCAGGTCCTTCATCGCGACCGCCATGCCCGCGCCCAGCTCGGTGTTCTGGGCGATCGTCGCCAGCCTGTCGTGCGCTGTCTCCGTCAGCGGCGCCTCCGGCGGGTACAGGAAGTACGCGTACCCGCGCTCGCGCCCGCGCCCGACCCGGCCGCGCAGCTGGTGCAGCTGGGCCAGGCCCAGCAGGTCACCGCGCTCGACCAGCAGCGTGTTCGCGTTCGAAATGTCCAGCCCGGTTTCGACGATCGTGGTGCACACCAGGACGTCGTACTCGTTTTCCCAGAAGCCCTGGATGATCTTTTCGAGCTTTTCCTCGTTCATCTGGCCGTGCGCGGTGACGACCCGCGCCTCCGGCACCAGCTCGCGGATCCGCCGCGCCGCCTTCTCGATCGAAGACACCCGGTTGTGGACGTAGAAGACCTGGCCGTCGCGCAGCAGCTCGCGGCGGATCGCCGCGCCGACCTGCTTGTCGTCGTACGCGCCGACGTACGTGAGGATCGGGTGCCGATCCTCCGGCGGGGTCAGGATCGTCGACATCTCGCGGATGCCCGCCAGCGACATCTCCAGCGTGCGCGGGATCGGCGTCGCCGACATCGTCAGCACGTCGACGTGCGTGCGCAGCGCCTTGATGTGCTCCTTGTGCTCGACGCCGAAGCGCTGCTCCTCGTCGACGATCACGAGGCCGAGGTCCTTGTAGCGAATGCCCGTCTGCAGCAGCCGGTGCGTGCCGATCACGATGTCGACCTCGCCCGCGGCGAGCTGTTCCAGGATCAGGTCGGACTCGGCCTTGTTCGTGAAGCGGGACAGGCCCTTGATCGTCACCGGGAACGACCGCATGCGCTCGTGGAAGGTGTTCAGGTGCTGCTGGGCGAGCAGTGTCGTCGGCACCAGCACCGCGACCTGCTTGCCGTCCTGGACCGCCTTGAACGCCGCGCGGACCGCGATCTCGGTCTTGCCGTAGCCGACGTCGCCGCAAATCACGCGGTCCATCGGGACGCCGCGCTCCATGTCGGCCTTGACCTCGTCGATCGCGGCCAGCTGGTCGTTCGTCTCCGTGAACGGGAACGCGTCTTCCAGCTCGTGCTGCCACGGCGTGTCCGGCCCGAACGCGTGCCCGGGCGCGGCCTGGCGCGCCGCGTACAGCTGGACGAGCTCCGCGGCGATCTCCTTGACCGCCTTCTTGGCCTTGGCCTTGGTGTTCTTCCAGTCCGACCCGCCCAGCTTGTTGAGCGTGGGCAGCTCGCCGCCGACGTACCGGGAGACCTCGTCGAGCTGGTCGGTGGGCACGAACAGCCGGTCGCCCGGGTGGCCGCGCTTCGACGACGCGTACTCCAGCAGGAGGTACTCGCGCGTCGCGCCCGCCACCGTGCGCTGGACCATCTCGACGAACCGGCCGATGCCGTGCTGGTCGTGCACCACGTAGTCGCCGGCCTTCAGCGCCAGCGGGTCGACCGCGTTGCGCCGCCGGGACGGCATCTTCGTATTCAAGTCCTTTGTGGACGTTCCGGCGCCCGCGCCGCGGCCGGTGAGGTCCGCTTCGCTCAGCACGACCAGTGCGCGCTCGGGCGAGACGAACCCGTCGGTGAGGCCGCCGCAGGTGACCGTGACCATGCCCGCGGCCGGCGGTCCGGCGAGACCGTCGCCGGCCTGGGTGGCCGGGACGTCGGCGCCCGTGAGCTGCTCCACCGCGCGCGCCGCGGTGCCCTGGCCGGCCACGACGAGCACCGCCGTGCCGCCCGCCGCGGTGTGGGCGCGCAGATCGGCCGTCGCGCGCTCGAGCTCGCCGCGGTAGGCGGGCGCGGCCTCGACCGAGACGCGGTAGACGTCCGGGTCTTCGCTGGTCAGCTGGGTGATCGTCCACCAGGCGCGCTTGGTGTCCTGCGCGTGGGAAGCGATCTCCTCGAGCCCGCGGTAGGCCGACGCGCCGAGGTCGATCGGCGCCTGGCCGCCCGCCGCGGCCGTGGTCCAGGACGCTTCGAGGAACTCCTGGCCGGTGCGGACCAGGTCGGCGGCGCGGGCGCGGATCTTCTCCGGGTCGGTGAGCAGCACGTGGGTGCCTGCCGGCATCGCGTCGGTGAGCAGCTCCAGCTCGCCCTCGCAGAGCACCGGGATGAGGGCTTCCATGCCTTCGACGGGGATGCCGTCGGCGAGCTTGGTGAGCATCTCGGCCAGGTGCGCGTCCGCTTCGTACGTCTTCGCCAGCTCGGCGGCCTTCTCCTTGACCGGCTGGGTGAGCAGCAGCTCGCGGCACGGCGGCGCGGTGACCCGCGGGATCTCGCCGGGCAGCGACCGCTGGTCGGAGACGGCGAACGCGCGGATCTCGCTGACCTCGTCGCCCCAGAACTCCACCCGGACGGGGTGCTGCGCGGTGGGCCCGAACAGGTCGAGGATGCCGCCGCGGACGGCGAACTCGCCGCGCTTCTCGACCATGTCGACGCGGGTGTACGCCAGCTCGACCAGGCGTTCCAGGAGCTGTTCGAACGGCGTCTCCTCGCCGACGACGAGGTCGATCGGCTTCAGGGAGCCGAGCCCGGGCGCCATGGGCTGGATCAGGCTGCGGACGGTGGCGACGACCACGCGCAGGGTGTCGTCTTCGGTCTTGAGCCGGTGCAGCACCTCCAGCCGGCGCCCGACGGTGTCGGCGCGCGGCGAGAGGCGCTCGTGCGGGAGGGTCTCCCAGCTCGGGAAGTCGGCTACTCTTCCGCGGCCGAGCAGCGCGCCGAGGGACGCGGTCAGCTCGTCGGCCTCGCGGCCGGTGGCGGTGACGGCGAGCACGGGCTTGCCCGCCCCGGCATCGGCGGCGAGCGCGGCGGCGACGAGCTGCCGCGCGGCGATCGGGCCCTGCAGCTCGAGCAGCGGCGCGCCGGCGCGCTCGACCACGCCGCGCAGGGCCGGGTCGGGAAGGATGGCGGTGAGGAGTCCGGACAGTGGAGCGTCGGTCACGGTCCCAGCCTACGTGCCACCCCCGACAAGTTTCCGATCACGGCTGGTCGCGCCCCGAGCGCCCCGAGGCCACATTGGTTGCGTCCGACGCAGCGAAGGCCGCCTTGGGGCGCTGGCAGGCCGTCAAGAGCGCAGGAGGTTCACCACCTCGGCCACCCGCGGCAGCTGCTCGTCGAACACCTTCGGGTCGGTGCTCGCGATGCGCAGCAGGAAGTGCTCCGCGCCTTCGTAGGTCCGCAGCCGCGCCGCCACCTCCGCCGCAGTGCCGGTGACCTGCATCTGGATCCCCTGGACGAAGCTCGCCGGCATGCCGTAGTTGCGCCGGCAGTACTCCTCCAGCAAGGCCTGGCCGAGCGCCGGATCGTCCTCCACCAGGACCGTCGCGAACAGCGCCGGGGTCACCGGGCGTGACGCCGTGGCGCGGATCGACGCCAGGCCGGCGCCGTAGTCCGCGGGGTCCGGCGGGTAGGGCAGCCAGCCGTCGTACAGGCGGCCGACGCGCTCCAGCGCGCTCGGCGTGTAGGCCGCCAGCCACACCGGCGGGCCGCCCGCCCGGGCCGGCGCAGGGAACACCGGCAGGGAGTCGTAGTGCAACACCGAGCCGTGGAAGGACGAAGCACCGCTCCACGCCGCCCGCCAGAGCGCCACGATGTCGTCCAGCCGGGCTCGGCGACGCTCCCAGGGCACGCCCGCGAAGGCGAACTCGGGCTCGCTGCGCCCGGCGAACCCGGCGCCGACGGCCACGGTGAGCCGTCCTTCGCTGAGCAGGTCGAGGGACAGCAGCTGGTTCGCCGTCAGGATCGGGTTCCGCAGGGCCGGGAGCAGCGCGGCCGTCCCCAGCGTCACCCGCGAAGTCCGGGCGGCGAAAGCGGACAGGACCGTGAGGGCGTCCAGCGGCGCCCGCGCGAGGGTGTCGCCGACCCAGACCGAGTCGAGGCCGAGCTCCTCGGCGGAAACGGCGGTGTCGACCAGCTCGGGCGCGGTCCGCCCGGCGTCGAGGATGGGCTGGTAGGTCGGGACGACCAGGCCGTAGTTCGTCATACCGGGAAGGCTCGCCGAAGCGGGGAGTGCCCTCAATTCCCCGCGGGGAATGGCGCGGCCGGTGATGATGGACGCGTGAACTTCGGAACGGCGCTCAAGGACTGGCGCACGCGGCGGCACCTCAGCCAGCTCGACCTGGCGTTGCGAGCCGGGACGACGCAGCGGCACGTGAGCTTCATGGAGAGCGGCCGCTCGCTCCCCGGACGCGGCATGGTGCTGCGCGTCGCCGAGTCGCTCGAACTGCCCCTGCGCGAGCGCAACGGCCTCCTGCACGCCGCCGGTTTCGCGCCCTCCTACCCCGAAACGAAGCTCGACGACCCGGCGATCAAGCCCGTGCTCGACGGCCTGCGGCGGCTGCTCGACGGCCACCGGCCCTACCCCGCGATCGTCGTCGACCGGTACGGCGTGCTGGTCGCGGCGAACGACGGGTTCAAGCTGCTCACCGAGGGGGTCGAGCCGGAGCTGCTGCGCGAACCGGTGGACACCCTGCGGCTGGCGCTGCACCCGCGCGGGATGGCACCGCGCGTGGCCAACCTCGACGACTGGGCCCGCCACATCCTCGAGCGCCTCCGCAACGACCTGGCCCGCACGCCGGACGAGCGGCTGGCCACCCAGCTCGCCGAGCTGGCGGGGTACCTGCCGCCCGCGGGGCCGCCCGGCCCGGAGCACCTGGGGTTCGCGGTCCCGGTCCGCCTGGCCACATCGCTCGGCGAGCTGCGCCTGATCACGGCGATCACGACGTTCGCGACGGCGGCGGACGTGACGGTGTCGGAACTCAAGCTGGAGACGTTCCTGCCCGCGGACGCCGAAACCGCCGAACGGCTTCAGAGCAGCAACCCCGTCGTGTGACCCACCAGCAGCTCCACGCTCGCCCACAGCACCGCCGCCGCCACGCTGCCCGCCGCGAACCGCGGGTACGGCATCGCCGCCGAACCGGCGACACGCGGCACCAGCGTGCGCACACCGGCCAGGCAGCGGCCCGCGATCACCGCCGGGACGCCGTGGCGCGCCACCGCCCGCTCCACGCGCCGCCACCGCTCCCGGTGGGGCAGCTTCGGTCCCCAGCGGCGTCCTTCGAGGTACGCGAGCTGGTCGCCGAGGACGGCCGCGGCCACCGCCACCACCCAGGCGAGCCCGAGGTGGAGCGTGCCCCGCTCGGCGAGGAATCCCATCAGCAGCAGCGTCGACAACGTCGGCAGCACGATCCCCGGCAGCAGCGCGGTTTCCGCCGTGATGATCAGCGCGCAGACCAGGTAGACGACCACCGGGGGCGCGTCAAGCAGGGGCCGCAGCAGGCTGTCCACGCCGGGCCCTCCCCACCGCAACCGGCAGCGCCGCGCGGTAGACGAACGCGGGTGGCAGGTTGCCCCAGACGACTTTCGTGCGCTCCACGACGGCGAACCGGCCTCGCAGCGACGCGGCGAAGCGACGGGCGGGTGGCGTCCAGGCCGCGTGGGCGTACGCGAACGTCGTGAACCGGCCGTTCGGCGCGAGCGACCCGGTCACCGCGTCGAGGATGCGTTGCCGGCGAGCCGCGGACATGGCCGTCCACGGCAGACCGGAGACGACGACGTCAACGCCGTCGGCGGCCAAGTGTTCCGCCGCGCCGGTGACGACGTCGACCTGCGGGAACCGCTCGCTCAAGGCCGTCGCGAAACGCGGGTTGATCTCGACGGCCGTGAAGCGCGCTTCGGGACGAAGCAGCGCGAGGACCGCTTCGGTGAACACACCGGTACCCGGCCCGAGTTCCACGACGCACGACGCGCGTTCCAGGCCGAGGCCCGCCGTCATCTCTTCGGCCAGCCGCGGCGAGCTCGGCGCGATCGCGCCCGTCAGCACGGGGTGGCGGAGGAATTCCCTGGTGATCGACATGGCCCCGACGCTAGGAACGGCCGGGGTGGCCGCGGATCCCCCGGAGCGGCCGCCCCTTGTCATCCCCGAGGAGGACCCGATCGGGCCCGGGGAAGGACGCCCCGGGCCGGGTCCGGCCGTTACCTTCGCGGAGTGGAACGACTCGTGCTGTGGGTGCGCCGCCACCGGTGGACGGTGGACCTGCCGCTGTACGCCGTGTTCCTGTTCTTCCTCGCCCCCAACTGGAACAGCCCGGACTCCTACGCCTTCCGCGCGATCCCGATGCTGTTCCTGCTCCCGCTGCTGGTGCGCCGCCGGTTCCCGCGCACGGTCGCGATCCTGGTCATCGCGGGGGCGACGGCGGTGTACTCGGCCGAAGTCTGGGCGTACGACCGCGGCCGCACCGAACTGGCGATGGCGATCGCCCTCTTCACCGTGGTCAAGCAAGCCCACCGGTGGTTCGCCGCGGCGACCGCGGCGGCGATCGTCGTGCTCGACGTCCAGTGGGCCGTGGTCTGGGGCAGCTACACGGACAACCCGGCCCTCACCATCGTCGCCGGCCTGCCCCTGCACATCGCGGCGTGGGCGCTCGGCGAGTTCTTCCGCAAGCGGGAGCAGCTCGCCGCGGAGGAGGAGAAGCGGGCCGACGCCCAGTCGCGCGCGGCGGTCGCGGAAGAGCGCACGCGGATCGCCCGCGAGCTGCACGACGTGCTGGCGCACAGCGTGAGCGTGATCGTCCTGAACGCCGAGGGCGCGAAGCTCGCCCGGCACCGCGACCCCGAAGCCGTCGACCGCACGCTCGACACGATCGTCCACACCGGCCGGGACGCACTGGCCGAGCTGCGGCGGCTCCTCGAAGTCCTGCACGCCGGCCAGGCGGCACGCAGTCCCCAGCCGACGCTCGCCGAGCTGCGCGAGCTGGTGGCGCAGTCCGGGCGCGACGTCAGCCTCGACGTCACCGGCGACCCGGGCCGGCTGCCCGCGAGCGCCGCGCTGCAGGCGTACCGCATCGTCCAGGAGGCACTGACCAACATGATCAAGCACGCTCCGGCCGACGCGACCGGCCGCGTCGGCGTCGCCTACGAGCCACCGGAGGTGCGGATCGAGGTGACCAACACGGGCGGCCACGCACCACCGTCACCGGCCCTGCCCTCGTCCGGCCGAGGGCTGGCCGGAATGCGCCAGCGCGTCGAGATGTACCACGGCGAGCTGTCGGCCGGCCCCCTGCCGGACGGCGGGTACCGGGTGTGCGCGAGCCTGGTGGTGGGACCGTGACCACCCGGATCCTGCTCTGCGACGACCAGCAGCTCGTCCGCGTGGGCCTGCGGATGATCGTCGAAAGCCAGGACGATCTCACCGTCGTCGGCGAGGCCGGCAACGGCGAAGAAGCCCTCGCCCTCGCCCACGAACTGCGGCCCGACCTCGTGCTGATGGACGTCCGGATGCCGGTGCTCGACGGCGTCGCCGCGACCAGGCGGATCTGCGCCGAGCTGCCGGATGTGCGCGTTCTCGTCATCACCACCTTCGACCTCGACGAATACGCCTACGCCGCGCTGCGGGGCGGGGCCAGCGGGTTCCTCGTGAAGGACGCGCCTTCGGAAGAGATGCTCGTGGCGATCCGGGGCGTGCTGCGGGGCGACTCGATGGTCTCGCCGTCGGTCACGCGGCGGCTGCTCGACCGGTACCTCGCGCACGACCGCGCCCCCGTGGACGTGGCAAAACTCGGCGAGCTCACCGAACGCGAGAAGGACGTGCTGGGCCTCGTCGCGCGCGGGCTGTCGAACGGCGAGATCGCCGCGAGGCTCTACATCGGCGAGACCACGGTGAAAACGCACCTGGGACGGATCCTCGGCAAGCTGCGGCTGCGCGACCGGGTGCACGCCGTGGTCTTCGCCTACGAATCGGGTTTGGTGCGGCCGGGCTCCTGAACGCCGTCCGGCCAGACGGCGATTTCACCGGGTGGTGGCAGGATGGGCCTTATGCGGCGTTCGCTGGGTCTCATCGGTGCGGTGTCCCTGCTGGTCCTGGGCTGTTCCGGAGCGGCGAGCGAACCGGTGCAGAGCGCCCCGCCCGCGACCACGCCGTCCGCCGCGAGCGGGAAGTTCAAGGTCGAGACCGTGACAGCCGGCCTGGAGCACGGCTGGGACGTCGGGTTCCTGCCCGGCGGCGGCATCCTCGTGCCGCAGCGGCCCGGCAAGCTCGCCCTGGTCCGCGACGGCAAGGCCACCGAGGTGCGCGCCGACTTCTCCGACGTCATGGTCAAGGGCGAAGGCGGGCTGCTCGGCATGGTCGTCAGCCCGGACTTCGCCACCAGCCGCGAGTTCATCACCTGCCAGGACCACCAGGAAGGCGGCAAGGCCGTCGACATCCGGCTGGTCACCTGGAAGCTGGCCGCCGACGGCGCGAGCGCGTCGAAGGTCAAGGACCTGCTCACCGGGCTGCCGGTGAACCCGAGCGGGCGGCACTCCGGCTGCCGTCCGACGTTCGCCCCGGACGGCGCGCTGCTGGTCGGCACCGGTGACACCGCGCGCGCGTCGATCGCGCAGGACCGCCACTCCCTCGGCGGCAAGGTGCTGCGGCTGGACGCGAAGACCGGGAACCCGTTGCCGGACAACCCGTTCATCACTTCGAGCGACCCGCGCGAACGGCTGATCTACACCTACGGCCACCGCAACGTCCAGGGCGTGGCGATCCGGCCGGGCAGCGGCCAGGTGATCACCGCCGAACACGGGCCGACGTTCGACGACGAGGTCAACCTGCTGAAGCCGGGCGGGAACTACGGCTGGGACCCGTCGAAGGGCGGCACCGACTCCAGCTACGACGAGAGCGTGCCGATGACCGACCTCAAGCGGTTCCCGGACGCGGTGAGTCCACTGTGGACGTCTGGGCAGATCACCGAGGCGATCAGCGGCGACGCCTTCCTGACCGGCTCGCAGTGGGGCGCGAACGACGGCGCGCTGGTCGTGGTGGCGCTCAAGGGCCAGAAGCTGCTGCTGTACCACCTGGACCCGGCGGGCAAGGTCCTCGACGTCACGCTGCCGCCGGAGTTCGACGACAAGTTCGGCCGGCTGCGCGCGGTCCGCAGCGGCCCGGACGGCGCCCTGTACGTGACCACGTCGGACGGGACGGACGACAAGCTGCTGAAGGTCACACCCGCCTGAGCGTGCGAAAGGCACGGCCGCTCGGTGCCGTGGGCACTTCCGCCGGGGTGGCGGATCGCGGAACATGGTGTGCACCAAGAGTTTTCGCCCGCCCCCGACGCGTGTTGGACGCGGTCCGAAGAGTGCGTTCCCGCGGCAGCACCGCGCCGGTCCCCGGGCGCCATCGCCGACCTGGCGACCCGGGGACCGGCATCCAGCCCGGCCTCAGGCCTTGCCGGCCTTGAGCGAGCCCTTCAGCGCGGTGATGGCGGTGGTCACCGCCGTGGTCGCGGTGGGCCAGTCGATGGTTTCCTTCCAGGAAGCCATCACCGCGACGGCGTAGGTACGGGACGCGGTCCGGACCAGGCCCGTGGTGTTGAGCACCCGGCGGGCCTCGGAGCTGCCCCAGCCCTGCTTGACCGCCCAGGTCGCGCCCGCGAACGCGCTCGGGATCCCGAAGTGCTGGTCGAACCCGTCGGCGGCGCTGCGCGGGGCGTTTTCCATCGCTTCGGTGAGGAACTCGCGGCCGTCTTCGGCCAGGTTCGCGGTGATGTACCGGTAGACCGTGACGACGTCGGTGGGCGACATCCGGGTGGCACCCCACTGGCCCGCGTCGTCCGGGGCCGCGGTGTGCGTGAGCCCCAGCTTCCCGGCCATCCGCCGGACGATGGCCGGGCCGCCGTCCTGCTGCCACAGGCGGCTGGCGACGCGGTCGTCGCTGGCGGCGAGCATGGTGCGCACGGCCGCCGCTTCGCTGCCCGAAGGCACCCCGGAGCGGTCGATCAGGTCGAGGGCGATGAGCAGCTTCACCACGGACGCGGTGGGCTGCGGCTGGTCGGCCTTCCACCGCGTTTCGACGGCGCAGGCGTCCAGGTCGACGATCTCGATCCCGAGCCGCGGCTCGTGCCCGGTCTCCAGCAGCGCCTTCCGCGCCTCCGCCACGAGGCTCGCCTGCTTGCCGGCGGGCTCGGCGGGCACCGCACCGCACCGGGCGTGCCAGCCGTCACCGCCGGAACCGCTGTTGACGGCGAAGGCGACGGCCAGGCCCCCGACCACGATGGCCACCGCGATCGCCACGAGCACCTTCACGTTGTTCAGCCGCTCGAACACCGTCCACCTCCGCCGGATCCGTGAGGAATCCGAAGCTATGGCGGAGGCGGGCGGCGTGGATCATCCGATGGGCCGGGCTGTTCCGGCCATCCGGCGGACAACCGGCGCGCGCATCGGCCGATCGGCCGGTTTCGCGGCCTTATTTGCCCAGGTGGGCACCACCGTTGACGTGCACGACCTGGCCGGTGACGTGCCCGGCCGCCGGGCTCGCCAAGAACGTCACCACGGCGACGACGTCGTCCGGCGTCCCCGGGCGCTTGTTCATCGTGTTGCCGATCAGCCACTCGCGACGCCGGTCGCTCAGCTGCCCGTGGAAGAACTCGGTCTCCCCGATCAGCCCGGGCGCGACGACGTTCGCGGTGATCCCGCGCGGCCCGAACTCCCGGGCCACGCTCACGTTCCAGCCTTCGACCGCGGCCTTCGCGGCCCCGTAGGACCCGGCGCCGGTGTGCGCGGCGATCGAGCCGACGGTGATGATCCGCGCGCCGTCGGCGAGGCGGTCGCGCAGCGCGTGCGTCACCAGCGCGGCACTGACCACATTGGACTTGAGGTTCCGCTCGAACGCGGCCGCGAAGCCGGCCAGCCCCGGTTCGCTGTCCCCGTCGAGGAGGTCCGTGTTGCCACCGGCGTTGTTGACGAGGACGTCGACGCGGTCCGGCAGCTCGGCCAGCGCGGCTTCGACGGCGGCCGGATCGGCGGCGTCGAACACGACGGGCCGCGCGCCGGTGAGCGTCGCGGCTTCGGTGAGCACCTTCTCCCGGCGCCCGGTGATCGTGACGCGCTCGCCGGCCTGCGCGAAGGCCGCCGCCACGGCGTAGCCGATGCCCGTGCCGCCGCCCGTCACCACGATTTCCCTGTTGTTCGCCATAGACCCGACCCTAGTGCCTAGGATCGGGGCATGAGCGAGATCGACCCGGCCACGTCCGCCGGCGTGATCGACAAGATCGCCTGGATCCACGTCGTGGACGGCCGGATCCTGGCGGCGCGTTCGCGGGGCAAGGACCGGTTCTACCTGCCGGGCGGCAAACGCGAGCCGGGCGAGACCGACGCCGAGACGCTGGTCCGCGAGATCCGCGAGGAACTCGGGGTGGTGATCGACGTCGAGTCGATCACGCCGGCGGGCACGTTCGAGGGCCAGGCCCACGGACACGCGGACGGCACGCTCGTCCGCACCACGGCCTACTCGGCGGATTACCGGGGCACGCCCGGTGCCTGCGCGGAGATCGAGGAGATCGCGTGGCTCGGCTACGCGGACCGGCCGCGGGTTTCGCTGGTGGCGCAGCAGATCTTCGACCACCTGCACGAGGCAGGGCAGCTGCGGTGATCGACAAGATCGCCTGGATCCACGTCGTGGACGGCCGGGTCCTCAGCACGCGCTCGCGCGGCAAGGACGTCTACTACCTCCCCGGCGGCAAGCGCGAGCCCGGCGAAACCGACCGCGAAACGCTGGTCCGCGAGATCCGCGAAGAACTCGACGTGGCGATCGACGTCGAGTCGATCACGCCGGCGGGCACGTTCGAAGCCCAGGCGCACGGCCACGCGGCGGGCACGCTGGTGCGGATGACCTGCTACACCGCCGGCTACCGCGGCACGTGCAAGGCGAGCAGCGAGATCGAAGAGGTCGTCTGGCTCGGCTACGCCGACCGCGGCCGGGTTTCCGCCGTGGACCAGCTCATCTTCGACCACCTGCACGCGGCCGGGCAACTGCGGTGAGCAGCACGGGAATTTCGAACCCCGTTTCCCGGTTTTCGAATTGATTCTCACTCGGCGCGTATTCACCGGATCGAGTGACAGCGCACCGGCAAATATCCTCGTGGAAATTGGTATCTGTAGAAGGAACGGCGGTTTCGACACTCCCGGCAGACCGGAGTGGCCGCGATCAGCAATCCCGTTTCTTTGCGAGGTGCCAAGTGCTGGAAAAACTTCCCCACCGGGTTCGCGTGCCGGCGAGAAAACGCCGCCGGGCCCTCGCCGCGGTGGTCGTGGTGTTCGCCGGGCTGGGGGCCGTCGGCTGCGGTCCCGGCGGAGCACCGCCGGCGGCCTGCCAGGGCCTGGACCAGGTCGAGACCCCCGGTTTCGCCCTGTCCATGGCGGACGACGAATGCGTCGGGTGGACCAATGAACAGAGCTATGCGTTTTCGCCCGAGGTCAAGGACGTCGTCGCCCGGATCGCCGCGCAGAACGAGGTTGTGAAGCGGCGAGGGGAACAGGCGGACGGGAGCCGCGGGCCGATCGACTACGTGCGGATAGGCGTCCTGATGCCCATGACGTCGGGCCCCGGCAGTGCGATGACCGAGAAGGCGATTCCCCGTGCGCTGAACGGGATCCTCACCGCCCAGGTGCGGGCCAACGACCTCGAGCGCGCGGACTTCCGGCCGGCCAACACGCTGGGCGTGCAAGTGGTGCTCCTCAACGAGGGACGCAACCAGGACCACTCCGCGAAGGTGATCGAACAACTGGTCCGGATGACCGGTGAGGAGCACCCGCTGGTCGCCGTCGTCGGCATGGGGCCCAGTGGCCAGCGGACCCTGGACGACGCCAGGGAACTCGAGAAGTACCACATCGCGGCCATCGGCGACGTGTCCAGCACCGACATGGTGTGGGACAACTTCTTCAAGGTGTCGCCGTCCAACGCCGACTACGTGACGGCGCTCGACGAGTACCTCACCCCGCCGCCGGCCGGCGGCCTGCTCGTCCAGGACAACAACAAAGACCCGTACGTGACCACCCTCGGCGAAGCGCTGACGGAAAAGTTCGGGAAGCGGTACCGGTTCGACCAGCGGACCCGCTGGTTCGCCGGGAGCCGCCAGCCCTCGCAAGCCACCCCCGCGGTGTTCGGGCCGGTCGCCGACGCCGTGTGCGAATACGACAGCGACGTCGTGTTCTTCGCCGGCCGGGAACGTGACCTCCCCGCGCTGGTCGCGGCGCTGGCCGGGCACCCGTGCCGGAACGACAAGCGGCGGTACGTGGCCACCGGGACCACCGGCGTCGGCCTCACCCAGGGCGACGGCGCGGTGCTGGCGAACCTCGACCGGGCGAACCTCCGGCTCATCGCCGCGTCCGACAGCGACGCGCAGGCCTGGGGCGACGCCGGGCGGGCGAACCGGGCGCCGAAGAACTACGCGCAGTTCCACAGCCGCTACCTCGCACTCGGGCTGGCCGAGGGCGACCTGATCGACGGCTACTCGATCTCCTTCCACGACGCGCTGGCTTCGGCCGTCTTCGCCACCCGGCAGGCGGCGGAGAACCTGGGCAAGCCGCCGGCCCCCGGGGACGTCCTGCTGCAGTTGAAGAACCTCCGCAACGCGACCAACCCGGTCCCGGCCGCGGGCGGCGACCTGACCTTCGGCGCGGGGGGCTGGCCGGTGGGCAAGCTCGCGCCGATCGTCCTGGTCCCGCAGGAACCGGTCACCGCGCCCGTGCACATCACCGGCCGGACCTGACGGCTTCCGGTGCCGGGGCCCGCCTTCCGGCGCGGTCCCGGCCCTTCAGGCTCCGGGCGGCCAACGCTTGATCAGCGGCGCGTCCCGCGAAAACGCCCGGAACCCCACGCTGTGGTACAGCTCCCGCGCCGGGGCCGGCTCGCCCATGCAGGCGACCGTCGCGTGCCGGGCGCCCGCCGCGGCCGCCGAGCGCATCCCCTGCAGCAGCATCGCCCGGGCCAGCCCTCGGCGCCGGTAGCCCGGATGCGTGCCGACCGGCTCGAACTCGACCGTTTCGTTCACCTCGTCGAGCCACATGATCGCCGAGCACGCCATCGTCCCGTCCGGGGCCTCCACCAGGACGTGCAAGTCACCTCGGTAGCCCGGCACCCGCCGCAGGCGCTCGTACGACGAAGCCGTGTACGACGTCGGTGCCCAGGCGGCCACGTGGGCCTGGACCACGGCTTCCGGCGGGACCTCCGCCGCGGTGCGGAAGGAAAACCCGGCCGGCAGCGACGGTTCCGCCGGCTCGTTCAGGTCGCGCGAGTTGAGCTGCGACCACGCGTCGGGTGCGTCCGGCTCGTAGCCGTGCGCGGCCCACCGCCGCAGGCCGTGCGAGTCGGCCGCGGACGGCAGCACAGTGCGCTCGACACCGGGAGCTGTCGCCTCGAACCAGGCGATCACCTCGTCGACCAGCTCCGCGTGCGAAGGGTGCACCTGATAGGCCAGGTACGCGCCCTTGACGTCCTTGACCGAGCCGTCGTTGCGGCGGGCCCGGCGCAGCAGCTCGGCCCAGCCCCAGGCGACGAGCTCGCCGCCGGAAAACCACCGCCGGTGCTCGCCTTCGCCGCCGGTGCGGCCCCAGTTCCAGGCCAGCTCGCCGTACGACGCGTCGCTGTTGACCAGCTCCGGGTGGGTGGCGGTGAGCCGCTGCGCCAGCCCCTGCATCAGCCGCAAGGTCGCGAACTCGGCCATGCCCACCACTGTGGCAGGGCTGTCGAGCCGTTTTCAGCCCAGGCGCAGCTTCGGCTTGTGCTCCAGGTGCGACAACCCGTTCCACGCCAGGTTGACCAGGTGCGCCGCCACTTCGTCGCGCTTCGGCTTGCGCGCGTCCAGCCACCACTGGCCGGTCAGCGCCACCATGCCCACCAGGGCCTGCGCGTACAGCGCGGCCAGCTTCTCGTCGTAGCCTCGGGCCGCGAACTGCTGGGCCAGGATGTGCTCGACCTGGCTCGCGATGTCGTTCAGCACCGTGGAAAACGTCCCCGTCGAGCTGGCCACCGGGGAGTCGCGGACCAGGATGCGGAAGCCGTCGTGGGAGTCCTCGACGTAGGACAGCAGCGCTGTCGCCGCCTGTTCGAGCATCGCCCGCGGGTGGCCGCCGTGGAGGGTCGAGACCATCCTGTCGAGCAGCAGCTGGGTCTCGCGGTCGACAACCACCGCGTAGATGCCCTCTTTGCCGCCGAAGTGCTCGTACACCACCGGTTTGGACACGTTGGCGCGGTGGGCGATCTCTTCGATCGACGTGCCGTCGAAGCCCTTCTCGGCGAACAGGGCCCGCGCCACGTTCAGCAGCTGCTGACGCCGCTCGGTGCCGGTCATCCGGACGCGGGTCACCGGGGCGGCCGGACGGGCCCCGGTGACCTGCTGCTCACGCTTCGAACGTCGTCTCCCCGCCATCGGGGCAGCCTAGTTGACTAGGCTTTTTCGGTCGCGATACGGGCCAAGCGCTGCGGCGTCGGCCAGCGCACGTCGTGCACCCAGCCGAACTTCTCGAAGATCCAGATCAGCCGCGCGGAGATGTCGATCTGGCCGCGCTTGACGCCGTGGCGGGCGGACGTCGGGTCGGCGTGGTGCAGGTTGTGCCAAGACTCGCCGAAGGAGAAGATCGCCAGCGGCCAGAAGTTCGCCGACTTGTCGCGGGCGGCGAACGGGCGCTCGCCGATCATGTGGCAGATCGAGTTGACCGACCAGGTCACGTGGTGCAGCACGCAGATGCGGACCAGGCCGGCCCAGAAGAACGCCGTCACCGCGCCCCACAGCGACCACGAGATCAGCCCGCCGAGCAGCGCCGGCAGCGTCAGGCTGAGCAGGGCCCACAGCCAGAACAGGTCGTCGACCTTCTTGATCGCCGGGTCCTTGACCAGGTCCGGCGCGAAGCGCTCGGCGTTGGTCTGGTCGCGCTCGAACAGCCAGCCCATGTGCGCGTGCCAGAAGCCCTTGGCGATGGCCCACGGCGAGGTGCCGAACGCCCACGGCGAGTGCGGGTCGCCGTCGCGGTCGGAGAACGCGTGGTGGCGGCGGTGGTCGGCAACCCAGGTGATCACCGGGCCCTGCAGGGCGATGCTGCCCGCGATGGCCATGAACACGCGCAGCCACTGCTTGGCCTTGAACGAGCCGTGCGTGAAGTAGCGGTGGTACGACACCGTGATGCCGAGCCCGCTGATCGCGTAGAACGCCACGAAGATGCCGACGTCGACCCAGCTCAGTCCCCAGCCCCACGCGAACGGCACCGCGACCAGCAGGGCCACGAGCGGGGCGATCACACCGAAGTAGACCGACAGCTGCACGCCGATGCCGCGCTTGCCGTCGATGACAGGTTTGGGCCCCTTGGGGGCCTCCGGCTCCCCGGTGGGCTGGGAACGGTCGAGCGTGGCCGTCATACGCTTCACTTCTTCCTACACGGGCACACTTCTAGCAAGGGCGCCCTAACCTACGATGCCGTAAGTTACGGTACAGGAGGTTCGGGCGGCTGGGGAGAGCCCGAACTCACACCGCTGTCGGGAACCCGGGTACCCCGGCGGAGCCGCCCGTAACGCATCCCCCGCGCGGACGACACCCGATCGTCGCTATCCTGACCAGGTTCGATCCGCCGTAGTGTAATCGGCAGCACTTCAGATTTTGGTTCTGACAGTTCAGGTTCGAATCCTGGCGGCGGAGCAGCAGAAGGAACCGGAAACCCACGACACCGGGAGGTTGGCGCTGACCGACGAGGCGACCGACCCGGTGACGGCCAGGCGGCCCGCGCTGGCCGAGATGTCCGACGCGTGGATCGTCGGGCGCGCGCGGGAGCTGAACGCCGCGGTCCAGCGGCACGAGTACACCCAGCAGCTCGAGATCGTCGCGATGATGGACGAGCTGCTCGACGAGACCCAGCGGCGCGGGGAGCCCCTGCTCGTGGCCCAGCTGCTGCGCTCGTCGGCGCTGGCCCGGCTGGCCACGAAAGGCCTGGCCGCGGAGGCCGAGCCCCGGCTCGACGAGATGCTCGCGCACACCCGGCGCCACGGCATCGCCCTGCTGCGCGCGGACGCGCACGCGCTGCGCGGGCGCCGGCTCGTGATCGCCGCGCAGGAGGACGCCGCGCTCACCGAGATCGCCCGCGCGCTGGCCATCCTCGACGACTCGACCATCCCGGACCGGCAGGTCGGGCTGCGCAACTGGAACCGGCTGCTCTCCTCGACGCTGATCGACTGCTGGCTGGTGCTCAACCAGCTCGGCGTCTACGAGGCCGCCGAAGAGGTCATCGGCCGGGCCGCCACCGCGATCCGCGAGAGCGCGAGCCCGCACGACATCGCCCTGCAGCTGATCAACCGGATCAAGATGCTGCTCGGCTGGGGCCTGCGGCTGGAGCGCATCGACGAGTACGACGAGAGCGCCGAGAAGTTCCGCACCGCGGCTTCGATGGGCGCGGCCGCCGAAGGCCCGTTCGCCGAATCGCTGTTCCCGCGCAAGGCGAACGTGGCGGCGATCGACCAGGTCGGCGTGCTGGCCGCGGCGCCGGCGCTGAACCAGCCGGGCGCCGAGCACATCGACCGGCTGCAGCACCTCTACACCGAGCGCGCGTTCGGGCACGACCGGGAGATCGTGGCGATCGCGCTGGCCCGCTGCCTGGACAAGGAGGGCCGCCGCGAGGAGGCCCTCACGGTCCTGCGCGAGACCCGCCAGTCGATCTCGGACGACACCTCGCAGCCGTCGATGCGGCTGAACATCGCCCGCGAGCTGGCCCGGCTCGACACGACCCCGGACTACGCCTCCGGTGCCAGCGAGTCGCTGATCGACTACGCGCGGCGCCTGGAGTCGGAGATGTGGAGCCTGCGCGAGTCGCAGATCGCCACCCTGAACGCCCGCCGCGAGCACGAACGGCTCTCCGCCGAGCACGGCGCGATCACCCAGCAGGCGCTGCAGGACCCGCTCACCGGCCTGCCGAACCGGCGCGCGCTGGACGAGAAGCTGCGCCAGCTCGCGTCGTCGGCCGACGCGCAGCCGCTGGCGGTCGCCCTGGTCGACCTCGACGGCTTCAAAGGCGTCAACGACAAGCAGTCGCACGCCGAAGGCGACAACGTCCTGCGGGTGGTCGCGAGCACCCTGCGGGACGCGTTGCGCGGCGACGACCTGGTGGCCCGCTACGGCGGCGACGAGTTCATCGTCCTGCTCCCGGGCACCCCGGCGTCCGCGGCGAAGATGGCGCTCGGGCGCGCCGTGAAGTCCGTCTCGAACCTGCCGCACCACCTTTCGCACGGTGTGACGCTGTCGATCGGGCTGGTGTCGCTGCGGCCCCAGGAACGCGGCGAGCAGGTCCTCGCCCGCGCGGACGCGGCCATGTACCAGGCCAAACGCGGCGGCGGCAACCAGGTCGCGTCGGCGAACTCGATGGCCGCCGACCCGGCCGCCGCGTGGGCCAGCGAGGCTCCGCCCACCGACCCGACGTGGGACCCCGAAGAGCACGGTTAGGATCGGTGCCCGACAGAAGCCATCTTTTGGTAACCGTTGGGAGCGCCGTTGACCGGCCCGCTGAGCACGTTGATCCTGGCCGCGGGTGAAGGCACCCGCATGCGTTCCTCGACGCCCAAGGTGCTGCACCCGATCGCCGGGCGGCCCCTGGTCGAGCACGCGGTCCGGGCCGCCGCCGGCCTGAACCCCGAACACCTCGTCGTGGTCGTCGGACACGGCCGCGAGGCCGTCGGCGAGCACCTGGCCTCGGTCGGGGAAGCCCTCGGCCGCCCGGTCGGCACGGCGGTGCAGGACCAGCAGAAGGGCACCGGCCACGCCGTCTCCTGCGCGCTCGCGACGCTGCCCGCGGACCTCACCGGCACCGTGCTCGTCAGCTACGGCGACGTCCCGCTGCTCGACACCGCGACCCTGGGCGCGCTGCTCGACGAGCACACCGAAGCGAAGAACGCGGTCACCGTGCTCACCTCGGTGGTCGCCGACCCGAGCGGGTACGGCCGGATCGTGCGCGACAGCGCCGGCAAGGTCACCGGGATCGTCGAGCACAAGGACGCCACCCCCGAGCAGGCCGAGATCACCGAGATCAACTCGGGCGTCTACGCCTTCGACGCGGCGGTGCTGCGCGACGGCCTCTCGCGCCTCTCGACCGACAACGCCCAGGGCGAGCTCTACCTCACCGACGTGCTCGGCATCGCGAACGGCGACGGGCTGCACGTCGGCGCGCTGGTCGTCGACGACCCGTGGCTGACCGAGGGCGTCAACGACCGCGTGCAGCTGTCGGTGCTGGGCGCCGAGCTCAACCGCCGGATCGTGCAGCGCTGGCAGCGCGAAGGCGTCACGGTCGTCGACCCGGCGACGACCTGGATCGACGCCGGCGTCACCCTCTCCCGCGATGTCGTCGTCGAGCCCGGCGTGCAGCTCAAGGGCACGACGTCGGTCGGCGAAGGCAGCACGGTCGGCCCGGACAGCACGCTGACGAACGTGTCGATCGGCGCGGGCGCGAGCGTCGTGCGGGTCCACGGCTCGGACTCGGAGCTCGGCGACGGCGTCAACGTCGGCCCGTTCACCTACCTGCGGCCGGGCACCAAGCTGGGCGTCAAGGCGAAGCTGGGCGCGTTCGTCGAGACGAAGGCCGCCGAGATCGGCGCCGGCACGAAGGTGCCCCACCTGACCTACGTGGGTGACGCCACGATCGGTGAGCACAGCAACATCGGGTGCTCCAGCGTCTTCGTGAACTACGACGGCGTGAACAAGCACCGGACCGTTATCGGGTCGTATGTCCGGTTGGGCGCGGACAACACCTTCGTCGCCCCGGTGCACATCGGTGACGGCGCTTACAGTGGTGCAGGTGCCGTGATCCGCGAAGACGTCCCGCCAGGCACACTCGCGGTGTCGGCGCCGCCCCAGCGCAACATCGAAGGCTGGGCGATCCGGCGCCGGCCGGGTACGCCCGCGGCGGAGGCGGCCCAGGCCGCCCTCGACGCCGATTCAGCAGCAGGAACCGACGGGGAGTCGCCAGCATGAGTCCGAAGCAAGGGACGCCGAAGAAGAACTTGATGCTCTTCTCCGGACGCGCGCACACGGAGCTCGCCGAAGAGGTGGCCCAGCACCTCAACGTCACGATCACCCCGCAGACGGCGCACACGTTCGCCAACGGGGAGCTGTTCGTCCGGTTCGAGGAGTCGGTCCGCGGGACCGACGCCTTCGTCATCCAGGCGCACACCACGCCCATCAACGAGTACGTGATGGAGCAGCTGATCATGGTGGACGCGCTCAAGCGGGCGAGCGCGAAGCGGATCACCGTGGTGATGCCGTTCTACCCGTACGCGCGCCAGGACAAGAAGCACAAGGGCCGCGAGCCGATCTCGGCGCGCCTGATCGCGGACCTGTTCAAGACCGCGGGCGCCGACCGGATCATGACGGTCGACCTGCACACCGCGCAGATCCAGGGCTTCTTCGACGGCCCGGTCGACCACCTGATGGCCCAGACCGTGCTGGCCGACCACATCAAGGCCACCTACGGCGACGCGGACATCACGGTCGTCTCGCCGGACTCCGGCCGCGTCCGGCTGGCCGAGAAGTGGGCCGCCCAGCTGGGCGACCGCCCGATCGCGTTCATCCACAAGACGCGCGACCCGGACAAGCCGAACCAGGCTGTGGCCAACCGCGTGGTCGGCAAGGTCGAGGGCAAGCTCTGCGTGCTGATCGACGACATGATCGACACCGGCGGCACGATCGTGAAGGCCACCGAGGCCCTGATCGAAGAGGGCGCGGCCGACGTGGTCATCGCGACGACCCACGGCATCCTGTCCGACCCGGCCACCCAGCGGCTCTCGTCCTGCAAGGCGCGCGAGGTGATCGTGACGAACTCGCTGCCGATCCCGGAGGAGAAGCGGTTCCCGGGGCTGACGGTGCTGTCGATCGCCCCGATGCTGGCGGAGGCCATCCAGCAGGTCTTCGAGGACGGCTCGGTCACGTCACTGTTCGACGGCAACCACGGTGGCAAGGGCTCGTCCTCGCACGAGGCCACCATCATCGGTGACACCGTTGGCGACCCGTTCAAGGACACCGCCGGCCCGGC